>DATJFF010000021.1:0-144619 GCA_035495795.1 Vicinamibacterales bacterium
CGGCCGCGGCCGTGGCGGCATCGGCACGCTCACGGTCAACGGCCGGAAAATGGCTGAGGGACGGATCGACAAGACGATCGCGAACCTGTTTTCGCCAGACGAAGGCGCGACCGTCGGCGTGGATGACGAGACCGCCGTTACCAATGACTATCGCGAGCGCGACAACCGGTTCACCGGGCGCCTGGGGAAGATCGTTGTCGAGCTGAAGTAACGGGAGATTGGTCGTCCTCTCGACCAATGACCGTCCACGGCGAAGGACTATGGAACGGTGATGCGCAACCCCTGAGGAGCCGACGGAAGCCCTTGAGCACCGTCGAAGCGAACGCGGGCCGGCAGCGTCCCGATCTTGTTCGCACCTACCGGATCGACCCACGGCCACGGCAGGTTTCCGAAGAACGCAGGCTTTGCCGTGAGATAGAGCGAGTTTGGCAGGGCCTGCGGCTGACGATCCCATCTCACGCCGTTGGTGAGGTAATCGAAGTTCCCGTCGCGCAGGACCGTGCTGCGGACCATCGGGTCCGGACTCTGTCCCCAGGCCGCCGGCGCGTAGCCGAACTTCCAGAGCACGAATCCTCTCGACCACTTGGTGCTGGCGTCACCGTAGGTGCCGTCACCAGGGTCCTCGTAGATCCAGCCGTTCATGCGTCCGGGCTCGCCGAGAACATTGCCAATGAAGCTGTGCCACCATGAACCGAATCCCAGGCCAGCCGCCCTGACGTTGTCGCGGTCGGGGAAGTCGCGGCGGCGTCCGGTCAGGTGATTCCTGAAAATGGTCATTGCCAGCGCGCCGCCCCAGGTATCGTCGGAGTCGTAGTTGAACGACTGGTTTCCTTCGAACAGCACATGATGCGAGCCAACCATGTGACTGGCGTTGAGGCCGACTTCCACCCACTCGGGATAGTTCCCGATGTAGGCGTTGTCCACGTAGTTGTATCCGAAGACGGACCCCGCGCCCGACGAGCGCACGACCATCAGCTTGTTGGCTTCAGTGATGATGTTGTTCTCGATCAGCACCTCTGACGTTCCCTGCTGCAGGCTGAGCGCATACCCGGCGCCGCCGGGATACGGGTGCATGGCGCCACGGATGAGCGAGTCGCGGATCTCCAGGCGAAAACTGTGGGTGATGTCGACGCAGGGCAGGAGGTACCGCAGGCATTCGATGTTCTTGGCCCACGAGTACGCCGCCGCCGAGAACGATACGTTCCCTTCGGATCCGCCAGTGAGCGTCATGTCTTCGACGCCGCCGCCGCGAACGTGCACCGACGCGGCCCCGGTGTACCGGATCAACTGAGCGGCCTTGGCAGTCGTATAAGTGATGTGAACCGGCGTGGAGAAGGTCACCGTATTCCCGCTGACCGCACTCACTTCCTTGATCTCGGCGAGCGGCCGGCCGCGACGGCTGTGCCACGTCAAACCATCCGGCAACGGCAGATCGCCGGAGTTGGCGGGATTGTGAATCGGCCAGACGATGCGGTCCGTGGCCAGCACTCGCGGTGTACTCCCGTCGAGGCGGGGCGGCAGCGCCATCCACTGCGCGGTGTTGTAATCGTCCTCGTCGAGCTTCACGAACTGCCCTGGCGCGAACCCGGCGGCGTTCTGCACGGTCACCGACATCGCGCCCTGGACCGCATCGGCCGCGAGGTTCACCGCTGTGGTTTCATCGATGTACGGCCATCGCGACGGTCCGACGATGATCAAGCCTTCCTGTTCCGACGTGGTGTTGGTCTTCTGAAGCGTGGTCTGCCCCGGCCCGGCGCCGCGCAGCGTGATGGCCTTGTTGATCAGGACGTGATCATCGAGCCGGAATGTCCCCGCGGACAGTTGAACGACCTGCCCCTCGGGACAGGCGTTGATCGCGGCCTGGATGCCCGCCGAAGCCTCGGATTGCCCATTACCGTAGGCCGCTGCGCTGACCGAGGCGCATACGGTGGTCCGCGCGGGAATTCCGCGAACACCGGGCGCCCAACTCGTCGCGCCTGGTTGAGGAACTATCGTGGTGCCGACTTGTGCCTTCGGAGCCATGGCCGCTGCCAGGCTCACTGTCACGAATCCAACCGCCCAACGCCGCACATCAAACCTCCAGTCTTACAGTCCAGCCGCTGCCGCGGCGTCGCAATAAGGACGCCAACGCTGAGGTGCTGAAAAACCGCAAGGAAAATGGAGCGAGACGATGTGCGTGTGTAGGTGTTGCGAGGCGACCGGGCAGATTTTGCCGTGCTCGATCGGCCGCGCGCTAGTCAGCCGGACAGCCGGCGGCCGCTTGCGGCGTGCGGGTCCAGCGAGGCCGTGACGGGTCGGCGAACTGCCTGGCGCTGAGACGTCCACCGTGTGCGCGCAGCCAGTCGGCGACGGCGTCCACCATCTGCACCGGGGCTTCGCCCGCATGCGAGGTGTCGGACTCCGGCGCGATCGAGTTGACGGTTCGAGTTGCGAGGAAGTCGGACATGGCGACGACGAGCACGTCCTGATCGCGAATGGGCCGGCCGTCGGCTCGCTCTACGGCCACGTCGTAGCTGCCCCCGCTGCACGCAAGGCGCACGTGCAGTCCCGACACGCCGAACGCGCGGCCGCCCCAGCGCGGTCGGCGGATCTGCGCGGTGAGCACCTGACGAAGCTCCGCGCCGGTCAACGTCCGGCGCACCACCAGATTGTCGAACGGGAAGGTGTCGTAGAGCGCGCCAAGGGTGGCCGGTCCAGCGGGCAAATCCGTTCGCAGCCCACCGGGCCCGCTGGCCTGACCGATGGCCACGTCCGCGGCCGGCGAAAGCTCGCGAATCGCGTCGGCGAACAGGTTGGCGAGCGCCGACTCCTCGGTGCCGCTGCCTCTCGGCAGCGGCGTCTCCAGCACCGGACCCAGACGTGTGGACTGCAGTTCGCGGACGCGCGCCAGCCCAGGCGCCATCGCGGCGTCTACCGCGGCGCTGGCGATCACCGGGCGCTCTTCGTATTTCGCCTGGACGCCGGCCGTCTCGCTTGCTGCGCATCCGCCTGTGACAGTCTCGCGGGCGCATACGTCGTGCGGCGGGAAGATCCGCGCCCCAATCACGCGCGCGGCGTCGCCCCGGCCCTCGGACGCGGCACCGTGTTTCATCGTCACGTCCACTCGGCTGAACGCTCGCCCCCACGAGTACGCCTGGACTATGGCGATGCCGTTCACCTCGTGGGCAATCGCCTGGTGGGTATGCCCGGCGAAGATGACGTCGACGAGTCCGTGTGGCAGCGCCCGCGCGACGTCGAAGATCTCGCTCGAGTCGTCGCACGACCCGAGGTCGGCGGGCCGGTCGAACGCGCCGCAGTATCCACCCGCGTGCGCGGCTACGACCACGAGCGCTGCTCCGTTCGCGCGAAGCCGCCTGGCCTCGGTCTTGACGGCGTCAGCCACCGCGGTCACCTGCAGGCCGATGACGTTGGACGCCAGCGTCATCGAGAGCGCGTCTCTCGTCATCACACCGATGACGCCGACCCTCATGCCCGCGGCATCGACCATCGTCGAGCGCTCGACGTTAGGCCACTCCACCGGCCGGCCGTCCTCCAACAGGTTTGCCGCCAGCAGCGGAAATCGGGCCTGGGCAGCGCGCGCCTTGAGCGCTCCGCGCCGATCCGCGCGCGGCTCGAACCGCTTCGCGTCCACGGCGCCGAACTCGAAGTCGTGGTTGCCAATTGCCGCGGCGGTGTAACCGAGCGCGTTGTAGGCATCGACGACAATGGCGCCTTCGGAGAGATTCGACTCGATGCCGTCGAGGAACGTATCGCCCGAGTCGAACAGCAGCACCGCCCCTCCATCAGCGGCGCGTGCCGCGCGGAGGTTCTCGAGATAGCCGCCGAGCAGCGCCACGCCTCCGCGCCCATTCACGGAGAAGACCTGTCCGTGTAAGTCGGTCGTGCCGACGAGGGACAGCGTGACGGTCCGATCCGAGGTGCCCGTTCCCGGGCTTGCCAACCCGACGGCAATCCACAGCACTGCCGGCGCCGACAGGATGAGCACACGCCGGAAGCCCTGGCGGAGACGAGACAGGAAGCCACGCATCGTGCGTCTGCGCCCATGATACGGCGTCGCGGGAGGCCACCGTCTGCGCCGCAGCTGATCGGTGGGATGGGTGAATCCTGAACCCGGCGGAAAGGGAGTAGGCTCACGGGCTAGTCCCGGCAATGAAAACCGTCCGGCCTGTTGCGCTGCTCGGGGCGCTGCTGGGCATGCTGCTCCCCGCCCTCGCTCGCGCGCAGGGCACTACCGACTTCGCAGTGGAGCGAGCCGCGCAGCCGCCACGGATCGATGGCGTCCTGGACGACGCGGTGTGGGAGCGCGCGCCGCTCGCGATTCCGCCTGACGGGTGGGTGTCGTACCAGCCGGTCCGCGGCGACACGATGCCTGCCGACCTCCGCACCGAGGTCCGCATCGCCTACGACGACCGCAACATCTACTTCGCCTTCCACTGCTTCGATCCCGAGCCGGCCAGCATCAAGACCAGCATTACCAAGCGCGACAACGCGTTCAGCGACGACTGGATCGCGATCAGCCTGGATTCGAACGGTACCGGCCAGACCGCATATCACCTGTTCTCGAATCCGAGCGCCAGCCAGATGGACGCGCTCAACACCGCATCGTCCGGCGAGCAGTTCGACGCCGACTTCGTCTGGTACAGCGCGGCGAAGGTCACAGATGACGGCTATGTCGTGGAGGTGCAGATTCCGCTGCAGACGCTGCGTTTCTCCGGCAGCGACCAGGTGCGCATGGGCCTGGTCTTCCTTCGAAAGATCAGCCGCGCCGGCATGTCCTACTCGTGGCCCGAGATGCTGCCGGGCCAATGGGTGTTCGAGCGCCCGGCGCACCTGCTGTTTGCGAATCTCAAGCCGCGACGGCTGATGGAGCTGCTGCCGAGCCTTACCTACAGCGTGAATCAGGCACGCGCGACCGCCAATGAGTGGGAAGGCGTGCTCGACACGGCCAATGTCGGCATCAACGGCAAATTCGGCGTCACGTCCAGCGTCACGCTCGACGGGACCGTCAATCCGGACTTCAGCCAGGTAGAGAGCGACGCGTACCAGGTGGAAGTCAACCAGCGCTTCCCGGTTTACTACTCGGAAAAGCGGCCGTTCTTCATGGAGGGCATGGGGCTGTTCAACATCGCCGGCACCGGTTTCGACAGCAACATGCGCACTGCCGTTCACACCCGGCGCATCGTCGATCCGAACTGGGGCAGCAAGCTGACCGGCACGTTGGGGAAGACAACGTTCGGCGTGCTGAATTCCCAGGACGATCATCCGGAGGACGTCGGCGACAGGGGAGACATCTTCACGACGCGCGACAAGCTCTTCACGATTGGCCGCGCCACCTACGCGCTGCGGCGATCGGACTATGTCGGCGCGATCTTCACGGATACGCTTCATGCCGGCCGCCACAACCAGGTCGCCGGCGGTGACGTGTCGGTGCGGCCCTCGTCCGCGCAGCTGGTTTCAGCCACGTTCCTCTCGTCGCGCACGAGCGTTGACGGCGGCGACACGAGCGGCAACGCGATGCAGGCGTCGTATCGCTACGAGACCAGGCGGTTCCAGGTGTCGAGCCAGGCCGAGCACTACGATCGCGATTTCCAGATGGACACGGCGTTCTACAACCGCGCGGGCTTTTCAACGGTGACGGTGTTCGGCGAAGTGAACTTCTATCCGGCTGCTGCCTGGCTGCAGCGGGTGCACCCGTTCGTGTTCGCGAAAGGCGGGCACGACGAGATCCAGGCGAACGACGAGGACTTCGCGAATACCGGGATCCGCTTCAACGTCACGCGGCAGGGCTTCTTCGAGCTGGCCCGTGCGCAGGGCCACGAGGCCTGGCACGGTCAGCGCTACGAGGTCGGCAACCACCTCTTCTTCTTCGGCACGATGCAGATCGTCCGCTGGCTGGACGTCTATGCCGGAAACGGCCGCGGCCCGGCGATCTATTACGACGACGAGGACCCGTTTCAAGGGTGGTCGAACAGCGTGTTCGGAGGCTTCACGCTCCAGCCGAACCAGCACCTCAGCGAGAATCTGAACGTGGACACGATACGCTTCGACCGCCGCTCCACCGGTGCCCGCGTCTATAACGTGCAGATCATCAACTCAAAAACCACCTACCAGTTCAACAAGCACTTCCTCGCGCGCTATCAGGCGCAATATGACAGCTCCGAGCGCCGCTTTCTCAGCGACTTCCTCGCCTCGTACGAGCTCGTTCCCGGCACGGTGTTTCATATCGGCTACGGCTCGTTGTCCGAGCGGCGAGCCGCTGCGAACGGGCAGCTCGTGCCGGTGGACGAAGGCGAGCGCTATCTGGTCGTCAATCGCGGACTGTTCCTGAAGGTGTCGTACTTGAAGCGGTTCTAGTGCCGCTTGAAGAACTGAACTGCGCGCTCGTGTTTCTCTGCCGCGGCCCGGCTGCTGAACGTGCCGAGATTGCGCCTGCGGCCGGTGCGTGGATCAACCTTGCGCGAGTAGAGGCGGTACTCGCCTGACTTCAGCTTGCGAATCATGGAACGACCTCCTTGAACCGTTCGATCACCGCGGCCCGTTGCTGATTGTCAGTTCGTCCACCTGCAGCCGCCGTACCTCGAGGTTGTCGACGATCAGCGTGTGCACTCGTGCGCGTCTCATCGCAAGGGCGCCGACGGCGAGGCGCCCGATGGCGATCGCGCCGATCGCCAGGCTGCCCAGCGCCAGCGCACCGACTGCGGCCGCGCCCACGGCAACGGCGCGGCTAGCGCCCACTCCCGCCGGAAGCGCGCGGGCCCGAACCCCTGGCAATTCAGTCTCGCCCGTCGCTTGCGCCCGGCTCTGCACATCGCTCATCTCGCACCTCGCTCCCGTTTCTTCGCCCCGGCCCCTGTTCCTTGGCCCTGAAGCTCGAGGCCGCGATCCACGACGCTCGACCACTGGGACGATCGGCTGTCGTCGTAGGAGTCATGCCAATTCCACCATTTGTAGGGTGGCGTCTGGGGATACCCCTCCGGCGAGTCCTCCCATTCCTCCTGGCGTCCTAGCGCCGTGATGTCGAGATAGTTCCAGGTGCTCCCCATCTGCTCGTCGCCGCGGTTGTTGACGAAGTAGGTTCGGAACACGCGGTCGCCGTCGCGGATGAACGCATTCGTACCGTGCCACTCGTCCACGCCGAAGTCCTTGTCGAAGCTGTCAGTGATCGTGAACCAGGGCATCGTCCAGTTCATGCGTGTCTTCAGGCGCTCGATGTCGGCCTGCGGCGCCCGCGAGGCGAACACCAGCGTCGTATCGCGGGCGTTCAGGTGTGCAGGGTGCGCGACCTGATCGGCCACCATGGAGCAGCCGCGGCAGGCGTGTTCGGGCCAGCCGAATACACCTGGCTCGAAGAAGGCGCGGTAGAGAACCAGCTGCCGGCGGCCATCGAAGAGATCGACGAGGCTCGCCTTCCCGTGCGGCCCGTCGAACTGATAGGTCTTTTCCACAGCCAGCCATGGCATGCGCCGCCGCTCGGCGGCGAGCGCGTCGCGCGCGTGGCTCAGTTCCTTTTCCTTCACGAGGAGCTTCCCGCGCGCCGCTTCCCACTCCGCGGCCGAGACCACTGCAGGTTTGTGCTTCGGAAGTTGACCCTGATCGTGATCTGTCGATGTCTTCTTGCTCATCGCAATCTCCCGTTTGGTTATTGGCGGCGCGACTCTCGAGCTCGTTTGATGGCGGCCAAAAAAACCAGACTAGCGCCGAATCGCGTTTTGGGAGCGGCCGTGTGATTGGATGCGATGGCCGAGCCGGTTGCGGCTGTGCCGTTCAGGCCGGCTCGACGGTGTGATGGCCGCGGAAGATGTTCTCGGGATCGTACTTCCGCTTGATCTGCGCCAGGCGGGCGTAGTGCTCGCCCCAATACGCGGCTTGCCAACCCTCGTCGTAGAAGTTTGTTTCCGACACGTAGCTCCCCGTGCCGGCCGCGAGGCGGCGGAGCGGCTGCATCGCCGTTCGCACCCGGGCAGCCTCGCGTTTCCCCTTGTCGAGATCCGGTTCGTGCCCCGGAATGCCCGGCCAGGCGGGCGGCGCGTCGGCGGCGCAGATCACCAGCGCGAACGCGTTCAGCACCTGCGGGTTGGTCGTCGTCTCGCGACACGCCGCGAGCGCCGATGGCGCGCCTCCTGCCATTCCCTTGTTTGTGTGCAGTGTGACGCTCCACGATGACGATGCGGCGATGAGCGCTGTGGCAAGACGCTGCTGCTGATCGCTGTCGAGCAGACCGGCCGGCAGCCACATCGACTCGTAGGCATGCAGCACCTGTCCCGCCTCACCGAGGTTGGTCGCCCAGAACACGTTGCCGGCGGGAGCGCCGGGGCGATCGTCGCCAAGCACCAGGCCAGGCGCCGAGCGAAGGAACGAGGGGTCCCAGAATCGCCGAGCGGGAATCGCGAGAATCAAGGGATCGCTGTCGAGCCGATAGTCGTCGCCGCGTTCCGCGATCCACGAGAGAAACGGCTTCCACGCGGCGATGGCGGCGTCCTGGGTCAGGCCGTGAAAGACCATCGACACGCCAAGCTTCCGGCCAGGACTGAAGCGCAACTGCTCGCCCCAGCTCGGATTGAACAGTGTGCCGGCGTAGAACGCGATGATTCGGCTGACGAGCGCGGACCACGCGGCATCGGTGCCCGCCGTCACCGAGAAGATCACGCCGCCGATGGTTTCGGGAAGCGGATGCGTCGCCAGCGTCAACCGCGTGGTGATGCCGAAGGTGCCGCCCCCGCCGCCGCGCAGCGCGAAGAACAGGTCTGGATCGCTCCACGCGTTGACAATGCGGGTGCGGCCGTCGGCGGTGACGATTTCTGCCTCGAGCAGGTTGGCGGCGCCGGTGCCAAACGCCTTCGAGAGGCTGCCGAAGCCGCCGCCGAGCACGAACCCGGCGACGCCGACGGTGAGGCAGCCGCCGCCTTGCACGTAGCGGCCGTGCGCGACCGAGACGGCCTCGTAGACACGGCCCCAGATGGCGCCCGCGCCGACCGAAACTGCCTCACGTGTTGACGTGTCGGCGGGAGCACCACGTGGCACGAAGGCATCGTGCACCTCGATGCGATCCATCGCGCGCGTCCACACCAGCAGCGAGTCGGCGGCATTGGAGTTGCCGAAATAGCTGTGGCCACCGCCCTTGACGACGAGCCGCACGCGGTTCGCCCGCGCAAACCTCACCGCCGCCGCCACATCGTCTGCGGACTCGGCGCGCACCGCGAAGCGGCTGGCGCGCGATACCCAGGCCCCTGTCCAGCCGAGCGTCTGGGTCAATGCCGGCTCGTCGCCCAGGTAATACGGGTTCTTGAGGCGAGCGAACAGCGTCTCGGCGCCGGCCCCGTTCGCGCGTGCACACGCCTCGAGCGGTGACGCGAGCGCGACGACCCGCGCTCCCAGTTGTTTCTGCAGGGCGCGCCAGCGCTCGGAACCGGTCCATGTCGCGCCGGCGGGCGTCTGCGCGCTCGCCAGCCGTGCCGCCGGCCACAGCCCGAGCAGTGACCTGAGAAGCTCGCGCCGCTTCATGAGCAGAGTTTAGCTGCGATCGCGATGCCGAGCCGTCGCGGCGGTCGGCCCACGATCTACCGCGGCGCGACGCCGAAAGTGCCTTCGACCACCTCCACGAATGTCCGCCGCTCGCGCAGGATGAATCGCTTCGCCTGCGCCATCGCGAAGTTGTCCCGCCCCTGCGGATGCGACTTCAGGCGCGCCCGGTAGGCTTCGTACGACGCGAGACTGTCGAAGGCGATCAGGCCCCAGGCCACGTCGTTGGTCCCCTCGTGCGGAAGGAAGTAGCCAACGAGGTGGCCGCCGCACTCCGGAATGATCTGCCCCCACTGTCGTGCATAGTCGGCGAAGGCGTCGCGCTGGAACGGATCGATCTGGTATTCGATGACGCAGGTGACCATGGAAGCGAGTGTGCCTCTGGCGCTGACTCCATACTTCGTTTAGCATCAAACAATGGAAGCCGCGAATGCAGACACCGCCGTCGCCGGCATCGCCGCGGCTATCGGCGAGCCGGCGCGTGCCCGGATGCTCTACTGCCTGCTCGACCGGCGCGCCCGTACCGGCACCGAACTGGCCGCGCTCGCCGGGATCACGTCGTCGACCGCAAGCGTCCACCTCCAGCGGCTCAGGCACAGCCGCCTGGTGCAGGTGTTCGCGCAGGGACGCCATCGCTATTACTCGCTGGATCGACCGGAAGTGGCCGCCGTCCTTGAAGCGTTGAGCGTCGTCGCGGGCGCATCGAGCCGGCCGTTCGAGCCGGCGACCCCCATCGCGCTGCGCGCCGCGCGCAGCTGCTACGACCACATCGCCGGGGCGCTTGGAGTGGCGCTCTTCGATCGATGCGTCTCGCTCGGATGGCTGTCCCCACCCGCCCCCGACCAGTCGTGCGACCTGACGCCCCTGGGCCATGCCGCGTTCGAGCGGCTCGGCATCGACGTCGCGGCAGCACGGACGTCGCACCGGCGCTTTGCGTTCGCGTGCCTGGACTGGAGCGAGCGTCGCCCGCACCTGGCCGGCGCGCTCGGCGCCGCGGTGCTGGGCGCAGCCCTGAAGAAGTCGTGGGTGCGTCGCGATCTGGACAGCCGCGTGCTTCGGCTCACCACCGTTGGCAGGCGCGAGCTCCTGGCGAAACTGGGAGTTCAACTCGCGGCCGCCTCCTGACCGTCGAGATCTCGCTCGCGATCGATGGCGCGCCAACCCTTGATACAGTGCCGGCGGATGGTCAGCGCCGGCGCTTCACGGGTCCGTTCAATAGGTCGCGTTTTGTTCGTCATCGGCCTGATCGTCGGCTTCGGCCACGCATTGCCGTCAGCGATAACGGTCAATGACACGCAGCCGGACCCGCCCGCCGTCCTCTTCTCTCGCCAACTGCTGGCCGCGCGCCATCTGCAAGTCGGCGACGTCGTCGAGCTCTCGGGCGACCCGTCCGGAGCGAATCCGCAGCAGTTCCGCATTGCCGGCAGCTACGAGCCGATGCCGGACCCAATCCGCGTCACCAGCGAGCGCCTCGAGGCGAGGCTCCACCTGCCCGACCTGCTGCGCCTGACCGGTGATCCGGACGACCCGCAAGACGACGACTCCCTCTCGGCCATAAACGTCAAGCTTCGTCGTCCGGAAGACGCCGAGGCGTTCGCGCGAGACTGGTCGGCTCGCGTACCCGCCATCGGCGTGCGATCCAGCAGTGGCGGGGAGACTGAGCACAATCCGTTCGAGGTCTTGAGCCGCTTCCACCAGGCCATCGCCAGCCTCACCGTGATTACCGGAGCGGTCTTCCTGCTCGCTCTGATGGTCCTGCTCGCCGACGAGCGCCGTGAAACGGTAGGAACGCTGCGGCTGATCGGGCTCACCCGGGCGCGGGTGCTCGCGCAGGTGCTTGTCGAGGGTGCGATCATCGCCGGCGCCGGCGCAATCTTCGGCGTCGCGCTCGCGGCGCTCACCGAGGGCGTCTTCAACGCCTTCTTCCAGTGGCGTTACGACACGTCGCTGATTTTCGTCCGCGTCACCCCGTCGATCGCGTGGCGATCGATAGCGGTGGCCATACCGCTCGGGATGGCAGCCAGCGTCCTGGCATCGTGGGCGCTGGTCAGGAGCAACACGCTGACGCTGGTGCGCCGATGAGGGCGCTTGCCTTTGCCTGGCGCTCGCTCCTTCGCCGCGGCGGTCGTTCAGCACTCGGCATCGTCGGCATTGCCGCGGCCGGCGCCCTGATGTTCGACATGCTGCTGCTCTCCCGAGGGTTGCTCGTGTCGGTGCGTGAGCTGCTCGACGCGTTCGGATTCGACGTCCGCGTCCTTGCGTCGGAAGGCATACCGCAGTCGCGGCTGCCGATCGAGCACGCGCTCGAGACGGCAAGAGCACTCTCCGCCCTCCCGGAAGTCGCCTCCGCTGTGCCGTTCCGGATTGGCGAGGCCGAGGTCGCTGCGGAGTCCGAACGGCCCGACGAAGTGGCGCTCTTCGCGGTGGGCGCGACCACACGTCGCATCTGGACCGTCGTGGACGGTCGAGATCTCTCCGGTCGGGAAGACGACGCGCTGGACGTGGTGGTCAACCGTCGATTGGCGGAGCGCATGAATGCAGGTCCGGGTACCTCCCTCGAGCTGCGCGGCCGCTGCTCTGCGACGCCCTCGATTCTGCCGCCGGTCACCGTTCGGATTGCCGGCGTCGCGACCTTCCCGTTCGACTCCGGCGCGCAGTTGACGATGGCATCGCGTTTCGAGGTGCTAGATCGGCTGTGCGAGCGGCCGGTGGGAGAGGCCGACCTGATTATGGTGGCGTCACGGCCGGAATCAGGGCCTGACGCCGCAGTAGACGCGATTCGCAAGGCCCGGCCCGACCTCTATACCTTCTCGAACGACGAGGTGATCGAGCGTTTCGAGCGAGTTGGTTTCTCGTACTTCCGGCAGATCTCCACGGCCCTGGCAATTGTGACGCTGTCGTTCGGCATCGTGCTGATTACCGTGCTGCTTACGGTCTCCGTGAACCAGCGACTCGGCGAGATCGCGGCCCTTCGAGCGATCGGCTTCTCGCGACACCGCATGGCGGCCGACGTGCTCTGGGAGTCGGCGCTGCTGGTTGGCATCGGCGGTCTTGCGGCGATTCCGCTCGGCATGGCGCTCTCGATCTGGCTCGACGCCATCCTCCGTTCGTTGCCGGGCGTGCCGGCCACGCTGCACTTCTTCGTTTTCGAGCCGCGCGTCCTGTGGCTGTATGCGGGACTTCTCACCGGAGTCGCGCTCGGGGCGGCGATCTATCCGATGTGGCTGGTCACACGGCTTCCGATTGCCGGCACGCTCCGGCGGGAGTTCGTGTCGTGAGCGGCAGCCACCCACCGATCGTCGAGGCCCGCGACATCTGGCGCATCTTTCCGATGCCGGCCGGCCCGGTGGCGGCGCTCCGGGAAGTGACGATGGAGGTGAGCGAGGGAGAGTATGTGGCGATTGCCGGCCCGTCGGGGTGCGGCAAATCCACGCTGCTGCACGTGCTCGGGTGCGTGGATACGGCGACGAGCGGCGAGCTCCGGCTCGAAGGGCGCGACGTTGGCGCCCTCTCCGACGCCGCGCGCAGCCGGCTGCGTCTGGAGAAGATCGGCTTCGTCTTCCAGCGCTTCTTCCTGCTGCCGATGCTGACCGCGCTCGAGAACGTCGAGTTGCCGCAGGCCGAAGCGGGCGTGCCACCAGCCGTACGGCTCAACCGCGCGCGCCTGCTCCTCGACTACGTCGGTCTCGGGCACCGCGCCGATCACCGGCCCAGCCAGCTGTCGGGCGGCGAGATGCAGCGCGTCGCGATTGCTCGCGCCATGGCGAACCGGCCGCGATTGATCCTGGCCGACGAGCCGACCGGCGAGCTGGATCAGGCAACTGGCGAGGCCATCGCCGGCCTCTTCGATCTGCTGCACAAGGATGGGACCGCGGTTGTGGTCGTCACGCACGACCCGTCGATCGCGGAGCGGGCGCAGCGGGTCCTCCGGATGCGGGACGGTCGATTCGTGGATCGAGAGCTCGCGTGATCGCCCGGCTCGCTCTCCGGACGCTGCTCATGCACCCGATCAGGACCGCAGTGCTGGCCGGCGGCTTCGGTCTCGGCGTAGCGGTAATGGCGAACCTGCTCGGCGTAGCCGAAGTCGTGCTCGAACAGTCGCAGTCCCCGGCCCTCGTCGGCGGCGGCGACGTCATCGTCACGGGTGCAGCCAGCCGCCTGACAAACGGCCGCTATCTTCTCTGGGGCGGTCTCGGCGCGCCGGCATTCGCGGATCGCATTGCCGCGGTGTCGCCCACACGGCGGGGCAGCGTCTTCCTGGTCCAGGACGGCGTCGTCACGCGGCTGCGGGCGCGGGGCGGGATACCGAGCCTCGAGCGCGCGCTCGAGGACCCTGAAACCGCCGGCGTGACCGCGTGGTTTGACGCGCCAGGCGACGCCGCGTGGACCTCGCCATCCCCGGCGGATGTGCTCCGCTCGCTCGATCGCTTCCACCCCGTCCCCGACGTCTCCGCGCGCGCCGCGTCGTGGGTCGAGTGGCTCTACTTCAACGGCCAGGCAGGTTCGACGCGCTTCTACTTGACGTTTCTCGTCGGGCCGGTCCGCGAGAATGGAAGACGAATGGCCGGCGTGCGGCTGCAACTGGATCGGGCGGGCCAACTCGAGAACTACAGCGAGGCCGCCGAGATCGACGCGAACGACGTGCTCGACACCGCACCGGAGATCACGATCGGCGCGAACCGAATTCGCCTCGATGGGGATAGGTATGTGGTCGCGTTCGATCTGCGTCGTGACGCGGTGGCTGGCTTGGCGCGGGCTCGAGGTGAGGTCGCGCTCACCGCTCGCCGCGGTCACTCGCTGCCGCCGCTGGAGATCGCCGGCGCCCGCGGCTGGGTCTCCGGCTATGTCGTTCCTGTGATGTCCGGTGCTCTCGACGGCAGGATCCAGGTCGGGAGCGACACCTTGCCGCTCGCCGGCGGGACCGGTTACCACGATCACAACTGGGGCTTCTGGGAAGGCGTCAGCTGGCAGTGGGGCCAGGTGCAGCACGAGGGTCTGTCGATCCTCTACGGCCGGGTGTTCCCGCCCGCGGACGCCGCGGACGCGAGCCGCGTTCCCGGGTTCATGATGGTCCTCGGTCCCGACGGCCCGCTCGGTCAGGCGACGCGCGTGACCATCGACGAGACTATCGAACCGAGCCTCGACCGGCCGGCGCGAATCGTCGTCCGCGGTACCAGCGCGTCGCTCGATCTCCAGATGGAGATCGCCGTCGAGAGCGCCATCCGCACGCCGTGGCGCAGCTCGCCGCTCGCCGGCGGTCTCGCCTTCCTGCAGATGCGCGGACGTTACCGTGTGAGCGGAAGAGCCGGGGACCGCGCCCTCGAGTTCACGGCCGCGGGCTCGGCCGAAACGTTCCGTGGACGATGACCGGTCCGCAGCGCCGCGGCGTCTCGCGCACGCTCACCACGACGATCGTCCTCGGCTCGTCCCTGCGCTCCGCCGCCCGGGATTCCACACCTCGCCGCAGCTGTCGCATCGCCAATAGGCGTTCTCGTCAGGGTTCTGACGGGCGGCACTGATCGATGGCGACTGACAGGCGGGGCAGGCGACGGGCGGCCCGGGGTCGGCGGTCGAAACCGCTCGAACCGGGCGATCGTCGAACTCGTTCCATCTCATGACTGGCCCTCACGCACAAAGGCTTTGGTGAGGGCAGGGCCGGAATGGCCGAGGGCTCAGAAAAGCAGGTGCCGCTATTATACGCGGGCTCGGACGGCTAGAGTCCGAGCCGGGTGAAGTGGCTGCGGATCACGGCGTAGCATTCGCACGTCGCGGCTTCGAGCTGTCGGCGGCGGAGGACGCGCAAGCGGCCATACCGGCTGAAGATGAGCCCGGCTTCTTGCAGGCCATGGAGCAGGACGGTCACGGTCGGACGGCGGACGCCGAGCATCACGGCGAGAAACTGGTGCTTCAACGGAAAATCGTCTGCCTCGACGCGGTTGTGCACCTGCAGCAGCGCTGCCTGACATCGTGCCGCGCATTGCACGCGCTAACCTGCCGCGCGGCAGGGGTCGATGAGACTGGAGGGCCTATCACGCGATAACATCCCCCGGGGAAATGTACGGTAGCCTACATTTGCCCTCCTCAGCATCCGAGCGTCGGGCAGCCCGCGAGCTGCCCTGCAGGAGTTCGACCATGTCCGCCGGTGTGTCCGTCCACGGGGTCTCGTTCTGTGCGACGTCGGTCGCCTGCGGAGAGTAATGACCGTCCATCTCGTCAATCCGAGTCATCTGTCGTTTGGGGTTGGCGTCATCACGCCACGATGGCTGTTCGTGCTCGGCGCGGCCACGCCGGCCGAATACGGCCGGCCGCGGATTGTCGACGAAACGCTCGAGCCCCTCGATCTCGACACCGTGCAGGACGGGGACATCGTCGGAATTGGCATTCACACCGGCAATGCCCTGCGCGGATACGAGATCGGCGTCGCGGCGAGAGGCCGCGGGGCAACCGTGGTATTCGGCGGCATCCACGCCACCTTGTATCCGGACGAGGCCGATGAGCGCGGCGGCGCGCATGCCGTCGTCCGCGGCGACGGCGACTCGGTGTGGCCCACGGTGATCGACCACGCCGCAGGCGGCACGTTGCAGCGGCGCTATGAAGGCGGACGGGTGGATGCGGATCGGTTCGTGCCGGCGCGATGGGACCTGCTGCCGGCGGGGCGCTACATGTGGGGTTCGGTGCAAACCGTGCGGGGCTGCCCGAAGCACTGTTCGTTCTGCTCGGTCTGGCGCACCGACGGGCAGAAGCCGCGGCAGCGGGCGGTGGACAGCGTGATCGCCGAGATCATCGAGCTGCGGCGCCACGGGTTCCGGTTCGTCGCGCTCGCCGACGACAACTTCTATCCAGTGACTCTCGCCGATCTGGCGATGGCCGAACGGCAGGGCAACGTGGCAAGGCTCGAGCAGCTGCAGCGACTCCGCGCCGAACGATTCGAGCTGATGGCCCGGCTCGCGAAGCTGCCGGCCGACATGGTGTTCTTCACGCAGATCACCATGGAGGCGGCTGAGGACGGGGCGTTTCTCGACGCGATGCGGCGCGCCAACATCAAGGGGGCGCTCGTCGGGGTCGAAGCGGTGACGCCCCAGGGCCTGAAGGACGTCTACAAGAACTTCAATCACAGCGGCGAAGCGCTCGTCGAACGGCTCCAGACGTTCCGGAACCACGGCGTGTTTGTCCTCGGCTCGTTCATCTTCGGACTGCCCAGCGATCGCGCGGACACGTTCGAAGCGACGGCGGACGTGGCCGACCGTGCCGGTCTTGCCTTCGCGCAGTTCGTCATGCTCACGCCGTATCCCGGCACGGTCGACTTCGAGGCCTGGGAGAAGAAGGTCGGCGACGAGGCGGAACGAGTCGCCGGCATCCCGATCACCCGGCATTGGCTGATCCCCCAGGCACAGCGGCCAAAGGTCTACGCGCCGCACCCGGTGATGACCGCCGACGAGATCCGGGCTCGGACGCAGGCTGTCTGGGATCGGTTCTACAGCCTGCCGCGGATCTGGGCACGTTCACGCTGCGCCTCGACCACGCGAGCCCGCCTGGCCTTTGTCCTGATTTCGAAGCTCTATCGGCAGATGTATGCCAACACTGGCATCGCAACCGACAGCGCCCGGGTCAATCGCGCGAACCGATGGGCGCGGCTCATCGCCCGACCCTGCCGGCGACTGTTCGTCGCCCGGCCGCTGGCGGCACAAGACCAGCTGTGATCCGCCGAAAGGGCACCCGGGAGTGCCCGGAGCCTCCCAAGAGCTCTGGAGCGGCACGGACCGTGCAACAAGAACCGATGCCCGACAGTCTGGGTGCCACGCCAACGTGACGTTGCCTCGGCTTCCGAGCTTTCAGCAGTCGACGAGCTGCGGCAAAGGAGCCTCACGTGTCCAGCCCCTTCCTATCGACAACCGCACTAGCGCGACTGTGCGACGACACACGGCGGTTGTGTGTCCACGCCCGGCGGCAGCACGCGCGCCTTCGCACCCTGGTCCACTCCGCTGAAGCGGCCCGCGATGAGAATGGGAGCGTGGCGGAGACGATTGACATCGCCATTGGCGCTCGTCGAAGCGGGCACCACCTGTACGCGATGACGCGGCGGCTGTTGGCTCGGATTGAGGCACAGGATGCAGAGGCCGTGCATTCCGCGTCCACTACCAGCCCGGCCGTGCTGGCGGTCGATGATTTCGAAGACTCCCGCGAGCTTCTCGCCGAGATACTCCTGCGGGCCGGCTATCTGGTGCGCACGGCAACCAACGGCCTGGAGGCACTCGTGACTGCCTACGAATGGCACCCGGACGTCATCGTCATGGATATCGCCATGCCGGTGCTCGACGGAATTGAGGCCACCAGACTGCTCAAGGCCGGGCCGGCCACGCGAGGCGCGCGCGTCATCGCATATACCGCGTCTCCGGGCCGCGCCGAACACCAGCCGCCCGGCCAGTTTGTTGCTGTGCTGACAAAGCCCTGCTCACCAGACGTGCTCATCGCGGCCGTGCGGCAGGCTGTGGCGCGGCCCGAAGACCCACGCGCGGATTCGACCAGTCGATCCAACAAGGAGCCATCATGATCAAGCGTATTCGTCCCGCAACTCCGGTGACCCCGGAAGAGTGGCCCGATCTCGCCGATTCGGTCGAGGTCGAGGTCACCTCCGAGCATCCCGATTCGCCGATCGAGCACGCTCTCGTGGGCCGGGACACCAGCGGCTGGCGCGCCGGTGCCCCTGGCGTTCAGACGATCAGCCTCACGTGGCCCGAACCACGAGCGATTACTCGAATTCGACTGGTCTGCGAGGAGCACTCGGTGGCCCGGACGCAGGAGTTTGCGCTCCGCGCATTTGGCAGCGGCGGGCGGCGTGAAATCGTCCGCCAGCAGTTCACGTTCTCGCCGCCTGAAACGACTCTCGAGTCCGAAGAGTACGGCACCGGCCTCGATGCGGTATCGCGGTTGGAGCTCGTCATCACTCCGGCGATTGGCGGCGGCGATGCGGTTGCGACCTTGCGCGAATTGCGCGTCAAGTAGCCGCGAGAACTGCTCCGCATTTCCGCCGCTGCCGTAATCGCCAGTCGTCAATCCTCAATCGACGCCGGCAGTTTGTCGGGGTTGACCACGGCGTAAACCGCCTGAATCTGTCCACCGTTCGTGGCGATGGACATCGTCGCGACGAGCCGCTGGCCGTCGAGCACGCACAGGCCGGTCTCGCCGTTCACGACGGCGGTTTCGAACCGCCAGCCGGCCTGCGAGAACCTCTCGCGCAGCCCGATGACCAGGCGCGCGATGCGATCGGCACCCAAAATCGGACGCGGAGCGGCCGCGGTCTTGCCGCCGCCGTCGGCGGTCCACGAGGCATCGGGCGCGAACAGCGCGAGGAGGGCCTGCTCGTCGCGTGCTTCGACGGCGGCGAGGAACCGCTCCAGAAGCGCGGTCTTGGCGGCTTCGGTGGTGTCGAAACGCTTCCTTTCGCCTCGAACGCGCTCGCGGGCGCGGTGGACGACCTGACGGCACGCCGCTTCGGTCCGGCCGATCACCGAGGCAATCGCGCGGTAGTCCACCTCGAAGACGTCGTGCAGCAGGAAGGCCGCGCGTTCTTCGGGCGCAAGGCGTTCCAACAAGGTGAGGAACGCCATCGACAGGTCGTCCGCAAGGTCCAGGTGCTGGTCGGGCGGCGCCGTCGCCGACACTGCACCGACGATCGGATCGGGCAGCCACGGCCCGACGTAAGCGTCACGCTCGGTTTTCAACCGGCGCAGCCGATCGAGCGCGAGCCTGGTGGTTGTGGTCACCAGCCAGGCTTCCGGGCTCTCGATCCGGTCGTGGTCGGCGCCGTGCCAGCGGAGGTAAGCCTCCTGGACGAGGTCCTCGGCGTCGGCGCGGGAACCGGTCATGCGATAGGCGAGGCCGAACAGGCGGCCGCGCAGCGAATTGAACAGCTCGGTTGCTGTGGTGGAGTCGGTCATGATCGCACACGCGGGTTCGATCGTACCTTCAGCGGTGCGTAACCGGCTGGCCGCGAGGGCGACGCCACCCCAGGCGGGCGCGTTCCGACACCGGCGAGGTAGATGGCCGATTCGGATACGCCATCGATTCCCAGATCGGTTTCGATCGCGCCATCCGCCAGCGCCATCGAGCAGAACGGCGCGAGCCCGAGGTCGGTGGCCATCAGGCAGAAGGTCTGACACTGATGACCCGCCTCGATGAACACGGCCCGGTAGGCGCGAGGCTCGTCGTACTTCCATTGATACCGCTCGAACACCGCCGTGAAGATCACCAGCGCGGCGGCGCCTTCGAAGAAGAACTGACCGGGCAGATACCGCCGGACGCGGGCCGGCCGCTGGTGCCGGGCCAGCCGCTCGAGCGCATGGTCGGCGGCGGCGTAGTGATAGATGCCTGGCTCGAGACCTTCGACCCGCCGGGCGCAGACGTACAGCTCGAGCGGGTGCCGCGAACCTCCTGACGGCGACGTCTTCATCGGCAGCTCGCCCTGGCCACGGAGGCCAGCCCACTGCTGCACGCCGCTGGTCCAGCCAAGCAGCTCGCCGAGGACAGGAAGCGGGAGCGGTGTTCGCGCGAAAGTCCGCCAGGTCCGGCGTTCGGCGAGTACGCGCTGCAGGTCGCGCTCGACGCGAAGCGGATCGAACGACAGCCGCTTTGCATCCGGATAACGCTTGACGCGCTCTGGCACTGGTACCGCGCGCGCCTTGCGCTGTAGCAATCGGCCGGTTTCGAGCGGGTCCAGATAGCGCTCACCGCGCGTGGACATGTGGAAGAACCCGGCCGCGGGATTCCAGCCGGCCCACGCGTCGAGAGCAGCGGTCGTCACCGGCGCGGGGGTCTTCGACGCACGTTCGAGCAGCGTGGCGTCGACGAGCCTGGCGAACCGTGTCGGCGCTACCCCGAAGCGGGCCCGAACCTCGCCTGGCGAGCGCCAGTCCTCGAAGAAATGCAGCACCGCCGCCACGGTGGGATCGATCTCGACGCGAACGCCGGTCGCATAGTTGTGGACGACCAGGTGGCCGGCGTGCCAATAGCTGACGAGATGTCGGGCGCGGCGGAGGCTGCCAGGCGCCGGCGAGAGCATATCTCGCCGCCGATTATTCCAGTTCGACGAACATGCCGGTCGTCGGGCAGGGCTTGAACTTGCGCAAGATTCTGAGCTCCACGATCAGTGCGTCACGCTTGATGCTCTTCTTCTGCTTGCTCAATGCCGCGATCGTGGCATCCATGGCGTCGTGCAGCGGCTTGAAGTCCACTCCTCGCCGCTTCGGCCGAGCCGCCGCGCGCTTGCCGGCGGCTCGCTTCGCTTTCTTCGCGCTCTTCTTCGACGTCATCTTCCGGGCCGCTGCTTTTTTCGCCATCGCTCGCTCTCCTGTTGACCGGTTGCCGTGACTTCACGCGGCGGTGCTATCGAGGCGCATTTTCGAGCGGCGCCATCTTACCGAATCCCAACGGTGTTGCGCTTCAATCGAGCCCGCCGATCCGCGAGAGCAGCGCCTCGAACCGGGGGTCCGAGCGGACGGAATCCACGCGGGGATCCACCCTCAGCCACAGCAACCTGGAAGACTGCTGGTTTACCGCTTCCTCGAGGAGTGCGAGCGCCTGGTCCTGACGGCCGAGCGCAAGCAGAACGAACGCGGGATCCTCGGACTGCACGACGCCGCCGGGCCCAATCGCGGCCGGCAGCGCCCCGAGAATCTCCACCGCCTCCTGTTGCCGTCCCGCCAGCGCCGAAATCCGGCCGACCTCCGCGAGAGCGGCAGGGCTGTCGGCGATCGCCCGCAACCGCTTCAGGGTATCGAGGGCCTCGTCATATCGCTTCAGTTCGGCGAGCGTTCTCGCCTGGACAATCAAGGCCGCCGGATACGACGCGTTCAGCGCCAGGGTGTCGGCGGCGTGAGACAGTGCGTCCGGATAAGCACGCGCGTAATAGAGCATCAGCGCCAGCGTCTGGCGGGCGTTGATGGCCAGCGGATCGGACTCGACGCCACGCCTGGCTTGTTCGACGGCCTCGGTCGTCCGTCCAGCGGCGGACAGAAATCGCGCGAAGACGCTGCGCACCTGGCTCGAGCTGGGGCTCAGTCGAACCGCTTCCGTGAAACTTTCGTAGGCGCCCTGCCAGTCGCGATCGCCAAGAAATTTCGCATCGGCGACGATCATGTGAGCCTCGGCCAGTGTTGGATCGAGCTCGAGCGCGTGCGTGGCGGTAACTTTCGCGACGCCGTTGTTCCGTTCCAATCCCTGGACCTCGAGCCCCAGCTGGCAGCGTGCCAGGCCTGCCCACGCGACCGCATAGGCTGGATCGATCGTGGTTGCGCGCTCGAAGATGGCGCAGGCCTCCCGGAACTGTTCGCGCTTCCCGTTGTAGAGGATCGAGCGGGCCTTGAGGTTGAAATCGAAAGCCTCAGGACTTGGCAGGTGCGCCTGAGCCGGGACGGGCTCGTCCCTGAGACTGAGCGCGCCGAAAATGCTGGTGGCGAGGTCGCGCGCCATCTCGGCCTGCACCTCGAATGCGTCGCGGACAAAACGCTCGTACGACTTCGACCAGAGGCGCTCGCCGTCGTCAGCCCGAATCAGCGAGGCCGTCAGCCGCAGATCGGAACCGGCCAGGACCAGCGAGCTTTCGAGGACCGCTTCCACGCCGAGCTCGCGCGCGATGTCGGCCAGCCGCTTGTTGCTGCCTTTGTACGACATCGCAGACGTCCGATCGGTGACGCGCAACGCGCCCAACCGCGACAGCTCGGCGATCAGCTGATCCGTCATGCCGTCGACGAAGTACTCGCGACTGGCGTCACCCGAGAGGTTCGCCATCGGCATCACGGCAACGCTTCGAACCTGGGGGCTCCCACCGAACCAGCCACGCCAGGTGTCGAACGACGCGGCCAACGCCACTGCGAGCGTCAACGCCGCCGCCATCGACGCCCACACCGCCCATCGTCGGGGAGGGTTCACCAGCGTCTGCTGCAACAGCGCTTCGGCGGCCCCGGCCGTCTGAACGCGATCCGCTGGCGACGGCGTGATGAGCATCTCTACCGATCGGACGAAGCCAGCGGGCAGATCCGGCCGCAGGTCGCGGAGCAGGGCCCGGCGCCCCGACTGGTGCGCCGCGCGTACGGCCGTCCACGTCTGGCCGGAAACCGGATGCGTGCCCGTCACCAGGAAGAACAGCAGCACACCGAGGCTGTAGATGTCGGACTGCGGTGTGGCCGGTTCCCCGTTCAGCACCTCGGGGGCCATGCACACCGGCGTGCCGGCGTTGCCGCGGCGAGCGGTGATGCCGCGCAGGTCCTCGCCGGCGCCGAGATCCATCAGGACGAGGCGCCCGCCGTCTTCGCGCATCACGTTCTGGGCCTTGATGTCGCGATGGACGACGCCCGCGGCGTGGACCGCGGCGAGGGCGCGCGCCACTTCGACGCCAATCAGGAGCGCTTCGTCGGAGCCGAACGGGCCGCGCTGCTCGACGATCTGTCGCAGCGTCCGGCCGTGCACGAATTCCATCCACAGGCCGAAGAAGCCGTTCTCGTAGTCGGCCCCGTGGATGGTCACCACGTTCGGGTGGCGAACGCGCGCCAGCCGGCGGCCTTCGCCGAGCACCTCGGCCTCGCGCCGGAACGAAGCGGCGGGGAGCAGCTTGAGGGCCACCACCTTGTCCAACTTCGAATCCAGCGCCCGATAGACGATCCCAAATCCGCCGCGCCCGACGACCTCGCTGATGCTCAGGTGCCGCCAGCGAGACGGACTGGCGGCAGCGCCGACTTCAATCGTGCTCGCGACATCGCCGCTGGTGGTGTCTCCGGAACCGAGGCCGACGTCGTCTGACGGCGACAGGTCGGCGAGCCCGGCCCGCGCGACCATGCCCACTCTGGCGAGTAAACGGAGTTGAGCGACGATCTCGCGCTCCATCGGCGTGGAGGCACTGGATTCGACCGACTCCCAATCGACGGGCGTTCCGTCGGCGACCGCGGCGGCGACGTCTGCCAGCTGTTGTGCTTCCACGATTTAGCCTGGGTGTTCCATCTCGGTCATCCGTGCCGCCAGCCGGAGCACGGCTCGACGCACGGCCATTCGCGCCGCGTCGGCACTCGGCCTGCCGAGAGCCGCCGCCAGCTCCGCGTAGTCGTACCCGAGCTCGAGCCGCCCCACGATCGCCTCGCGATCGTCCTGGTCCAGCCCGGCCAGCGCTTCGTCGTAGCGCTCGGCGGCTTCCCGGCCGATCGCCTCGTCGAGCGGTGACTCGTCGGGGGAAGGCGCGTCGTTGTCCAGCGGCCCGTCGATCGGCCGCCGGGCGACTCGCCGCAAACGGTCGCGGATGCCGTTGGCGACGGCCTGCCGCAAGTAGGCCTGCAGCGCGCCCTCACGCCGATATTCGAAGCGGTCTAATGTCCGTAACGTTCGAACGATGGTTTCCTGAACAAGGTCTTCGGTATCGAAGCCGTCGCGCGCGTAGCGGGGAAGCCGGCCGGAGGCCCAGCGCCTCAGCCGGGGGAGGTGCCGCAGCAGCAGCGCGTCCAGGGCGGTGGAATCGCCAGCCTTGACCCGCTCGAGGAGCTCGACAGTCGAATCGGCAGGCTGATCCGCCATGGTTGGGGTGAGCGAGCGGGCTCATGATAATGCAGGTAATGTCCGTCCTCTTGTGGATCGCCGGAGTTGCGCTCGTCGTCATTGGAATAGCGGGCATCGTCTTTCCGGCGCTGCCGGGGCACGTGCTCATCTTCGCCGGCCTGCTGCTGGCGGCGTGGGCCGACAACTTCGCGCGGGTTGGGCCGTGGACGCTGGTGGTAATCGGGGTAATAGGTGCCGCCAGCTACGCGGTGGACTTCGTTGCCGCAGCGCTCGGGGCTCGCCATGTCGGCGCCAGCCGGAGCGCCGTCGTCGGCGCCGGGCTGGGGACGCTGCTCGGGATCCCGTTCGGTCTCCCAGGCGTCGTGTTCGGCCCGCTCGTCGGCGCGGTGCTGGGTGAGCTGAGCGTCAACCGTCAGCTCGGGCGCGCCGCCGGAGTGGGGATGGCTGCGTGGATCGGCTTCCTGATCGGGACCGCGGTCAAGGTAGCCCTCGCGTTCCTGATGATCGGCGTGTTCGTGATCGCGGTGCTGTGGTTGTGACCGGCTGCGCGGCGGCGTGTGGTATCCCGCGCCGCTTACGGCACAACGACGACGCGCGGCGCGGACGACGGGCCGGTGCCGCAGGCGTTGGTGGCAGCGACCGTTAACGCGTAGGTTCCCGCGCCGACGGTTCCGCTGAGCGAGCGTCCACTCGTCGGCGCGCTGCCGCTGAAGGAACCCGTCACGCTCACCACGTAGCCTGTTGGCGCCGCTCCCGCCGAGGGGGGGTCCCACAGCACGAAGATCGTCCGCCCCACTCGATAGGCCACGAAGTTGGCCGGCGACTGCGGCGCTCCCGAGCACGGCCCCGGGAAGGTAAGGGTCACGGGATTCGAGTTGGGACCGGCCACTCCCGCGCTGTTGACGCCGTGAACGCTGAACGTGTACGTGCCAGGCGGGACACCGTCGTAGGCGAACGATTCCCTGAGGCCGAGTGGAACCGAGGTGGAGAGGCTGCCGCTCACGTCGAGCACGACTGACGCCGGCGCGCCTCCTTCGAACGTGTTGCGCCACGTCAACGCGAGCGACGTGCCGTTCACCAGCCCCAGCAAATCGGCTGGAGGCGAGGGCGGCGTCGGCATGTTCACGAAGATGCGAATCTCGTTGGACGCAGGGCTGCGTCCGCCGAGTCCGGTGGCATGGATCCGGACGTAGAACGCGCCAGTTGGCGCGGTGACCGTGAAACTCGGGTTCGCGCCGCCGGTTGGCAGGCTGGCCGCGACCTCTCCGGGGCTGATGCCGCCTTCGAGCACATAGCCGGTGGGCGTCGAACCGGCTGCGGGCGGGGTCCAGCGCAGCGTCACCGCGTTCCCGACGATCGACGCCACCGTCAATCCAGTTGGTGCCTCCGGCGCCGGCGGCACCGCCCGTGGAATCACGACGTAGATCGGGTTCCCATCGGTCGCGGCATCGAACGGAATCGATCCGACGATGGCGTTGGCGCCTGTGTCGAGGACGTGCACACGGCCATCGGCGGCGACAATCCCGGTCGTGTTGTCGGGCGTGAAGTCGATCGCACGCGATAGCGTGATCGGGATCGTTCCCACCGACGTGCCAGTGGTGGTGCTGATCGCCGTAATCCGATCCTCCGAGACGGAATAGACCCGCGATCCGTTCTGCAGCACCCGCACGTCGAGCGGCCTCGTGCCCGCGGGCACCGAGCCGAGAATGGCGCCCGTGGCGGTGTTGATAACCGATACAACGCCGGCTTCCTGCACCGCGACATACGCGAACTGCCCATCTGGCGTGATGTCGATCGCCCGCGGCACCGAGCCAGTCGTCACCGTGCCAATGACCGCATTGGTGGCCGTGTCGATGATCTTGACGTTCGAACCGTTGAGCGCCTGGTTCGTCACGAACAGGCGCCTGCCATCCGGGGAGATCGCCATGCCCGAACCGCTCTGGGGCACGTTGAGAGGGATGTTGGCGATGGTCGCACCAGAGGCGGTGTCGAGCACCTGCACGAGATACCCTGGGTTCGGGTAGAGCACCGTGTTGATGTAAAGGCGCGACCCATCCGGGCTCGGCGCCAGCGCGCCGGGAAACGGCTGCACGGCGAAGGTCCTGATGACGCTGTTGGTCGCCGTGTCGATCACCGACACGGTATTGCTCCAGTAATTCGACACGTATACGCGGGCGCCGTCGGCCGACACCGCCGCGCGCTCGCCTACACACAGGCAACTTTCACCGAGGGGGATGCTGGCGACCTTGGCGCGCCGCGCCACGTCGATCACGGTCAGGACCTGGGTGCCCCGGTTGTTGGCTCCGGTCCGGGCGCCCGAGACATACGCGAATGGCTGCGCCAGGGCGGAAGATGCAACCAGGAGCGCCATTACGATGCCGCATCCGGTCCGCAGCGTTCGAATCGACGTCGTCATCGCGGCATCAACCTCCTGGCAGTCCGCGGACGATATCCCGGAAAGACTGGGTAATTCAAGCGATCACAAGCCGCCTCGCACCGCGCGGACGCGGAGAGAGCTGGACTTACCGAACGCCAGGGTGCCCGCGTAGTTCCCATATGCGTCCAGAAAGTCCACGGCCCAGGCGTTGGATTGCGGGTAGAACGCTGCCCAGGAGGTGGACGACCAATACGCGGCGTAATTCGAGCCGCCGGCAGTCGGGCCGAAGATCGGGTCGATCGACGGGTTGGACCGGCCGTAATCCACGATGCTGAGAAGCTCCTTGATGTTGGGCAGCCGCCAGTCGTTGTGGCCAGCGAAGTTGCTCGCGTTCAGTGCGGCGACATAATCCAGCGCTCCCGACCAGGTGTAGTTCGTGGCGACGTTGGCGTCGGTCTTCTTCTCCCACGTGAGCCGGGTGCGGTTGTCGGTGACGGTACCGTTTCCGTTATCCGTGTAGCTCAGCGCACCGCCGGCCTGAACCGCGCCGTCATCGCCCGGCGCGTAGCTGACGGTCTGACCGGTGCCCGGAAGGCCGGACGCACCGCTGCCGGCATCCCCGCAGCCCTCGATCCTGATGTCAGTAGAGGACACGCCGTCGGTCACAGTGCCGATGCAATCGACAGGAACAGCCGTCGTCGTAAACGAGAAGTTGCCGCCTCGGTTCGCGGTCGCAACGACGGCTCCCTCCCACGAGATCGGAGCAGATCGTGCCGCCTGACCGCCTGAGACGGTGACGACTCCGCCTGAAAGCGTTGCCCGTGCGCCCAGAGCGTAGGCTGGGGCGGCGCCGACGAGCAAAAGCGCCGCCGTCGTAACTATTCCGGTCAAACCCCTGATTGCAGCTCGCATGTTGTTCCTCCCCTGTATGAATCGGAAAGAGAGGAAGGAACGCGCCAGGGCCCTGACGATCCGAGTCGGGCGTTTCGGGCACAAGACCGCGCCTGTTCGTCGCGGTTGCCGCGTCGCAGTCCGAGCGGCCTCGAGGTCAGCCGAGACATTTCCGTGGCCGACAACCGAGCCGCTGGCCAGACGGCGCACGGCTCTTTTGTGCGCACCGTTTAGAGCGGCCGGTCCTCCGTCTACTCGCGGACGTAACCGTGGATCGCCGAACGCTTGCCGCCGAGACGGTGCGCTTCGTCCGACAACGCGTGCACGCCGGTCGCGTCAATCCACCGGTTGTAGAAGTTGAACAGCGCGCAGACGGTAATCGCAAAATACAAGGCTTCGTCGGTCCAGCCCGCGGCCCGCACCGGGTCCAGATCCGCTGCGGTGATCGACTGCGAGTCGCGATTCACCCGGTCGACGAACCGGAAGAGCGCCTTGTGCCGCTCGTCGAACCCGGACGACTCGAGGTCGGTCATCACCGACGTGACCAGCGCCGGGTCGCCGAGTAGTTCCGCCGCAACTGCGGCGTGGGCGTTCAGTCAAAACGGACAGTCGTTCCGCCGCGAGGTGTAGGCGGCAATCAGTTCGCGCAGGCCCGGGCTGATCGGCGCCGGCCCGCGCATGATCTCCTGCGTGAAGCGGGCGAGGTGATCGGTCGCGCGCGGCAGGTAGGCGAACAGGTGCCAGATCTGCGGATACTCTGCGCCCGCCTGCTGCATCAACTCGATCTGCGCGCGATAGGGACCGGGCTGGGGGTTCTGCTCGACCGCCGGGAGGAACATCGGGTCCATGGGCAAAGTGTAGGCGAATCTGATGATCTGGTGATGTGGTGATCTGGTGATCTGATCTGGTGAGGTGATGATCTGGTGAGCTATCTCGTGAGCTGGTGATCTATCTCGGGATCTTGCGATCTATCGCGGGATCTTGCGATCTATCTGGTGATCTATTGACCTTCCTCCGAGTTCGCCTGAGGCGGCGGCTCGCAGCAGGCGGCGGAAGGTGGGGCACTGCATGTGGCTTGGCGCGCGGCAGGCGGCGGCGTGCCGCAGGCCGTCCCGCATCGCCCGGAGCTGACGGATCGTCGCGTCCAGTTCCTCCGCCTTGGCGGTGAGCATCCGCCGGTCGATCCGCGGCCGGCCATCCGGGCCGAACATGCCGGCGATCTCGGCGAGCGAGAAACCGGCGGCGCGACCGAGTGCAATCAGGCCAAGCCGCTCGAATACCTCCGGGCCGAAGAGACGACGCAGGCCGCGCCTCCCGATCGACGCGATCAGGCGTTTCTCCTCGTAGAAACGCAGCGTCGATGCGGGGACGCCGGAGCGTCGAGCGACCTCGCTGATGTCCATCGCCCGTCCTCCTTGACTTCAAGTCGACTTGAAGTGGCAGAGTACCGCTTGTGGCTGCTCGAAGCCAGATCGGAGGTCCAGCGATGAGCGTCAGGCACGAGACTGCCGAGGATCAGAGCCGGCTGTGGAACGGGCCCGCGGCGCGGGGGTGGGTCGAGAACCAGGACCTGCTCGACCGGGTGTTCAGGCCGCTCGAAGCGCTGCTGGTCGACTCGATCTCCGGCTCACAGACTCGGGTGCTCGACGTCGGCTGCGGCACGGGCGGCACGACGCTCGCAGCCGCGCGGCAACTCGGCGCCAACGGTGAATCGATCGGCATCGACATCTCGGAGCCGATGATTGCCGTCGCGCGAGCCCGAGCCCAACGCGAAGCGGCGCCGGCACGCTTCATCTGCGCCGACGCGCAGGAGTACGCGTTCGAGCCCTCCAGCGTCGATCGCATCATCTCGCGATTTGGCGTGATGTTCTTCGACAACCCGGTCAGGGCGTTCGCGAATCTGCGTCGTGCCGCCGCGGATGAAGGCGCAGCCCGGTTGATTGCATGGCGGAGTCCGGCGGAGAACCCGTTTATGACGACGGCCGAGCGCGCGGCGCGGCCACTGCTGCCGAATCTCCCGGACCGCCGGTCCGATGGCCCGGGGCAGTTCGCATTCGCAGATCCCGACCGCGTCGCAGCAATCCTGCGCGAGAGCGGATGGACGGCGATCGAGATTCAGCCGATCGACGTGCCGTGCACGTTGCCCGAGGCGGTCCTGGCGCGATACGTGACACAGCTCGGTCCGGTCGGGCGGATCCTGCAGGAGGCCGATGACGAGACTCGCAAGCGTGTGATCGACGCCGTGCGACCGGCCTTCGATCCGTACGTGAAGGGCACCGAGGTACGCTTCACAGCCGCCTGCTGGCTGATCGCCGCCCGATCGACCAGCGCGGACGCCCCGAAGCCTGGAGCCTGAGCCCAGAGCCTTCTTATGGTTTCGGCGCCTGCATCTCGATCTTCGCGAGGGCGTCGGCCTCGCCCTTCAGCTCTTCCGATCCGGCGGGAAACTTGTTGAGGCTGAGGAAATACGCGATCACGTCACCGTACTGCTGCGCGCTCAGGCTGCCGGGGTTATCTTCCGGCATCGTCTGCACGGCCTTGAAGAGCTCGGCGAGCGGCTTGCCGCTCCACGCCGACACGAACTCGGGGCCGGTGAATCGCTCGGTGTCGTGGCAGGTGGTGCAGATCGATTGGAAGAGCGCCTGCCCGCGTCCAGCCTGGCTGGTCGAATAGACGCCGTCGTTGGTTGTCTTCGCTGCCTGGGCGCCAATCGATGTGATGCTCACGGCCAGGACGAGGCCGCAGGCGGCCATGATCACGTGCATCAGCTGTCGGATACGCATGGGTTTCGCCTCTGTGTTCTCCTGCCCGCAAGGATATGCCGGATTGCGCCGAGGCGCTCGCTTTTGGCGATAATCGGCCCACGAGGAGGCGCTTGTGACCCGAGCGACGTGTTGTTTGGTGATGGTCGCGCTCATCCTGGCGGCCTGCGATAGGACGCCGCTCGCCGAACGCTCGGAGGCAGCTTCCGCGCCCACGGCAACCGGCGCGCCCGCCGCGAGATCCGCGGGCCACCCTCTCGATCCCCTGACAGCGGACGAGATCACGACCGCGATCGCTGTCGCGAAGACGGATTCACGCCTGGCGACCGCGGCGTTCCCGTCGATCACCCTGCAGGAGCCCCCCAAGACCGACATCCTGAAGTGGCAGCGTGGCCAGGCCCTTCCGCGACAGGCGAAGCTGCAGGCGATGACGGCCGATGCGGTCTTCGAGGTAACCACTGACGTCACGGCAAACCGCCTCGTATCCGTAGTTGAACGCAAGGGCGCGGAGCCATCGATCACGGCGGGCGAGATCCAGTCCCTCCGCATGGTCGTGGACCATCCACAGTTCCGGGCCGGCCTGGAGAAGCGTGGGATCACCAATCTCGACAAGCTGTTCTGTGCGCCGTTCTCGGCCGGCTATTACGGCAGTCCAGCCGAGGCCGGCAAGCGGCTCGTCAAGGTCGCGTGTTTCGACACGAGGCGGACAACGACGAACCTGTTCGGCTGGCCGATCGAGCGCCTCTACGCACTGGTAGACCTGCGCAAGCACGAAGTGTTGAGCGTCGTCGACAACGGCGTGGTGCCGATCTCGCCGATCGAGCAGAACTACACCGAAGCCGCCGCGGGCAGGCTGCGCGAGCCGCGCAAGCCGACGGTGATCTCGCAGCCCGCCGGAGCCAACTTCCACCTCGACGGCCATGAGGTCGCCTGGGGCAAGTGGCGCTTCCACGCCCGGATCGACCCGCGCGTCGGCACCGTCATCTCGCTCGCCCGCTGGCAGGACGCGGCCGGTCCCAGATCCGTCCTTTACCAGGGCTACATGTCCGAGATGTTCGTGCCCTACATGGACGCCGAGGAAGGATGGCAGTCGCGCACCTACTTCGACACCGGCGAGTACGGCGCCGGCGCGCAGGCGACCCCGCTCGTCCACGGCGTCGATTGCCCGGCGTCAGCGGCGTTCCTGCCCGCGACCTTCGGCAACGAGAAGGGCGAGCCGTACACCACTCCCGACGCGCTGTGCATCTTCGAGCGCAGCACCGGCGATCCGACCTGGCGGCACAGCGAGGTGATCAATCAGACCTACGAGGGCCGCGCGAACGTCGAGCTCGTGGTGCGGATGGCCGCCACGATCGGCAACTACGACTATTTCTTCGACTGGATCTTCAGCGATGCCGCCGACATCGAGGTGCGGGTCGGCGCCACCGGGCTCGACGCGCTGAAAGGTGTCGCCTCGGCCCACATGCGCGACGCCACGTCAGCGGCCGACACGCGCTACGGCACTCTGGTCGCGCCAAACCTGGTCGCCGTGCACCACGATCACTACTTCAACTTCCGGCTCGACCTCGACGTCGACGGGCCCGACAACAGCTTCAACCAGGACGTCTATCGCGCGACGACGCTGCCGAAGGAATCGGCCCGCCGCAGCATCTACGTCGTGGAGCCGAGGCTGCCCGAGACCGAGAAGGGCGCCGAGATCGACACCGGCCACGGACCAACCCGGCTCAGGGTGACGAACGAACATCGCCGCAACGCGGTCGGCAATCCGGTCTCGTACGAAGTGCTCGTCGACAAACACGCGCAGCTGCTGCTCGATCCCGCCGACTGGCCGGCGCGACGCGCGCGTTTTCTCGCGCACGACGTCTGGGTCACGCCCTACGACCCGGCGGAACGCTACGCCGCCGGCGAGTACGTCCTCGGCAGCCGCGGCGACGACGGGCTCGCGGTCTGGGCGGCGAAGGATCGCGCCATCCGCAACCACGACATCGTCATGTGGGTGAACATCGGCATGCACCACCTGACGAGGGCCGAGGACCTGCCGGTGATGCCGACGATCTGGCACTCGTTCAAGCTGCGGCCGCACAATTTCTTCGACCGGAATCCGGCCAACGACATGAGGAACGAGAAGTTCGGGCCGGACACGGCGACGAAATGAGGCTGACCGCGCGGTGTGAGCCGAACCGGGGCGTGAGGCAGATCCACCCGCGCTATCCCGCGGGGTCGGCCGGTCAACCGCCGCTGCGGGTCTCACAAACACTTGGGGAACTCGCCTGCATTCATTCGCTCAGACATCCCGAGTGGCGCCCTCCGCGGCGGTTGTCGGTATTCTGAAACGGCCGACCCCGAGGGATAGCGCAGCTGGATCTGCCTCACGCCCCGGCCGCCTCAGGCGGTCGCCGTGGTCATCCAAATGAAGTTGTTCCGCGCGCCGTTCGCCGTCTCGAACGCGCCGTGAGGCAACTGCTGGCCGAAATCCCTCGGAGACAGCCGCTTCAAGCAACCGACACGCGAACGGAGGCAGTGACGGGCGCATGTCTGAGCCAAGGCGCAGCTAGGCGTTGCGCCAAGCGCTTGCAGGGGCCGGAGAGAGCGTGACCGGCTGGCTCCGCGGGATTCGGCCGGCGGTTGGCTCGCGGCGCGATCGCCAGCACCGAAGCGGGCGCCTCGGTGTCCCCAACGACGCGCCCTATAATCCGCGCATGTTGCCGCCTACGGGCCTCGCTCGCGCTGAACATTACCAGGGCGAGGCCCGCCGCATCGGCGGTTGCGAGCCGACGGCAAACAGCTTGACCAGCACGACGCCGGCGACGAACCCGCCGACGTGGGCCATGAAGGCCACGCCGCCGCCCGCCTGGGGTCCCTGGCCGATCACGCCAAACGCACTGATCAGCTGAAACGCGAACCACAGACCAACTGCGACATACCCGGGCACGTCGGTCAGCATCCGCAGCAGGATCACCGTGACGCGCCGGCGCGGGTGGAGCACCAGATATCCACCCATCACGCCGGAGATGGCGCCCGACGCCCCGAGGCTCGGGATGTAGGGATTGTCGCCCAGGACGAACGTCGAGACGACATGGGCGAGCGATGCCAGGACGCCGGTCAGCAGATAGAAGACGAGATATCGGCCGTGCGAGAGGTCGTCTTCGACGTTGTCACCGAAGATCCACAGGAACCACATGTTGCCGAGCAGGTGCATCAGACCGCCATGCATGAACATCGCCGTGATCAGCGTGAGATACACGGCGACCGGCGTCGGCTGGAGCGGGATCGTGCCGCGCTCGCCGCCAAGCTCCACCGGCACGTTGCCGGCGACGTCCTTGCCGGTCCGGATCTCCTGCGGGATGGTCGAGAAAGCGTAGGTGAACCGATCGTTGGCGCCCAGTCCCTGGAAGAACACGAACACGAAGACGTTCAGCGCGATCAGCGCGTAGGTGACGTACGGTGTTCGGGTTCGTCCGGTGTTGTCGTCGCGTATGGGAAAGACCATCTCAACGCCTCGTCGTGGCATGTTACGCCAGCACACACGGACGGGGCGGACAACCTGATGTAGGCTCCAACCATGGCCGACATCGATCGTCGCGAGTTCGCCGGCATCCTGAGCGCGGCCGGGCTGGCGCCGGCGCTTTCCGCCGCAGTCCCTTCGCGACTAACGCGTGCCGTCGAGGCTCCGCCAAACGTCACCCGGACGCTCGCCGGCTACGTCGTCCGCGCGAAACCGGACGATATTCCCGCGCCGATTGTCGCCGAGGCCCGGCGGACGCTGGTCAACTGGGTGGGCTGCGCGCTCGGCGGCGCCCGGCACGAAACGCTCGACCACGCGATCGCGGCGCTGCAGCCGTTCTCCGGGCCGCAGCAGGCCACCGTGCTCGGACGCGCGGAGCGGATGGACGCGCTCACCGCATCGCTGATGAACGGCATGAGCTCGCACGTGCTCGACTTCGACGACACTCACCTCAAGACCGTCATCCACCCGGCGGGGCCGGTGGCGCCGGCAATCCTCGCCCTCGCGGAGATGCAGCCGATTTCCGGCCGCGACTTCCTGCACGCGTTGATCCTCGGGGTCGAGGTCGAGTGCCGGATCGGCAACGCGGTGTACCCGGCGCACTACGATCGCGGGTGGCACATCACCGGCACGGCAGGTGTGTTCGGCGCGGCCGCGGCGTGCGGCAAGCTGCTCGGACTCTCCGAGACGCAGATGGTCTGGGCCCTGGGCCTCGCGGCGGCGCAGCCGGTCGGTCTGCGCGAGATGTTCGGCTCGATGACGAAGAGCTTCCATCCCGGCCGGGCCGCACAGAATGGCTTCACCGCTGCCGTCCTGGCCGCGAAGAACTTCACCTCCACCGACGTCGGGCTCGAAGGCAAGAGCGGCTGGGTGCACGTGCTTTCCACCGAATCGAAGTGGGACGAGATCACCGGCCAGCTCGGCGAGCGGTTCGAGCTGCGGCTCAACACCTACAAGCCGTTCGCGTGCGGAGTCGTGATGCACCCCACGATCGACGCGTGCCTGCAGCTTCGGGAGAAGCACCGGCTGACGGCCGATCAGATCGAGCGGATCGATCTGTCAGTGCATCCGCTGGTGCTCGAGCTGACCGGCAAGCGCGCGCCCCAGACCGGCCTGGAAGGCAAGTTCTCGATCTACTACGCTGCCGCCATCGCCATCGTCGCCGGAGGCGCCGGGCCGAAGCAGTTCAGCGACGCGCTGGTGCGCGACCCGGTGGTGGTGGCGCTTCGCGATCGCGTCACCGCTACGGTCACGCCCGGTATCGGGGAGGCGCAGGTGAAGGCCGCGATCACCCTGAAGGACGGGCGTCGCCTCGAGCAATCGATTGAGCAGGTGGTCGGCAGCGTCGAACGGCCGATGAGCGACGCAGATCTCGACCGGAAGTTCCTGGACCTGGCCGACGGTGCGATCGCGGTGCCGCAGGCCCGGAAGCTTCTCGACTTGTGCCGCAACATCGATCGGCTCCCGAAAGCCGGCGAGTTGGCGAGCGCTGGGGGCGCGACCGGGTGATGTCCTGCGCGCCGCTGACGGCCGCCGTGCCCTAGCGCGCGAGCTCCGCCTCGACTCGTGACTCGAGCGCTCGAGCCGCCTCGGTCTCGCACCGGTCCGACAGCCCTTCACGGCACGCCCCAATGCCGATGCGGCGATACAGCGCCAGCACGCCTTCTGGGTCCGTCGCGCCTGGCTCGGCCAGGATCTCGAGGGCATGCCAGATCTCGTGAGCGATGGTCGCGATCAACCGGTTGTCCGTGGTACGCGTATTGACCTTGATGCGAATGCTGCGCGTGCGATCGTCGCTCGAGACGTTCGTGACACAGGATCGAAAACGGCCGTTGGCGCACATGCCGAACTGCACCGTCACGATCGCGTTGCTCCGGTGCAGCGCATCGACCAGTTCGCGGAACGATGTCGATCGTCCGTAGCCCTCGCCGATCAGCCGCCGCATCTCGGAATCGGCGGGCTTGAGCCGCACCAGCGGTACCGCCGCCGCGGGTCTCTGCGCATCCGAAGACGATGAGTCGATGCCGCCCACAGCGAGCATCGCGACCAGCAGCGTGACGACCACGGCCCGTCCCTCCCGTCGCGGCAACGCGGCGACGCGGAGATGGAGGGCAACGCGAGGTCCAGCCGGGTCAGGGTCTCGCGAGCGCCCCTGCGCGAGCGACTAACCCTCTGTGCGGGTTCGAGATGCGGCTGTCGAACGTTAGCGGCTGCAGGTAACAGATGCGGACGGGCCCATGGCGAACCGTATCCGATCGGATACGGCCGGTTATCCGATCGGATTGGCGTGAGGGCCGGAGCTATAATCCGCCAACACTGCAGGAACTCGACACGTGACGCTCGCTGCTGGAACCAGGCTCGGGCCGCACGAGATCGTCGCCCGGATTGGCCACGGCGGCATGGGCGAGGTGTACCGCGCGATCGATACGCGCCTCGGGCGTCCGGTTGCGATCAAGGTCATCGCGAATCGCTGGCAGGACCGTCCGGACCTGCGCGCCCGCTTCCACGTCGAAGCCGAAGCGGTTGCGGCGCTCAACCACCCTCATATCGCCCAGCTCTTCGACATCGGCCAGCACGGCGAGTGCGACTACCTGGTGATGGAGCTCGTCGAGGGCGAGACGCTCGCCGCTCGCCTGGCTCGGGGACGGCTGTCGATCAAAGAGGCCGTCGATCACGCGCGGTCGCTGGCTGATGCGCTCGGCCACGCGCATCGCCGCGGCATCACCCACCGCGACGTGAAACCCGGCAACGTCGTGATCACCCGCTCCGGCACGCTGAAGCTGCTCGACTTCGGCCTCGCCAGGATCGGTGAGCATCACGGCGCGGTGACGGCGGCGGTGTCGACGGTGGCGGCCGCCGGTGGACCACCGCTGACGCAGATCGGCGCCGCCCTCGGCACGTGGCAGTACATGGCGCCCGAGCAGGTCCGCGGCGAACCTGCCGATGCGAGGAGCGATGTGTTCGCACTCGGCGCGGTGATCTACGAGATGCTGAGCGGCCGACGCCCGTTCGACCGCCCTACGCAGCACGACACCATCGCCGCTGTCCTCGAAGCGGATCCCGACCCGATTCGCGCGGTCGAGGCGCAGGTGTCGCCCGCCCTCGAGCGCGTCGTCCACACCTGCCTGGCGAAGGATCCCGACGAGCGATGGCAATCGGCGGACGACGTCAGGCGGGCGCTCGATACGGCGCTCGCGGTCGTGGAGTCGCCGCGCGCCGGTCGACGGCGGATTTCGGGATACGCGGCCGCCGCCGGGGCGGCTCTCGTCGTCGCCACGCTCGCGGCATCCGCCTGGTTCACGCCACGCCGCACCGACCATCCGACCGGACGCACGATGCGGTCGGTCATCCCCTTGCCCGACAACGTCACGGCCTCAACCGGAAGCGGCAGCATCGCTTTCGCACCCGATGGATCGAGCATCGTCTACAAGCCGCGCGGCGCGGCGTCCGAGCTTCGGCGCTATCGGCTGGCCGACGGCGTCGATGCGGTGATCGCAGGCACGACCGGCGCCACCGCGCCGTTCTTCTCTCCGGACGGTCGGTGGCTCGGCTTCTTTACGCGTGGATTTCTGAAAAGCGTTTCCGTCAATGGCGGCACGCCGGCGAATCTCTTCCCCGCTCAATCCCCATTTGGCGGGAGCTGGAGTCCGGACGGCTTCATCGTGTTCTCTCACATGCCCGAAACCGGTCTCTTCAGGATTTCCGCCGCGGGCGGAGCGGCGGAGCCGCTCACCCATCTGATGCCGGAGGACGCCGGCAACGATCACCGGTACCCGGAAGTTCTGCCAGGTGGCCGAGCGATCCTCTATTCGGTCGCGACCGGCCCCGAAGACACTGCGCGAATAGTCGTGGCGGACTTGCGCAGCGGCAACAGGAAGGAGCTGATACAAGGCGCGGCCAGCGCCCGCTTCGTCGCGCCCGATCACATCGCATATGCCCGAAATGGCGACTTGTTCGCCAGTCCGTTCAGCCTCGAACGACTCGAGATCACGGGGCCGCCCCAGCGACTGGCTTCGGACGTGGCCGAGCTCTCGAACGGCGATCCGGAATTCGCGTTCTCCGGCTCGGGTGACCTCGTCTATTTGTCCGGAGGCCGCGCGCCGGAGAATCGTCTGATGCTGGTCGACCTCGATGGTACCCGCGCCCTCATCGAAGGTCCGCCGCAATACATGGTCGGGCCGCGCATCTCACCGGACGGGGGAGTCGTGGCCTATTACGTCGGGGCTGCGAAGAACAACGTTTGGCTGTACGACTTGGAGCGAGGCACCACGACCCGGCGCACCTTCGGCCGGTTCCACGAGCCGATCTGGCGCCCGGATGGGCGGCTCACCGTCGCCGAAGGCGGGCCCGGCTCCCAGCAGATCATCCTGCTGTCGAGAGACGGCAGCGGCAGCAACGAAGTGCTCGTCAACAAGGGTCCGGCCCAGTTTCCCGAGTCGTGGTCGCCGGACGGCGGCACACTCGTCTATCGGGTGATTCAGCCGCAAGGCCAATGGAACCTGTGGGCGCTGACCATGGCCGATCGCCAGGCTCGCGCGCTCGCCCCCTCACCTTTCAGCCAGGTGAACGCGCGGTTCTCACCGAATGGACGGTGGCTCGCATATGTCTCGAACGAAACCGGACGGAGCGAGCTCTACGCGCGCTCAGTCGACGCGGCAGGTGGCAGCTGGCAGATTTCAAGTGGTGGCGCACAGATGGCTGCGTGGGCCCCGAACGGCCGCCGCTTGTACTATCGCGATCAGACCGATGGCGTATGGGTGGTCGACGTCGCCGACACCCCACAGTTCAAGACCACTCGCCCTCGGCTCGTGTTCCGATCTCCTGACATGGGCTCCACGTTCGACATCACGGGGGACGGGAAGCGGTTCGTCGCCATCAAGCTCGATCGGGGAGCGCCGCCGACCCAACTTCACCTCGTCCTGAACCCGCTGTCGGCGACGGCAGACTCTAGCCCGTCAGGCAAGACCACACCGTGAGCGCGTCCCGCTTGCTGATCGCCGTTGCCGGCCCGGCCCGCGGCCGCTCGATGCCGCTGATTGGTGCGCTCTCGATCGGGCGCGACGAACACAGCAGCTTCTCCATCCCTGACCCGGCGCTGTCGCGACAGCACTGCGCGATCGAGGTGTCGGACCACCATGTGCTGGTTCGTGATCTCCGCAGCCGTAACGGCGTCTTCGTCAATGGCTGCCCGGTGACCGAGCGGCAGCTCTCGGACGGAGACGTAATCCGCATCGGCGACTCGGCCCTTCTGGTGCTGATGCCGGAACTCCGAGCGGTGTCGATCGAAGACTCGACGGTTGAGCTCGTCGACACACCGATCGGTGCCACTTCGTCGATTGCGATGGGCACCGCTGCAAGCCGCTACCTGGACGCCAGGCCTCGAGACGGTCACGAGCTCGTATCGGCCCGGCGCGACCTGCACATCCTGCTGCGCCTCAGTTCGGCGCTGCACACGGTGTCGACGGCCGGCGCGCTGTACGATCTCATCCTCGCTCACGCGCTGGAGGCCACCGACGCGGAGGCCGCCGCCGTGCTCGTCAGGCGCGAGCAGGACGATGAGATCGTGGTCATCGCCGGGAAGACGCCCGGTGGAACCACCGTCGAGTTCAATCGCGGCGTTGTTACCCGCGCCTTGCGGGAGCATGCCGCTATCCTCGTCCCGGAGGCAGCCGCGCTCTGCGCGCCATTGACCAGCGGCGAACCGGCCGCCGATGGCGCCCTCTATGTCACCGGGTCGAAGCCGAACGCGCGATTCACCGACGGCTCGCTGCAGCTCGTCGCGGCGATCGGCACGGTCGGCGGCCTGGCCCTCGAGCGGGTCCGCCATCTCGACTCACTGCGCGAGGAGAATGCGCGGCTGCGGACCGAGGCCGCCGTCCAGCACAACCTCGTCGGCGAGAGCGCGGCGATGCAGCGAGTCTACCGGTTCATCGGCCGGGTGTCGCCGACCGATGCCACGGTGCTGCTGCGAGGCGAGAGCGGCACCGGCAAGGAGCTCGTCGCCAACGCCATTCACTTGAACAGCGGACGCGCCCGCGGTCCGTTCATCCCGATCAACTGCGCGGCGCTGCCCGAGGCGCTGCTCGAAAGCGAGCTGTTCGGCCACGAACGGGGTGCCTTCACCGGCGCTGTGGCCCAGCAGCGCGGCCGCCTCGAGCTCGCGCATGGCGGGACCGTGTTTCTCGACGAGGTCGGCGAGCTGGCGCCGGCCCTGCAGGCCAAGCTGCTGCGCGTGCTGCAGGATCAGGTCGTCGAGCGGCTCGGAGCCCGTCGCGGCACGCAGATCGACGTGCGGGTGATCGCGGCGACCAATCGCGATCTCGACGCCGCCCTGAAGTCAGGCGCCTTCCGCGAGGACCTTTACTACCGGCTCAACGTGGTCTCGCTCGCGGTGCCGCCCTTGCGCGAACGGCGTGACGATGTTCCGCTGCTCGCGTCATATTTTGTCCGCCAGCATTCGACGCGGTGCAAGCGCCAGGTCAAGGGTATTTCTCCCGAGGCCCGCAAGCTACTGATGTCGTACGACTGGCCGGGCAACGTGCGCGAGCTGTCGAACGCGATCGAGCGCGCGGTCGTTCTCGGCTCGCAAGACGTGATTCTCCTCGAGGATCTGCCCGAGAGTCTGCTCGAGGCGGCCCAGCCCGAGAGCGATCGCGGCTTCCACGGGCTGGTCGCCGACGGCAAGCGCGACATCATCCGCGAGGCACTCGACAAGGCCGGTGGGAACGTCGCTCAGGCGGCCCGCGATCTGGGCCTGCAGCCGACCTACCTGCACCGCTTGCTAAGGAATCTCGCCATCAATCGCCCGTGATGGGACCCGGCGGTCTCGCCAGCCGGGAATCGGTGCTCTAGCCACGCGGCCACGGCCCGACCTCAACCGCGGCCCTTTTCCATCCAGACGTCCCAGGTAACGGGCCCGATCTCTTCGTCGTCGAACGGCCGCCCGGCGATCTTGAGCGCCAGCTTGATCTGCGCGTGGTGATAGCCCTCGTGCCAGATCAAGTGCTGGAACATGAGAATCGGGTGGTCGTAGTGCACGTCCATTTCGCGTCCCGACTCCAGCCGGCCCTTTACCGCGTCGCGGACGGCGCTGGCGCTGTCGTCGAGCATCGCTGCCAGGCGATCGCGATCGCGCTCGGCCGCCCATTCACTTCTAGGCATCGGCCGCGCGCACTCGGGCGAGTCCTTCGCGACGAAGACCAGCCGGCAGTAGTGCATGTGGACGAACATCTCGACGATGGAGGGACTGCCGGGCATCACCCGGAGATCCATGGTGCCCTCGGGCAAGGCGTGGAGCAGGTTGACGGTGATCGTGTTGTTGCGATCCCAGGAGTCCAGCAGAGCTTCCAGCACGTCGGGCATGACGCGGGAGGATACACCGGCGCCGCCAGCAAGCGGCCCGGTCGCCACCCGAGCTACGGCGGGAACACCAGAACCGAGTTCGGCGCGGGTAACTCACGCTGGCGAGGGCCGGACGCATCGGCGGCCGCGGGCTTCCAGCGCTCGACGGTCGTGAACCCACCAACGTTTCCGAACATGCCAACGGCCTCGAAGCCGGAGAACACGTACGCAATGCCTTCCGCCGCCAGCTCGTTGCCGGCATCCGCGACGTGAAAGTGCAGGTGCGGGCCCGACGAGCTACTGCCGGAGTTGCCGAGCAGGCCGAGCACATCTCCGGCTTTGACGCGGTCGCCGGCCTTGACGCGGACGCTGCCGTGCTTGAGGTGTTCGTAGAACGCGTGGCGTCCGCCTCCGAGATCCAGGGCGACGTAGTTCCCGCTGACGTTTTCGAGCGGAACTGCCCCTTGAGCGGCGGCGATCGAGGGTGCTTCCGGAATGTCGTCGTGAGCCTCGGCCACCGTCGCATCGGCGACCGCGAGGACCTCGGCGCCGTAGCCGTACCAGTTCGCGATTGCCGCGCTATCGCCGCGGGCGTGGCTACCGTCGTGCTCGAGGCGGACGAAGTCGATCGCGAACCTCGCCGGAATACGGGCGCGTCCGTCAACCGCATAGATCGCAGTGCGGTGGCCGCCGACGAGCAGCGGGTCGTAGACCGCCACCCACGGTCCGCCGCGCAGCGGCGGGTTCAGAACGATCGACGCATCCTGCCGGACGCCGGCTTCCGCTCCGGACATCGAAACCGACATGCGCTGCCCGTCTCGCGTGGTCTCCACGTCGATGAGGTGACGCACCCGCGCAGGCACGGGTGCGCCGGGGTCAAGCGGCAGCCAGAAGTAGACGACGGCGCGAAGACCGGCGCCGATGATCCGCTTGTCGGTGAGGTCTGGTGGCGCGCCAGGGCGGCCGATGCGGCTTGCCAGTGCCGCGTCGCGGAAATCAGCGATGACGGTCTGACGCGAGGCGTCGCGCATCGCGACGCGGGTCAGCGTCACGTCCAGCCGTGTGAGATTGGTGACGTGCAGCTCGTAAACCAGGTGCTGACGCCCGGAGATTCGGACGAGCATAGGCGCCGCGCCGACCTGCGCATCGACGGTCGAGACGATGGGTGAGCGCGATTGCGCGAGCGTTGTCGCAGGTGCGAGCCACGCCTGGCACACGATCCACCCAAGTCCCAGACATGCGATCGGCCTCGTCAGCGGCATCCGCCCGATCGTACGCGGTTCAGCGCGTCTGATTCCAGCGATTCAATGCGCGGCGCGGTTCCCTCGCACTCGCGACACCGCACGGCCGGCCATCTCCGACGCGTCGAGGATGTGCCGAACGCGCAGCCCGCCGGGTAGCCGGTGACGGGAGATCGCCTCGAGGCTGGCGGACGCGATACAGCCGCAGCTCGCGCAATCCGGGTCGCCGCCGAACTGGCACGGCGTGATCCGCCGCTCGAGATCCGCCGACACGCACTCGGTGGTGCGCGCAAACGCGCACTCGGCGGGGGAAGCCGGCGGCTTGGCATAGGCCTCGAGCGCGCCGTCGAACATCTCCAGCTTCGGCGCGATCGGGCGAAGCCGTCGCAGCTCGTCGATGACCCGCTGTCGATCCGCGGGAGCGAGACGCTCGTCCGACACCTCTCCGCGCTGCGGCGTGTAGAGGCTCACCCAGATCATGCGGGTATCCAGGTTGGCCTGCCAGAAGCGCAGGAACTCTTCCAGGTATCCGTCGCGCCGAATCTGCTGACGCGTGACGGTGCAGTGGACGGTGATGCGATGACCGGCGATGTGCTTGAGAATGCGATCGTAGGTAGCTGGGGCCCGCCGCTTGTCGTGCTCGGCGGGCAGGCCGTCAATCGACACCACGACCTGCAGCCGGTTCAGGTCCCGCCATTCCACCGGTATGGGCCGAACGGCGCTGGTGACGAGCTGCACGTGGATGTCCCGCGCCGCCAGCACCGGCAGGATCGCGCCGAGCTCGCGATAGCGCACCAGCGGCTCGCCGCCGACGATCGAGACGTGGAGCGGCTTCCGCTTGTCGATCAGCTGCATGAAGCGACGCACCAGCTCATCCCCCTTGTAATCGGCCAGGCCACGCAGCGTGACGCTGCCGCCGAGGTGATTGTCACCGAACGCGTAACAGCCGGGACAGCGCAGCGGACATTCCCGCGTGATCTCGATCGACAAATTGGGCCGGCGCCCGGTGAGGATTCGGCCCCACGCCTGCACCACACCCCGGGCGATCTGAGCTTTCGATGCCATACAGCCTCCGCGTGGCGGCGCTCTGGTGGCTGGACAGGCGGCTGGGCTTGCCGCCTGAAGTGATGACCAAGCGTGTGTAACCGTCCACACCCGGCTAATGTGCCGTTCGCCAGGAACTCGGCTCAATCTATCATCACCACCCAAGCTAGGCCGTAATCACCAGGTCCTCTTTCAAGCCGCTTCCCTGCACCAGCAGGGTCCGCGTGACGTCCTGAAGCTGCCCGGTATCAGTCGCCATATCGAGGATACGCACGCCAACTGCGCGGACGTGGTGCGACTGGGTCCAGAGGTCGTCCATCAGCTTGAAGGCGGCCGGAATGGAGCGCTTGTCCTCTTCGTCGTTGGTGATATTCGACTGCAGCGCCCGTGCGCCAGTCGTGAACCTCTGACAGATCTCGCGAGTGTTGCCGTTGATCTGCACCATGCTGGCGAACGTATCGGACTGGGTGTTGGTGCGCTCGAAGAATGCCAGAGTGCCCTCGCCCGCCTCCTTGAGGTGCTCGGAGGCGGCGCTCGCCCACTCGGATCCGGTCAGGGTCACGTCCGAAAGCGCGTGTTCCCAGAGCGGCGTGTACAGTGCCCGACGCTTGCGCAAGTCGCGACGCCCTTCATGGTCGCTCCGCCACGGCATGGCTGCGGCGAGCGCCTGGGCAAATTGCTCCGGCCTGGCCGCTGCCAGCATCGGCAGGACCGATCGCAGCACGGTGTTCGGGACCGTGAGCTGCACCGAGATTTTGGCGTCCTTCTTGAGCGCGGCCGCCAACGCCGCCCGCACCTCCATTGCACCGTCGTCCGGCACGACCTTCCACAGTTGAGCGACATCGACCCATTGCTCCAGCTCGTTGGCGGAGAGGGAGTTCTGCCTGGACGACCACACCAGATGCAGGCCGAAGCTGTAGCTGCTCACCTTCACCGGCTTCGCGTACCCCTTCATATCGGCGCGCAGATCGACCATCCATTCGAACGTCTCGCCGACCCACGTGCCCTTGTAACCGCGCATGCCGAGATAGCTGCGCTGCAAGGCACCAGCGGCATTGGTGCGCTCCACCTCGGTGACGTTGCGGAAATCCCTCCCGCCGACGCTCACCCACTTGCCGATGCCGAGCGTGAAGCCCCAGCTGGCGTTGCGCTGAATCTCCGTCTGATTCAGGTAGCTCTCCAGCGTGACACCGGACCTCCCCTGCTGGAGGGCGTCGAGTACCGGCAGCGTGCGTCCGGCCACGAGCTCGGGGTGGAATCGAGCCAGGGCCTTGTCGGTCAGCGTGACCTGCAGCAGGTTGACGTGCGTCTGGATGCGTGTGTACTCGTACGCGAAGCTGAGCGACACACGAGTCTGGAGGATCTCCTGGATCTTGTCGCTGGCCTTCTGCTTGAGGTCGTCGATCCGCGTCTTCAGATCGTTGAGCGTGTTGATCACCCCTCCGGCGCCAAGCCGCTTGGCCACCTCGTCGAACAATTTCCTTTCGACGGGATTGAGATCCTCGAGCGTGGTCTTGCTGAGCATCGACTCGACTTGCGCGAGCGACCGGCCGATCGCGGCGTCGATGACGTCCTGAACGAGCTTCAGGACCGCCTTCGGATCCTTCAGCCTCGCGGTGATGCCGGCATCCACCGACGCGGCTATCTTGCTGCCATTGGCCTTGCGCACACCCGCCCGCCAGACCGTCTTGTCGCGCGAGATGACGATCAGGAACTCGTCGTTGACGGTGACCTCGAAATCGAATGTGGCGCCGGCTTCGAAGGCGACGACGATCGGTCCCATCGATCCGAGGAGGCGGCCGAGCGTTCCGATCTGACCGGTGAACAAGTCGGCCGCGTTCACCGAGATGCCGGCCACGATCGAACCGCCGCGACGGAGCACGAGCACGTCGCCCAGCGACATGTCCTTCACGTCGTCCAGGGCGGTGAGGAAGCGCGGTGCGGCGATGGCCGCCACGAACGCGTCGCGAGCCTTGTCGGTCTTGACCTGCTTGCGGTAGTCGGCGATGGCGACACTGGCGTCGACGCCGGCGCTAATACCGATCAGAGCCGAGAGATCGGCCGCGATCTTGGCCCTCAGCCCGCCTTCGGCGCGGAGCTTCAGCCATGGGCCGTCCTTCAGGCGGCAGTGCGGCGGCAGCGTTCCGCCCGGCGTCTCGGCGTCGTCTTTGACGATCACCGCGTCGGCGTCCTTGTCCTGCTCGTCGTTGAGCACGGCGACCGAGAGGTTGCCGGTTGGATTGAGCGTCAGCTTGGCCCCAGCGAGATCGAACGACAGGTTCGGCGCCAACGTGAGCGCGACGGGCTCGGCACCGATCTTCGAGGAATCCATCCGTTCGCCCGAGACGAGTTTCTTCGCGTCATCCAGGTTGTCGAACTTCCAGCTCGGCATGATGTGCTCCTGTCTACTGTCTGTGACGGACGCGCGACGGCATATTCGCTGTCGCGATCAGACCGGAGCCCAGACCTGGGCCTCGTCTGGCTGCAGCACGACGTCGAGCGCCGCCGCCGGGCCGCTCGTCACCTGGCTGCCGAAGAATCTCGCGCTTGCGATCTGCCGCACAGTGCGCCTTGCCTGCGTCTTGCGGTTGCTGTGCGCGATCGTCATCTGCCTGGGAGTGGAGTTCAGGTCCCGATCGACGATGACCGATCCGGCGAACGGCTGGGCGCCGGTGTTCGCGACGACGAGCACCTCGCGGTCGACGAGCACGCGCGAGAAGGCGACCACGCCGCCAGCGCCGAACGAGTGCCCGAAGTCGCCGCTGCCACCGGAGACTTCGCGGAAGTAGAGGCGCCCGTAGCGTAACGCCGGCTCGTTGTCACGGAGGTCCGACAGCCGCCGGATCGCCGTGAACGCCGCCGTCGTGGTATCGAAGCCGTTCGGGTTTCCCCAAAGCGCCTCGCGCGTGGACTCGTTGGCGCTCAGATCCGGGTTGCCGGCGCCGTCCACGGTTCCGCTCAGTGCCTGCTCGGTCCCGTAGTACACGGATGGAATTCCCTGGAGCGTGAACATCAGTACGAGCGCCAGCGACACCTGTTCCGGCGGAGTTGCGGGATGGCAGATGCGTTCGTGCTGATCGTGGTTGTCGAGGAAGCTGACGAAGAATCGGCCCGCTTCACCGTGCGAGCTGAGCAGTTCGGCCTCTTGTCGCTTGCGATCCTGAAAAACGCGACGGATCTCGGCGACGTCGACTCTGCGCTTGGCCACGCCCGGCAGGTTGAAGAACAGTGGGAAGTCGAGCGCGGCGTCGATCCCGAAGCCTTCGCCAGACCCGTTACGGCCGATGAAGCGCGCGACGACGTCCTCGCGGTCGTACACCTCGCCGAAGGTGAAGAAGTTCCGCTTGCCGATACTGAGCGCGAACTCGCGGATCGCGTTGCCGAAAACCTGGATGGCGCCAGCGTCCACGTACTTCACCGTATCCAGCCGGTACCCGTCCAAGTCGTACCGCGCCATGAGGTAGGAGTACGCGCGAATCAGAATGCCGAGCACCGGCGAGATGCCGTAGCGGGCGCGGAGCGCTTCCTGCCCGGGCACGCTCGCGTCGTATTCCACGACGAGCTGCCGCATGTCGCCGAAATCACCACGGACGAACCCGGTCCCGGGATCGTCGGTCAGCTTCGATCCACGCCGGCGGAAGAACACGTGGTTCTGCAGATCGACCGGCCAGATCGCATCGTCCACGCTCAACCGCGATGCCTCCGGCAACTGGTTCTTCCAGTCGGCGCGTGCCGTGCCAAACCCGTTGAGCCATTCGATCGGCGGTTCGTTCCCCGGCGGCGCCTTCATCACGGATGAATCGGCAAAGCTCGCGACCACGCCCTCCGGCCGGACGTAGTCGAACACCCGCGCCGCGTGGTTCAGGACGATGTCGAGGATGACATACATGCCACGCGCATGCGCCTCGTCCACCAGCGCCGTGAGCTCGCGCTCAGCCGCCTCACGCGTGCCGTCGGACGCAAACCGTTCGTCGAGGTTCAGGAAGTCCTGAGTGCCGTAGCCGTGGTAGTTGAAATCGAAGTCCGGCTTCGCATTCTTGACGACGGGCGAGAGCCACAATGCCTTGACGCCGAGTTGCTCCAGATATCCAAGCTGCGACTGGACGCCGCGGAGCGTGCCGCCCTGCCGGTTGTTGAACCGGACATTCCAGGTGCCGTTTGGGGATCGGTCGGGGTTGTTGAAACGGTCAAGCAGCAGGAAGTAGATCCACGCGTCCCGCCAGTCAGTCGGCGACGGGAACGGAATAGGGATGGTCCTGGTCGAACCCGAAACGGAGACAGACTTCGTCCGGCGCTGACGAGCGGCCGACTGGGCGTCGGCGATCGTCTGCGCGACCGAGGTATCGAAAATCCCGGACGCCACCCAAGCCTCCTGGGTTCGTGGGGGGGTGAGAGGCGCAACTTACGCCCTGCGGAAGAGATCTGTCAACGACAAGGCAAAAGGCAAAAGGCAAAAGGCAAAAGGCAGAAGGCAAAAGCAGAACCCCGAACCCGAACCTACTCGGTTCTGAGCGCCTCCACCGGGTCCACCTGTGTGGCCTTCCAGGCCGGACCGGCGATCGCGAGCAGGGCTGTCACCGCGAGCACCAGGATCACGAGCGCGAACGTCACGGGGTCGGCTGCGGCGACGCCGAACAGCATCCCGCTCATCAGCCTGCCGAGCGCGACGCCGAGGACAACACCGGCGATTGCACCGATAGCCAGCACTCGCGCGGCGCTTGTCACCACCGAGCGGACGACATCGGCCGTCGTCGCGCCCAGCGCGCGGCGGACGCCGAGCTCGCGCATTCGGCGCTGCACGGCGTAGGCCAGGATGCCGAAGAGACCCACCATCGCCAGCACCAGCGCCAACGCCGCGAACGCGCTCACCAACACGGCGCGGAAGCGGTGCCGGCCGGTCGCTTCCCGCGCGACGTCCTCCAGTGTCATCACGTCGCGCACGCTGACCAGCTGCCGCTTGTCCACACGGGCGATCGCGCCGCGCACCGACGGTGCCAGCACGCTGGCGCGTCCAGACTCCGGGCGGACGACGAAATACATGTCGTCCGACGGGTCCTGGGCGAGTGGCACGTAGACCTGTTCGAAGGCCTCCATCTCATCCGGCCGCCCCTTGATTTGCCGCGCGACGCCGACGATCTCGCGCACCTGCGGCTTCGACGACACGTCCGATCGAATTGCCAGCCGCACGCCGATCGGCGTGCGGCCCGGGAGATGCGCCCGCACGAAGGCTTCGTTCACGATGCAGACCGGCACCGCGTCCCGGATATCACGTTCGTCAAAGGCTCGCCCTTCGACGACTGGCAGATCGATCGTGGTGAAGTAGCTGGGACTCACGATCTGATAGTCGGCCGTCGGGCGCTCGCTCTCGGAGACGGGCGGATCGCCGACTATTTCGATGAACGACCGGCCCTCAGCGGAGGAACCCATGGGCAGGGTCGTGGCCCACGCCGTGTCTCGTACCCCGGGCAACGCCCGCACCTCGTGTTCGATGGCTTCGTAGAACTGCAGGAGGGAATCCGGAGTCGGGTACTCCGAGCCGAGCGGATCCACCATCATGGTGAGAGCGCTCTCGGCCCGGTAGCCGCGGTCGACGGTCTGCACCGCGACGAGCGTTCGCAGCAGCAGGCCGGCGCCGGCGAGCAGGAGCACCGCGACCGCGACCTCCCCGGCGACGAGCAGGTTGCGGAGCCGTCCGCTTCCTCCGGCGGTGGTGCGGCTATCGGTGCCCAGCGCAGGCGCGGCCGGCAGCGCCGTCGCCTGCCAGGCTGGCACCAGCCCGAAGAACAAGCCGACAACCAGCGCCGCTCCCGCGCAGAATCCTACGACCCGCACGTCGAGCGTGAGAGCCACAGCCGGCGGCAGCAAGCCCTCGGGAATGAACGAGGGCGCGGCCTGGAGGATGGCCGCCCCGATCGCCAGGCCGAGGATGCCGCCGAGCGCCGACAGGACCAGGCTCTCGGTGAGCAGCTGCCGGATCAGGCGTCCGCGGTCCGCACCAATCGCGGCCCGGATCGCCAGTTCTCGCGCTCGCGACGTGGCGCGGGCGAGCAGCAGGTTGGCGACATTCGCACAGCAGATCAGGAGGACGAACAGGACGACGCCGATGAACAGCATCGACGTCTGCTGCAGATCGGCGCCAATGACCGATGAATCCAGCCGCTCGAGCGCAACTCCGCGGCCGCTGTTCGTGTTCGGGTACTCGCGCCCGAGCGTGTCGGCGACCGACGAGAGTTCGGCGTCCGCCGACGCGATCGTTGCGTCCGGCTTCAGCCGCCCGATGACCCGGAATATGCGCGCGCCGCGGGCGCGGGGCGGCGCGTCCTCGATGTTGATCATCGCCCACAGGTCACTCTTGCCGATCAGCTCGACGGCGTCGGGCGCCACGCCGACAACGGTGTACGGCTCACCGTCGAGCCGGATCTCGCGAGACAGGATGGCCGGATCGGAATCGAAGCGCGTGCGCCAGAACGACGCGCTGAGGACCACGCCCCGGAGCCGGGTCCGATCGTCGGTGACCTGGAAATACCGGCCGGCGGCCGGCGGAAGGCCGAGCGCGTCGAACACTCCGGCCGTCACCCACTGGCGCGACACCGTTTCCGCGGTGCCGTCGCGGCCGGCCATGACCATCCCCCCGACAACCGGGATGAACCCGCCGACCACCTCGAAGCTCCGGTTGCGGGCTCGAAAGTCGAGCAGGTCGTTGGGCGAGACGCGTTCGCGCGACGAGCTTGCGGTCCGCGCCGACACGACGACGACGCGATCGGGCGAGGGTACCGGCAGCGGGCGGAGCAGCGTGGCATCGACCAGCGCGAAGATGGCGCTGTTGGCGCCGATGCCGAGCGCCAGCGTCAGGATCGCGCCGGCGGCAAACAGCGGCTGCCGGCGGAGCGCGCCGACCGCGTAGCGCAGGTCCTGAACGAGATCGCGGAGCAGCGATCGCCGCGGGGTACCGGGTTGCGACCGGTCCGGCGCATGCGACTGGCGGAGCGGCCGCATGCGCGCGGCGAGCGCCTCGGGACCCAGCAGCTCCTGCATCGCGAGGCGTCGCGCGTCCTCGTGGGCTGCGCCGTCGCGGCGGAGCTCGTCGTACTCTTCCTGGAGGTGCTGGGACAGCTCCTCGACAATCTCGGCCTCCCGCCCGGCGTCGAGCGCCAGGGATGAGAGCCGAGCCCTGATCTCGCTGGTCCACGAGATCTCAGGCATGCTCCACCCCCGTGACGAGCCCCATCGCACGGACGAAGGCCTTCCAGGTCTCGCGCTGACGGACCAGGACGCGGCGGCCTTCCGGCGTCAGTGAGTAGAAGCGCCGCCGCCTGGTCCCGGCCTTCTCCACCCAGCGGCCGTGCAGCCAGCCGCGCTCCTCCAGGCGGTAGAGCAGGGGATAGAGCGAGGCGATGTTGAACTTGATTTCGCCTTCGGAGCGGGCCTCGATGAGTTTGCTGATCTCGTAGCCATGACGCGGGTGCTCGTCGACGATGGACAGGATGATCAGCTCGGCGGAGCCCTTCTTCAGCTCCCGGTCGAGGATGCGCGCATCGATATCTGGCATAGCCATAGGTGCCACAGCCAGCTTAGACGGGACCAATCCGGGAAACGTTCGCCCGGCTGTTCGACCTGAGCCGCACCAGCGTTAGGACAGGGCAGACGACTGTTTCGGAGGAGGCGCCCGTGCCCGACCCTCAGGTCATCACCGTTCAGCCCGGACCGGAAGGCTCGCCGCAGTTTCAGGCCATGCTGGTCCGCTACCTGCCCGATCTCCATCGCGCGATCCGTTCGCTGGCGCGCCGCCATCGGCTCTCGGCGGACGAGGAAGGGGACCTGCTCGGCGATGTCCTGGTGCGGCTGATGGCGCACGACTACGCGGTGCTCCGGAAGTACCGAGGACAGAGCGCCATGGTCACCTACCTCCGCGTCGTTGCCTACCGGGTACTGCTCGACGGCCGGATCCGGCGCTGGGGAAAGTGGCGGCCGTCACGCCGAGCCCTCGCGCACGGGGCCGGCGCCGTCAGGTTCGAGCGGCTGGTGGCGCGCGAGGGGCTTTCGGTCCTGGAAGCGCTGTCGGCGATGCGGGAGCCGGCCGATTCGCAGCTCGATCGGCGGGTGGCCCAATCGCTTGCGGCGCGAATCGCTCGCCGGCGGCGCGGCCGCGACCTGCCGCTGGAGCTCGGGGCCGAAGCCGCGGTCGAGCCCCTGCAGGAGCGCTCCCTTCAAGCGCGGGATCTGACCCGATACGCGGCCCGCGTCAGCGCAGCGGTCCGCCGCGCGCTCCAGGGCCTCAGCGACGAGGACTACCGCATCATCCACAGCCGCTTTGTGGCTGGCGAATCCGTCGCCGACCTCGCCCGCAGCAGTGGCGCCGATCAGAAAGGGCTGTACCGGCGCCAGGAACGGATTCTGCGCCGGCTTCGCGCCGATCTCGGACGCGAGGACGTCGTCCGGCAGGAAGTCGGGGTGCTGATCGGACACCCGGACGTGCAGCTTCCGGAGGCGTTCGAACAGCGTCTTTCGGCCTGACGTCTCCGCCAAGGAGAAATCCAGTGGCTGCGCAACCCCGGGCGCGCAGTCATATGCTGCGCGCCCGGGAGCGCCGCTGATCGAACCGGCGCGGTGCCCCCCGGAACCGCGCGCTATCCGATCACGACCACGATGATGCGCGTGCAAACCGTCGCACAGACGACGACGGGGCCAACGACGCGGCAGACGGTGACGCAGATGCGAATCTGTCCGACCGCGATGCGCCGCTCGGAGACGGTGACGTCGGCGCGCGGCGGAAGCGACAGCCCCTCGCCTTTCAGGAACGCCTTCGGATCCGCAGCGCCCGGCTGCGCGGGCTCAACGGCTAGTGCCGGCAGGGCGAGAGGCGTTACAGACAGGCGTAAGTCCGGTGCACGCTGGCTGCGTCCCGCTTAGACGCGGCCGCTCTCGAGATTGGCCTTCAAGGCCTGCGTGCCTTGCGCGATGAGCGGTTTGATCGCGGCGATGACCGCGGCTGGATGCGCGTCGGTGATCCACACGAAGCGGCAGCGCCGGTCGCCGTCCTCGATGATCTGCATCGAGGCGTGGTGATACTCGGTCCCGGGCGCGTCCAGGGCCGCGTACGCTACCCGCCGCCCCACATCGTCTACGTCGAGGATCCGCTCCCGAAGGACCGTGCCGTTGGCGAACGTGACGGTGCGGAGGTCGCCCTGGATCGAACCGTCGGTCAGGACCGGCGCGAACAGGACGTGCGCCCGGCCTACGTCTCGCAGCGCCGCCCAGGCGCGGTCCGCGCTGACCTCGAGGACCACCTGTTCGGTAATCGATGCCATGCCACCCTCCGCTTCCATGATGCGGCAGTTGGGGCACAGCCTTTACTCGAGCGTGCCGATTCTCATGGTCGCGTCGGCCGGGTGCGAGGCGCGGGCAACGGTCACTCGGCCCGCAGCAGCGCCTCGCCCCGGCGTGTCGCCCATCGCGCCGCCGCGGCGCGATACGCCGGGAGCCGGCGCAGGTTGGCGAACCAGGGTTCGCGCGCGACCCACGCCTCGCTGTAGAAGCCGGGGATCTCGTAGAGGCGATTGAGCGTCGCCATCGCCGCCTCGGCATCGCCGACCCGCGACTGGACCATCGCCAGCACGTAGAGATAGAGCATGCCTTCGGCGGCATCGGTGGTGACGGGGAGCAGCGCGACCGCGCGCTCGGCATGTCGAAGCGCATCCGCGCGGCGCTCGAGGCCGGCCATCGCAAACGCGATGGCCGCCTCCACCTGGTAGTCGGCACCGGCGGAGGCCCGCACCTCGAGGGCGTCAAGCGCCGCCTCGAATTCGCGCTTCGCCTCGCCCGCGCGTCCGAGGCTTTCGTACACCTGCCCCGCGGCGATCGCGGCAGGGAAGCGGAAGTTCGGAGCCAGCCATGCTCCTGCCGGGTCCATCTTCGCAATCAGGTCCAACGCGCGTTCGTGCCGGCCATCGAACCACTCCAGCCGGGCCAGGAACGCGAGCACGCGGCCGTCGGCCTGCGTCCGCGACTCGAGCGCTGTTTCCAGCACATCCCGCGCCGCCGGAATGTCGCCGCGATCGCTGAATCGTCCCCACGCGTCGGGCACAACGACGCCCGACCGGTTGGCGGCCCTCGCAATGTCCACGTAGCGACGCGACTCGTCGTATTGACGCAGGTGGAGATAGTGGACCGCCAGCGGATCCGACAGCGTCGGCGGGTCCACCTCGAAGCCGCGCAAATATGCCGATCGCGACTCCAGCCAGCGTCCTGACCGCTCCTCGATGTGGCCGATGAGCCGCCACACGTCCGGCGAGTTGGGCAGACCGGCCCGTACGACTTCGATTTCGCGGCGGGCCGAAAAGTAATCGCGATCGCGGATGCGAACCTCCGCCAGGCCAAGATGCGCCTCGGGCAGCTCCGGTGCCAGCGCAATCGCGGTCCGCGCGGCATGTTCCGCCGCCTGGCGTGTTTCGATCGATCGAAGCGAACCGTTACCGTACTGCCACGCCTTCACGCGCGCCAGCCAGCTCCACGCCAGCGCAAAGCGCGGGTCGCGAGCCACGGCCCGCTCCATCGCCGCACGAGCTTGTGCGATGCTGGCCGTGTCCGAAGCCCCCTGCTGCGCGAACGCCAGCCCGCTGAGATAGGAGAGATAGGCTTCCGAGTCCTCGGTTGGACGCGCCGACAGCGCCCGGCGCTCGCGCGCGTCGAGGGCAACCTGCAGCGCGCTCGTGATCTGTTGCGCGATGTCGGTCTGGACGCCGAGCAGATCGCCGAGCGGCGCGTCGTAGGCATGCGTCCACACCGCGGTGTCGTCGGCGACCCGCACCAGCCGGGGTGTCACGCGCACGCGCGCCTCACCGGGACCGCTCCGTGCCGACCGCACCGACCCCTCCACGATGTAGTCGACGCCGAGGTCGGCGCCGACCTGGCGGACCGTCTTGCCGGTGCGGCCGTAGCTCGAAATCGTTGTCGATGAGGGCACGGCGACCTGCTGCAGATTCGCCAGACGGCTGACAATCTCCTCGGTCAATCCCGCGACGAACAAATCGTTTCCCGCCGCGCCCAGGTTCGAGAACGGCAGCACCGCAATCCTCGTCACGGTTGCCGGGTCGCGCCTCCCGGACCCGGCGCGCGTGGCGCCGCTCCCGCCCTCTTTCAGCAGCGCTTCCAGCGCGATCAGCATCAGAATCGACAGCGCCCCGAATGCAATCCATTGGCGAAGTGCCCCGCGCGATCCGTTGATTACCGGCGGCACAGGGGAGGTCGTTACGGCCGGTTGCATCGCACGGGTGGGGGTTTGCGCGTCGCGGGCCACCGGCAGTTCAGAATTGACTGCCGGCTCGAGGACGACCGGCGCGACGAATCGATAGCCTTTCTTCGGAACGGTTTCGATAAACGGTCCGCCTGGCTCTTCACCCAGCACCTTGCGAAGCGCCGAAATGTGCTGGGCGAGGTTGTTCTCCTCGACGAAGGCGTCGGGCCACACGGCCTGGAACAGGTCGTCCTTGGTCACCAGCCGGCCGTGACGCTCGACCAGTACTAGCAGCGTGTCGAAGGCTTTCGGGGTGAGCGCGACGGCCCGCTCCTGGTGAAGGAGCAGTCGATCGCCGGCGTCCAGCCGGAAGCTCGCAAACCTGTAGACGACTCCGGAACTCATAGAGGGAGCACGGATTCAGAACGTTTTCAGGATTCTTTCACCGCGCGCTAACGACCTCGGCGTGGCAGCGGCCGCATGCTCCCAACACCAATCCCCTGGGAGGTCACGATGAACCTGTCGATTCTATTCCGCGCCTTGCTCCTTGTCATTGCGGTGCACGCAATGGCACCGGCCGCGTTCGCGCAGCAGCCGCCCCCGAACCGGATGGAAGGCACCATCAACGATTACACCGCCGATCTCGATGGTCAGGGCGCCTGGCACATCGTCGGCGACTGGTCGGTGTTTTTGAAGGGACAGAGCGGACGGGTCGATTTCATCGCCAGCCTGACGATGGTCCGCGCCGACAACGTGAGCCGCGCCTCGCACACGCATCACGTCGGCATCATCGACGGCACCGTCACGCCGATCGCCAATGGCTATCGCCTCAGCGGCAACGCGGTCATCACCGGGAATGGAGCGGCAGCGGGTTTTTCCGGATCGCACGTGGATGTCGACATCACAGGCGCGTCGCTGGTGCCGTACTCGAACGTCAAGCTCACGTTCGGAGGCGGCGCAATCGGCCATTTCGGCGACCAGCCGATCGACGGCGTCGTGACGATTCGTCCGTAGCCGGCGGAATCGCGCGCATAAAACCGAACGGGCCGGGACGCGGCGATTTCCCGCCATCCCGACCCGGTTCGTGCCCGCCGTCCGGGGGGCCGGACGACAGGCTGACTCACTACCTCTTTGGATGCCGTCCGGTCACGCGACAGGTCATCCGTGTTCTGCCTTCTGCCTTCTGCCTTGTGCCTTGTGCCTTTCTATAGTTAGAAGGGCCAAGGGAGCCGGACGCCGCCGCCGTTCCGCGAGCCGCCACGATACTGGTCGTATCCCTCGCGGTAGCCCTGCTCGAAGCCGTCACGGTACACCTGCTTGTAGGCGTCCTTGCTGCCGTAGCGGCTGTTGTAGCCGTGATCCGCCGAGCGGTAGCGGCTCTGACGGACCGGATCGAACGACTTGCGATCGCGCCCGTCGTCGCGGCCCTTCTCGAGACCGTCCTGATAACCGTTCCTGAACGGGACCGAGTTGGTGGAGTAGCCGCCGTAGCCACCGTAACCGCCATAGCCGCCGTTCGGATAGCGGTTCTCGTAGCGATCGTCTCGCCCGTCGCCGTTGCGATCGGGGTAGCCCGAGCGATCGTTGTAAGGCCCGTTATTGCCGTAAATCACGCGCGCGTCACGCGAACGCGACGCAATGCGCTCGGCATCGCGGCAGTTCATGGGCGCGGGCTGGCGTCCCGGAGGCACGCCGTCATACCAGACACGGCACATCCCGGCCGGTGGCATCTGTCCCGGTGGAATGCCCTGATTCCGCCCCCACACCTGCGCCCCGGCGGGCGCGGCCATCAGCCCGGAGAGGAGAAATACGCCGACTGCGGAGGTGATGTTCTTCATGCCGGTTATTTGAGCAAGAACCGCACCAGGAACATCGTCCCCGCAATCGGACAGCTGAACTGCAGAACTCAGCCGCGAGGCTCTACAGTGAGTTCAGGAACTTCAGCAACAGCTGCTTCTGTGCTGCTGTCAGCGAGTCGTAGGCGGCGCGCACGGTCAAGGCCTGCCCGCCATGCCGTGCGATTGCCTCCTCGCGCGTGAACGACAGGCCGTCGTGCATCAGCCGATTGCGGGTGCGGAGACCCCACAGCGGCGCGGTCCGGATCTGATTCGCGGTCGATGCGTAGAGCGGCGTCGTCTGCATCGGAATCCCGTCGCCCGAGCCGATGTCGTGCAGCAGGAAATCGCTGTATGGGTGGATGGTCTTGTTGCGACCGCCGGGCGGACCGTGATGGCGCCGCCGTTGATCCGGGTCCCGGGCGGTGCGGTGACGATGGTGTCCACGTGGCAGGTCGCGCAGCCCACGTTTGCGAACAGCGCTGCTCCGGTCTGGACGTCCGCATCAATCGGGCCGCGCGGCGGCGCCTTGGTCGAGCGCATGAAGTTGGCGAACGCCTTGACGTCTTCACCCTCGTCCTCGGGATCGGGCACCGGATCGTAGGCCGTGACCTCTCGTCCCGCCGATGTGTTCTCCTCGGGGAAGAGCGGTGACGTGATACCCATCTCGTTCAGGTACGCATCGGCGCTGAACGATTCGAGGCTGGCGTGCTGATCCTTCCAGCCGAAGCGGCCGACCGGGCCGCGTTGTCGGCCTCCAGCACCGCGACAGCCAGCGCCGCGCCGCGCACCGCCGTCGGCTGAAGGTCGCGGATGGCGAGCAGGGTCTCGTTCGCGATCGCCTCGACGAACCCGGCGCCGAGCGTGTTGGTAGAAATCCGGAAGGTGCGTACGTCGTCTTCGAAGTTGACCAGCTCGTTCGCGTCCGGATACGTCGAACGCGACTGGATGAGCGAGCCGCCCTGCGATTCGAAGAACGCGCCGTCCAGCAGATGGCCGGTGCGATGTTCCGCCACCCGGCTGGCGCCGCCGGTCACGATGTTCTGGTGGCACTCGCGGCAGCTCTGGGCGTTGTAGGTAGGCCCGAGGCCGTCGGCCACGTCTTCGACCTCCTCGAAGATGAGGCGGTTGTCGTTGAAGCTGCGGAGTGCGACTCGTGCGGGCCGCACCTTCGCGAACCTGCGATCGGCCGGAGGACAGGCGTGGATCGCGCCGTCACACCTCGGGCTGTTCGAGTCTTGCCTCGGGTGACGGGTGCGCCGGGTTGTGAGGGGGAAAGAGGGAAGCCGCATTGTGCACGGCGGCACTCACTCGCGCAAGGCCGGATGGCAATTGGGTGGGACGAACGGAGGCGAGGGGGAGACTCGCCGGCGTTGCGGTGAGAAGGCGAGTGGACGTGCGAACTGATTACCGATCGCGGCGTTCGAGCCGGCGATCGCCGTAGCCGGCGCGATAACCGGCTTCGAAGCCGTCACGGTAGACAAGCTTGTAATCGTCCTTCGATCCGTACTGCCGGTCGTAACCGTGATCGGCCGATCGATAGCGGCTGTGCCGAACCGGATCGAACGAGGAGCGGTCCCTGGCGTCGGCGCGACCCTTTTCGATCCCGTCGCGATGGCCGTTCTCGTAGGCGGCGCTCGTGACGCGCGTCGGGTAGCGGCTCTCATAACGGACGTCTCGGACATCGCTGACGAGCGCCCAGCCCGCTTCGCGCCGGGAGTCGGCGCTCCGTGAATCGACGCCGTAGATGACGCGGGCCTCGCGCGAGCTGGCCGCGATGCGTTCGGCATCGCGGCAGCTCATCGGTGGCGGTTGTTGTCCTGGCGGCATGCCGTCATACCAGATGCGGCATGCGCCCTCCGGCGGCATCTGACCCGGGGGGATCCGATCCTGCGTGTGTGCCCTCGTCTGCGCAGCGATCGGCGCGGCCATCGTAGCTACCAGCCCGACGGTAACGATGATGTTCCGCATAGCTGCCTCCGGGGAGATCGGAGGCAAGGACTACGCCAGCGGGGGCATCCGCTATCCGGCGCGATCCGGAATGAGTCGTCGAGTCGCTCGCTACGGATCAGTAACATTCACACGAGTGCCTGCTTGTACAGCGCGACGAGCTTGGTCCAGGCTTTCTCCGCGTCCGCCTTGTTGTAGATGGGCTTTCCCTGCTCGGCCGGCATGTCGGGTACGCACCACCCGTGAAGGCTGGGGTAGACCTCGACCTCCGCCGGCACTTTGGCGTCGGCAAACGCCTTCTTCAACACGTCCTTCGCGTCGGGCTGACGCTGATCGTCGTTGGCCGCGACGGCGACGTACAGCCTCGCCTTCATCTTCGGGATCATCATGTGCGGGCTGTCGGCCGCCTGGGTGACGAGGCCGCCACCATGGAAGGAGCCGGCGGCGCCAATCCGATCTGGTACCGCGGCCGCGGTCCGGAAGGTGAGCGGACCGCCCATGCAGTAGCCCTGCACGCCGATCTTCCGGCTCTTGTTCACGGACGCGTGAGAATCGAGAAACGCGACGTACGCCACAGCATCCCGCTCGGCGGCGCCGGCCGCGCCGATGCCGCCCATCAGCTTGCGAAGTTCCGCCATGCTGTCGGCGTTCTGGAAACTGAAGCCTTCCATCTTGACGCCCGGCGCTTTCGTCACGCGGTAATACGGATTCGGGACGAGTACCGTGTAGCCGTCCGCGGCCAGCCGCTTCGCCATGTCGCGCATCGCCGGGCGCAGGCCGAACGCGTCGGGCCAGATGATCACCCCGGGATAGGTTCCGCCGGCTGGATGGATCAACGCGGCGTCGCAGGTGCCGTCCTGCGTCTTGACCTCGACGTCGGTCTCGACGACCTTGGCTTGCGCCACGGCCTTCGTGCCCGCAGCCGCAGCCAGGCCGGCGGCGACCGAGAGCGTCACGAACTGGCGGCGCGATAAATCGTTGGAATCGGTGGGCGGTTGCTCGTTGGCCATCGATCGATCTCCTTTGCGGGGGTAGTGTTCTGCGAGTAATGCCAGCCTGTCCAGCGCGCGGGCGGCGCCGAACGCCTCTCGTCCCACGAACGAACAGTCCGGGCTGTTACACCGGCGTGCCTTGCCGCGCTATCCGCAAGAATAGGAATCGTTTGCGGCGATTCCAACCTTCTGGCATGTTCCTCGCTCTAAACAGGACGGAAGCTCTCATGGACCGTCCCGTCCATCACATCAAGCGTCCCTGGTTCGTCACCGTAATCACCACGGTTGGGCTGGTGTCGCTGGCGCTTGCGCCGGTGGCGGCGGTCGGAACGTGGCTGCTCGTGACCGACCCGACGATCGCAGGCGAAGTGGCTGCCGAGAACAGCCTCAGCCCGCTCGTGAGCGCGATCGCCGAAACCCTGGGCCACGCGATCGTCAAGCTGCTCGTCTACCTGTAAGAGGTCCTGGGGTCTTGAGGTCCTGAGGTCTTGAGGGTCCCCAAGATCCCGGACCTCAAGACCCCCAAGACCCCAAGACTTCAAGACCTCAAGACTTCAAGACCTGTAGTAGTCGTCGAGTTCCTGCTCCAGCGCGCCGGTCAGGTGCGCCTCGTCGGTCCTCGGGCTGTTCTGGACCTGCGCCCGGGTCAGGGTGACGTGCAGCAGGCGGTCCGGCCAGCTCACGTCGCGCAGCGCGCTGCGCGGCACCAGGACCGACTTCCCGCCGATCCAATTGCTCGTGTCTACCTCGATGAAGCGAACGAGCCAGCTCTTGTCGTCGAACAGGAGGTCGTCGATGTGGCCGATCTCTCCGTCGCTCGCGCTGATGTGGTAGCCCTTCACCTCGCGCCAGCTCCGCACGCGTGAATCGGCGGCCGATGCCACGGGGGGATCCTCAGTCGCCGGGAGGTCGTCACTGGCAGGGGCCGCGGGAAGATCCGCACCGGCGCCGGTGCTGGGTCCCACGCCCTCGACGTGCTCGATTGCGACAGCCTGCGCCCGGGCCGCGGCCATCGACGTATCCATCGTCACCGGTGCCACCGCCGAGCCCCACGCCGGCGGCGCGTCCCAATACGGCGGGTAGCCGAAATGCGTGTAGAACTCGGTTTCGTAGAGCCGCGACAACGGGTGCTGAAGATCCGCGCGCGGGCTCTGCTCGACCTGGTTGCGGGTGAGTCCCACTTCGATCAGGTTGTTGTTCCAGTCGGTCGCGGTAATTGACTGCGGCGCGATCAGCACGTGCCACCCCAGCCACATTCCGGTGTCCACGACCAGGTAACGCACCGCCCACCGCTCATCATCGAAGTAGGCATCGGCGACGCGGCCGATGTCGCCGTCGGCGGCGCGAACCGAGGATTTGACGAGGCTGTTCAAGCGTCTCAACATGGCGCACCAATCAGGTGCAACTGTCGCGCCAGTTCCTATCTCCTGGCTCCTGGCTCCTAATTCCTGGTTCCTAACCTACGTCTCCCAGATCTGTTTGAAGACGCGGTGGAAGTTGCCGCCGATGATCTTTTCGATCACGTCGTCGGAATACTTCCGTTGGCGGAGACTGCGGACCACCCCTTCGATCCGGCGCGAGTGGTTGAGCTCGGGGATGTACAGCGGCCGCTCTTCATCAGGGGCGGAGATATTCCGCGCTTTGCGGCCGTCGACGAAACGCTTGAACTCCGCGAGGTACTCCGGCGTCTCTTCGATCGGCGCGGTGCTGAGGTCGCTGCCGATACCGACGTGATCGACGCCGCAGACCTTGATCGCGTGATCGATCTGCCGCATCAGCATCTCGACGGTTGGCGCACCAGGGCCCGGGCCGATGAACGGCATGAAGTAGATGCCGACTACGCCGCCTTTGTCGGCCATGGCCTTGAGCTCGCGGTCCTCCTTGCTGCGCGGGTGGCGGTAGACCTCGCGGCAACCGCTGTGGGTGATGAGCGGCGGCTTCTTCGACTGCGCGATGCCCTCGGCGGTGGTCCGCGTCCCGCAGTGACTGAGGTCGACGGCGAGGCCAAGCGCGTTCATGCGCTCGACGACTTCGCGTCCATAGGCGCTCAGCCCCGCATCGCCGGGCTCGAGGCAGCCGTCGCCGATGATATTGCGATCGTTGTAGGTGAGCTGGATGATGCGGACGCCCAGACGATGGTAGACGTCGAGCCGCGACAGATCCCGCTCCAGCATCTCGGTGTTCTGGAAACCGAGGATCAGGCCGAGCGTCTTCTCTTTCTTGGCGCGCGCGATGTCGTCGTGGCGCCGGACGATCGACAGCAGCGCCGGATAGCGGTCGGCCTCGCCCTGCCAGAGCGCGATGTTGCGGGTCGTCGCCTCGAAGGTGTCGGCGCTGACCGTGACGTTGATCGCGGTGACGCCCGAGGAGGCGATGGCGTCCTTCTGCTTCTCTGAAAGCGGCCCGCGCGGCGGCCACGAGACGTTCATCGAGCCGGGGTTGGCAAGTGCGTCGATGACAATGGCGCGCTCGTAGACGTTGTCGGCTTGGGTCTCACGCCGCGCTGCTGAGCCGAACCCGGCGCCGAGCACCGGCGCGGCGCCGAGGGCTGACGCAAACTGCCGGCGGGTAAGGGTGAAACGTGGGTCGCGCATGCTGCCTCCGTGTGTACTAACGCGTCCACTGACGACTGATGATTGACGACTGACGATTCATTGACGATCCGGCGATTGCCGCATTGCGGCATTCAATTGACGAATCGAAGGCAATTCAATCGCCATTTCACCGGATCGCTCGATGTCCCAATGCGCCAATCGCCAATCGAATGGCGCAATCCCGCAATCCCCGGATCGTCAATAAGTCGTCAATCCTCAATCGTCAATCGCCAATGGACGCGGCGCGACCTCACGGAGTGCGGACGACGACGATCTGACCCGCGGGTCGCCCTGGCGTCACCTTGGCGACGCGCGTGGTCTGGCGGCGGCCGCCCAAAATGGTGGTGACTTCGACGTCCACCGGATCGGTGCGGCCGAGACCGACGTGGACCGGCGCGATGTTCTGGGAGCAGTAACCGCCGCCGCTGTCGACGATGCCCATGCCGAGCAGCGTACGCGTGCCGGCAGCGAAGACACGGACCTCGGCACCCGGCCTGGTCGCGCGGTTCTTGTCGTCGACGACACGCACCTGGACGGACCGCGCGGCCGCGCCGGCCGGCAACTGGTTGCGATAGAGCGCGTGAGTACCGTTCGGGTTGTTGTTGGCGATCGAGAAGTCCAGATCCCCGTCGCGATCGAAGTCCACCCACTGGATGCCGTGCGTCGCGCCGTGCGGCAGCTTCAGCTCGGGCAGGATGTCGATGAACTTGCCGGCCACGTTGCGGAAGAGGAAGTCGTGCTCGTTCACCGGCTTGTCGACGTAGGACGAGACGTAGAGATCGATCCAGCCGTCGTTGTCGATGTCCCCCCACCGCGAGGGCGTTGCCAGCGCGCCCCCGGCGACGCCGGCCTGCGCCGCGACCTCGGTGAACTTGCCATTCCCGTCGTTGCGATACAGGAAGTTGGGGCCGTAGCTCGCGACGAACAGGTCGAGGTCGCCATCGCGATCGAAGTCCGCCACGCTCGGGCCGTTGCTGCCGGACGTCTGCGCGCGCCCGGCCGCATCCATCCCCAGCGCCGCCGCGACATCAGTGAACCTGCCGCGGTCGTTCCGGAACAGGCCGTTCAGGTCGCCGTTCTGATTGGCGACGAAGACGTCGAGGTCGCCGTCGCTGTCGGCGTCGAACCACACGGCCCCGACCGTACGGCGCGGGTCGTCGATGCCGGCATCCTTGGCGACGCTGACGAACCGCGCGCCGTCGTTCCGGAACAGCATGTTCGGCGCGTCGCGGACCGCGACAAAGAGGTCCAGGTCGCCGTCGCCGTCGTAGTCCACGAATGACGGTTGGCGAATCTCGCCGATCACCTCGACACCAAGCGACGCCGCGACGTCGGTGAAGGGCTGGCCGAAGCCGTTGTTGCGATAGAGCTTTGCCGGCGCGTTCGAGCGGCGGGTGAAACCGACGAAGAGGTCCTGGTCGCCGTCGCCGTCGAAGTCGCCCCACGACGCCGCGCGGGTGTCGGTGAGGTCGGCGACACCGGCTTCGGCAGCGGCATCGACGAAGGTGCCTTTGTCATTGCGATACAGCCGGTTCGGCTTGTCCTGCGCGAAGCCGACGAACAGATCGAGGTCGCCGTCGCCGTCGTAGTCGGCCCAGGCATTGGGCTGTGCCCCGGCGGCGGCGAACAGTTCGGGCTGCACCTGTTCGAATCTCACGGCTGGCTGTCCGCTTGAGCGGGCAGCGAATAGGGCGGCTAGCAGGGTGGCGGCCGCCGCCCACGTCCATTGGCGATTGAGGATTGAGGATTGACGATTCATTGGCGATTTGCCGAATGCGGGATTGTGGCATTCAATTGATGAATGGACAATCGGGCAATCCGGCAATCGGCCGCTCCGCCCAATGCCTCAATCGAATGGCGCAATGGCGCAATCGCCGGATTGTCAATTGATCGTCAATCGTCAATCGCCATTCGTCATTGGACGCGCGCGGCTCTCCTGCTGGTCGCGCTCTCGATCACGCTCTCGGCGGCCGCGCAATCAGTGCGGGGCCGCGAGGACTGGATGGCGCTTGCCAAGGGCGGATTCGTGGTTCCGCCCGACCGGCATGCCGTCGACATGTTGATGGAGATGAACGACCTCCTGTTTTCCACCGATCCCGTGCTCCGCGACGAGGTTGCTTATAGCGCGGCGGAACGCTGGATTCTGCGCGACAAGCGGGTGGACGCGGGCGAGTTGCGGCAGCTGCTCGAACGCTGGTCGCGGAATCTCGAGAATGGCCTCGGCGAGGCCGGAACGGACCGCGTGTTCGGTCGATCGTTCTCGGCGCTCTGCCTGTCGCTCATCGCCGCCGCCGACCTGCAGTCGCCGTTCCTGGCGCCTGCGGAGGTCCGTTCCTTTTTCGACCGGATGCTCGACTACTTCGCGCGCGAACGCGACCTGCGCGGGTTCGACCAGGCTCGCGGCTGGATGCACAGCGTCGCACACACCTCTGACGCGCTGAAATTCCTGGTCCGCAACCCGAAGCTCGCCGCCGGCGCCGACGCGCGGCTGCTGGCCGCGGTTCGCGCCAAGATCGAAGCCGCTGACGGCGTGTTCACCTGGGGCGAGAACGACCGGATGGCGCTTGCGCTTCACTCCGCGGTGCGGCGGGACGACGCCGATGCCGCGGCGCTCGAGGCCTGGGTGTCGTATTGGGTGGAGGAGCATCGCGCGATGTGGTCGAAAGGACCGCAGGTAGACCCTCGCGTGTTCGTGCAGGTCGAGAATGCCAAGCAGGTGATGCGCAGTCTTCACGCCGCGCTCTCGATGGACGCGACACCGACGCCGGGCGGCGCGGCCGCCGCCAAGACGCTGGTCGTCGCGCTCGCGAAGATGCGGTGACGCGAGACCGGGCGCATGGGTGCTCGACTCCAATCCCCGCGAGGTCACCCGGTCAGACTGATCGCCGCCTGAAGCCTATTTCCCGTCCGCGAGTTTCTCCGCGACCTGCTCTTCCTGCTTGATCTCCACTCGCTCCCGCTTGATATCGAGTCGCAGCCTTGCGAACAGGCTCATGTAGATGTTCGCGACCCACACGGTCGCGAACCAGGCCAGCACCGTGCCCCAGAAGCCCGTCACCAGCAGCTGGAGATCGGTGACGATGACACCGCCGAGGGCGACGTAGTGGCTGAAGCAGTACTCGCACGTGAACAGGTAGAAGAACCTCCGCTCCGCCCAGGTACGACCGCGCCGGCTGCGCCCCTCGCAGAAGTCGCGCACCTCCGCGAATACCTCCTCGTGCGTGACCGTCCACGCGACGCATGCGACAGGAATGGCGAGCACGAATAACCAGACGAGCTGGGAGGACAGGCTCACCCCGCTGCGGGATGCAAGCCCCGCGCCGTCCGCCTTCGATCTGGCGAGCTACGGCGAGCCAGGCTACCCACTTTCAAGACCCCAAGACCCCAAGACCCCAAGACCTCAAGACCTCAAGACCTCAGGACCTCCGCTATCCGCCGGGCCTCCAGTCCGATCTCGCGCAGCAATCCAGTCGCGGTGACGCGGAATCCGCAGAAATACAAACCGGGCAGCGCGGTCCGGTCCCCGCTCGCGAGCGGGACGCCGCGCTCGTCGCAGACGCTGGCCGCGTTCTCGAGGAACGCATCGAGGCCCGGACGGTAGCCGGTGGCGAGCACCACGGCATCGAAACGCCGGGTCGAGCCATTCGTGAACAGGACTGCGTCGCGGGTGAATCGCGCCACGCCCGGATACACGTCGATCCGCCCCTCTTTGATCAGATCGACTGTGCCGATGTCGATCAGCGGAATGCGGCCGCGCGTGGCGATCTGGGTGGCCGGGCCGATGGTCGCGCGCTTCAGGCCGTAGGCGGACAGATCGCCGCGGACGAACCTGAGGATCGCCCCGTTCACCGTATCGACCATCCACGGCGGCAACCATCGCTCCGCGATCGAGAACTTCTGCGCCGGAATGCCGAGGATGTCGCGCGGCACGATGTTCACCGGACCGCGGACCGCCAGTGCCACGCGCGCCCCGTGCTCGACCAGGTCGATCGCGATCTCGCCGCCCGAGTTGCCGAAGCCGATGACCAGCACGTCCCGGCCGCGGTAGGAGGCGCCATTGCGGTAGGCGGAGCTGTGAAGCACCTCACCTTCAAAATGTTCTCGATCCGGCCAGGACGGCAGGTGTGGCACGCAGTTGTAGCCGGTAGCGATCACCAGATGGTCGGCGTCGTGCTCCGCCCGTGTAGTGCCGACCAGCCATCGCCCATCGTGGCGGCGTACACCGATGACGTTCTCGTTCGTTCGAGGCGGGTCCGGGAGCAGTGACGCGTACCGCTCCAGGTACTCGATCACCTGCGCGCGGGAAGGGTAGCGCGGCGCCTCGTCTGGAAACGCGAGTCCGGGCAGCGCCGAGCCTTCCTTCGGCGTGTGCAGGTGCAGGCGATCGTAGTGAGATCGCCACGCTGCGCCGATTGCCGGCGCGCGCTCGAGCACTGTGGCACGAACTCCGGCACGCCACAGGCAGGCGGCCGCCGCCAAGCCAGCGGGACCTGCGCCGACGATGATTGTCCGGCCAGCCATCCGCAGCCCGGAGGATACACGCGCCCGAAGTGTCAGGGCCGAAGATGTGCCGCCAGGAACGTGAGCACCTGCCGGATTACCGTCCGCGTCCCCGGCCCGTCGTCTTCGAGCTCGAAGGCGTGCGGCCCGCTGGCGTGATTGACGAGCGTGACCGGCGCGTTCCGCGCGAGCAGCGCGATCACGAATCGGTCCATCGCCTGGTTCAGACCCGGCATCCGATCGCCGCCGGCGCGCACCAGCAGCAACGGCAACGTCCCGGTCAGATCCGTCAGCGGCCGTCCGCCCGCGGGAACGGCAAAGCGGAACATTGCCGCGGCGTCAGCCACCTCGCGATGATCATCGATATCGATCGTGTAGCCGTAGAGGAATGCGGCGCACCCGAAATCGCGCTCGTGCATCGCGATCCCGAGCGCGGTCGGCACATGGCCCGAGCAGGCCCATAGACCGAGACGAGTCGAATCGATGCCGAGCGTTGCCGCCGAGGCGCGAACGTGAGCCAGGATGGCTCGCGCATCAGCGCCGGGCTCGCGGCACTCGTAGGTGATTGCAGTCAACCCCGAGGCGGCAATGAGCTGCGCCCACGACTCGAATGCCCCGAGGTTCTTGGCAGCGCACCCGGCAAAACGGCGCATGCCCTCGTCGTTGTAGCCGGCGACCAGCAGCACGGCTGGATGTGGCGGCGGGCTTCCGTCACCTGCCGCGCGGTAGACATCGAAGGGCAGTTCATCGCCGCTCGACGACGCGTATCGACGGTCACGATCCACCGTCACGAGCTCTTCTGCGGCCAGCCTGTATACGACGCGGCGTTTCGCGAAATCCTCGCGCGGGTTTTCACCCATGACGTCTCCGGAAAAGAAAAGGGCCCTCGGTCGAAGGCCCTGGGTTGGTCGAGCAGGTTCACGTTATCGCACGCCCCCGATCCGGCACAAGGCGCGAGATGCGGGCGCGGCATGTTCGCAACGGGTCCAGGCAACGTTTCACCAATAGGGTGGATATGCCAGCAACGCCGTGGGCCGCGCTCGTTGCCGTCATGGCGGTGGGCTGCTCCGGCAGCGACCAGTCGAGCTGGCCCACGGCTCCATCTCCCACCGTCTCCAGCTCGGCAGGAGGCCAAGTCCGAACCGAGAGCTGGAGCCTGACTCTGAAGATCCGTGAAGTGCTGGGCACCGACTGCGCCGCGCCGCTCGACGCCACCCGCCGCGTGGATCTCCGCGTGGAGTTCGCCGACAACGGCACCGTGGCAATGCGCTACTCCCAGCCGCAGCGCGACTTCGCCGACGCGGCGGCGGTGAGCGGGTGGACGCTGGAACAGAGCTTCGAGGGGGCCGGTGTCGCCTACGAAGGCCTGCCGTGCAGCGGCGCCGCCCTCGAACCCTCCGGCGCCCCGACCACGCTCACTGGCTACTTCTCAGACGATGGCAGGACGTTCAGCGGCGTGGAGGTGAGGAGATACATGGGAAGGCCGAATGGGGAGATCGTCTACCACCTCGAGTGGGAGGCTTTGAGAGTTGAAAGTTAGGCAGTTTAGAGTTGCCAGTTGAAGTTCACAGTGACAGTGGCAGTGACAGTGCAGTTCTGATGGCGGCGCCACGAAACTGAAACTGAAACTGAAACTGTCCACTGACACTGAAACTGTCAACTTCAACTGTGAACTGTGAACTGCTCAACTGTTAACTCTCTCGAGATCTATTCGTCCCTCAGAGCCTGCATGACGTCAATCCTCGCGGCGCGCGCGGCTGGCACCAGCGACGCCACGATCGCCGCGCCGACGAGGACGACGGCGGCCAGGCCCAGCGGCAGCGCCTCGGGCAGCTTCACCGACGCGAAATAGCCGCCTGCCACCCAGGCGAGCAGCAGGCCGCCCAGCGCGCCGGCGATGATGCCCGCACCGGCGATCACCGTTCCTTCCCCGAGCACGCCCTGCAGCAGCTGGCGCGGCTCGGAGCCGATGGCGAGCCTCACGCCGAACTCGCGCGTGCGGGCGCTCACCGAGAACGCGAGCACGCCGGCCACCCCGACCACCGCGATCATCAGCGCCACGCCGGCGAAGCCGCCAAACACCAGCGCGTTCAGGCGGTCAGGCGCGAGCACTTCGGCGCGAACGTCTTGGAGCGTGGAGGCGCGCTCCACCGGCTGATCCGGGGCGAGGTCGCGAATCAGCTTGGTCACCGGAGCGACCAGCGCGTAAGGATCGGCCTCAGCCTTGGCGTGCACGAAGAGCCGCCCGCCGCCGAACTCCTGTCCAAGCGGGTGGTATACCGTCATCGCCGGCCCCGGCACCACGTTCTCGTCGTCCACATCGGCGGCGATGCCGATGATGCGCCGGCCGCCGGTGCTGATCCCAACGAACTTCGTCACCGGATCGGTCCACATCAGGTTCCGGTTCAACGCGTCCTTGCCCGAGAACATGCGCTGCGCGACGCTCTGGCTGATGATCACCACCGGTTCACTGCCCTCGCGATCGGAATCGTTGAAGTCCCGGCCGGCGATGATTGGCACACCCAGCGCGGCGAAGAAGCCCGGTGAGACCGTGCGGAACCGCGCGCGCGGATCCTCCTCGCCGTTGGCCTTCGGGTAGCCTTCAGCGGTGAATTGGAATCCGGGGCCGAACGTGTTGGCGTCCCGCCAGGGCACCACCGTACCGATGACGACGCGCTCGACTCCTGGCAGCTCCTGCACGCGGCGGATGATCTCGCGATAGAAGTCAGCCGTTTGCTTGCGCGGGCGCTCGAACGACACCGGGACGTGCATCGCCAGTACCTGGCGCATGTTGAAGCCGGTGTTGGTCGCCTGAAGCTTGAGCAGCGTCGTCGTCAGCATTGCCGCGCCCGCGAGGAGTACGAAGCACGCCGCGATCTGCGTGACCGCGAAGAGGCGGAGGCGGCGGTTGGTGCCGGTCGTGATCCGCACGCTGCTCCCGGCGACGCCGAGGCCGTTTGCCGCATCCGACGAGGGCAGCCGCGGCACGAAAGCAAGCAGCACCGCCGCGATCAGCGCGAGGCCGGCGCCGACGTAGAGCAGCGAGGAGTCAACGCTCAAGTCGAGCGCCCGCACCGAGAAACGCGAGGCGTAGCGAGCCAGCACCGACACCATCGGCGAGGCGATCAGCACCCCGAGCAGCGCCCCGGCGCCGCACAGCACGAGACTCTCGGCCAGGAGCGTCCGCCGAAGCGCCGCCGCGCTGGCGCCGAGCGCGGCTCGGACCGAGAGCTCGCCCTCGCGGCGGACCGAGCGCGCCAGGATCAGGTTGGCGACGTTCGCGCAGGCGATGACGAAGACGAGCCCGGCCGCGGCCAGCAGCACGAGCAGCACGGTCCGCGCCGACGAAGTGATCTGGTCGCGCAGCCGCACTGCGTCGATCGCGTACTGATCGCTGGCAAGGTAGGCCTCCGGGTGCGCGGTCTTCATCGCCGCGTGCACCGCACGGAGCTCGGCGCGCGCCGTCTCGACGTCGGCGCCCGGGGCGAGCCGCCCGAACAGCTCGGTCATCCTGTGCACGCGGCCGTCCACCATCGTCGCATCGAGATGGTGAGGGCTCGTAACCACGTTGGCGATGATCTCGGTATCAGAGGGATAGGGCACCGACGGCTGGAGCACGCCGATGATGGTCGCGGCACGATCGCCGAGGCGGACCGTCTTGCCGATGAGCGTCGGGTCGCTGGCGAGGCTCGTGCTCCAGAAGCGATGCGTCAGTACCACCACGCCCGCGGCCTGCGGCCCATCGTCGGTCGCATCGATCAGGCGCCCGATCACCGGTCGCAGTCCCATGACCTCGAAGTAGCTCCCGCCGACGACACCGGCGCGAACCACGCGCGGGTCGCCGAGGCCGACCATCGTGAACTCGATGGTCGAGAAGTCGCCGAAGGCGGTGAGCGACTTCACGCTCGCCTGAAGATCCCTGAGCTCCGGGATCGAGAACGCCGCGTTCTCGACGTGAGCGCCGGGCGCGCTCTGCCGGATGTAGACGAGGCGGTCCTCGTCGCGATTGGCCAAGGGCTTGAGCAGCACGCCCTGAACCACCGTGAAGATTGCGGCGTTGGCGCCGATGCCGAGCGCGAGGGTGAGCACGACGGTGATGACGAGCCCCCGCGCACGAGCCAGAGACCGCAGGGCGAACCGGATATCGCTCAGAAACGACATGGGGACCTCTTCTGCCTTCTGCCTTTTGCCTATTGCCTTCTGCCTTGTCAGGGAACCCGCAGGAAATCGGCCAGCCGATCCAGGGTTTCGATTCCGCCCTCGTAAGCGCCGAACTCCTCGATCGCCCTGCGCCGCGATTCTGCCGAGGCCACCTGCATACGCAGCGTCAGCCGCGTGCCGGCCTCGTCCCGCTCGAAGACGACAGTCGAGCGGAAATCGATTGGCGTTTCACCCGCGCGTCCTCCGGTTTGCTCGTACACCAGCCGCCGCCCCGGGACGATATCGCGATAGGTTATGACGTTTGGGTAGTCAACGCCATCGGGCCCGTGCATCGTGTGGATCCACCGGCCTCCTGGCGTCAGCTCGAAGTGCGTGGTCGTGGTCGTGAAGCCGGTCGGGCCCCACCAGGCCGCCAGGCGCTCGGGTGAGGTCCAGGCCTCCCACACCGTTTCGATTGGCGCGCGATACCGCCGGGTGATGACGATCTCCTGCGGCGCAGCCGTGGTCGCCGAGTAGCTGACCATCTTGTCGAGCGCCTGGTTCCAGCCTTCCTCCATGCCGGCGAGCGCCGCGGCAGCCGCTTCGGTCGCGTACCGTACGTGGGCCCGGAGTGTGAGGCGCGTTTCGTCCCCGCGCGCCTCGAGCACCACGGTCTGCTGTACCTCCGCGATCGTCACGCCGTCGTGCGCCAGGCGTGTGGTAACGACCAGCCGTTCCGGCGCGACGACTTCTTCCACCGTGCCAATCGCCGGGAAGACGGTGCCGTCGGGTGCCCGCATATCGAAGCGCAGCGCCCCGCCGGCCCGCAAATCGATCTCGGCGTGCGGGCACGTGAACCGGTGCGGGCCCCACCACTTGACGATGTGCGCGGGGTCGGTCCAGACCTGCCACACCAGCTCGCGGGGCGCGCGGAGCTGGCGGCTGACGATGAGGTCGGGAGGCGCGGCGATGGGACGTGACGGTGCGCTACCGGGTGCGGCCACGGGACGATCCTTTCTTCTTTGTTTTCCTGGCTTCTGCCTGGAGCTCGGCAAGGTAGGCCTCGAGGCGATCGAGGCGCTCTTCCCAGAACTCGCGATACTGATCGATCCACTGCGACACATCCCGGAGCGGAGAAGCCTCGAGCCGGCAGCGCCGCCACTGCGCCTCGCGATTGCGGCCAATAAGGCCGGCGCGCTCGAGCACCTTCAGGTGCTTCGACACGGCGGGAAGGCTCATGTCGAACGGCTCGGCGAGCTCGGTGACGCTCGCCTCGCCCGACGCGAGCCGCGCGAGGATGGCGCGACGGGTCGGGTCGGCGAGCGCCGCGAACGTCGCGCTCAGCGGATCGCTGTCGGAAGCCTGGACCATGATCGTGGTCGTATCTACGCGCCCGCCTGCAGCTCGGCGACGAGATCCTCGAGCCGGTCGTAGCTGATGCCGGCGCCGCGCGACATGCCGGAGGCAATGACCGCGTCGCGAACTTCCAACGACGGGTAGCGGACGATCGCGACGAGGCGGGTCCCGGTGCCCTCTTCAATGAGCTCGGAGGTGACGACCGATACCGTGTCCGGGAACGCCTCGTAGATCTCGGTGAAGACGATGCGGCCAGGCGCATCGATCTCGAGATATTCGCCGTGAAATGCCGCTTCCCCCTTTGGATGGCGGTTGACGAACCGCCACCGGCCGCCGACCCGAAGATCGACTTCGCAGACCGGCACTGAATATCCGTCTCCCAGGCAGCCCCACCACCGCACGATGTGCTCGGGGCGGGTCATGACGTCGAAGACCAGCCGGCGCGGCGCGTTGAAGAGGCGCGTCAGGCGGATCTCCTGATCGGAGGGGGTGCTGACCTCGTAGGTGTCGCGATTGGGCGTCTGGCTGGCGAGCATGGAAGGTCTCCCGGTGGCGTGCTGAACCATTCGGTTAATTAACTTTTTGGTAAATTACGCCCCGGACCCCGGGACTGTCAAGCAGGGAATTCGGCGAAGCCGCGCATCGCTGGGACGAGCAAGGTGACGGCGGTTCGGCGGCCAGCGGGAGCCGGCCGCCCGTTTCAGAAGTCCTGGCGTTCTATCGCGGCAATCGCCACGCGGAGCAGCACGGCCGATATGGCGACGACCACCACCAGGCCGAGCCAGGGGACGCCGTCGCCGCGGAAGTAGCTCTCGCCGTGGATCACGTGGAAGATGCCAACCGGAGCGACCCGGCCGAAGAAGGTTTCGAACATCCCGATGACGACCGCGATGCCACAAGCGATGATTGGCGGACGCCACGGATCCGGGAATGAGGTCGAGAGCAGGAACGTCAGGCTGAAGAACACTGCCGTACCGGCGAACAGGCAGACGCCGTGGACCAGCGCGTCGAGGATCGAATACCGCTCGCCGACAGCCGGCGCCAGCACCGCAATCGCCAGGGCCGGAACGATCGTTATCGCCAGGAGCTCTGCCAGTCCGGTCGCCGCGCGCGTAGTCATCAACGCGCGACGCGAGAAGGGGAGCGAGAGCGTGTACAGCGTGCCAGGCGCTTCACTCCGGAGGGCGCCGCCGCCGAGCAGGATCGCGAACAGCGTCCCGAGCTGCGAGAGGTTCTGGCTGAACGCGTTCAGCCACACATAACCCTTGAAGGTGCGCGAGAGCTCGAGCGCCTCGCGAATCGCGGCGGCCACCATTCCGCTCCCTTGAGGCGCGGTGATGTCCAGTGCCTTCGACGACACCAGTTGGTAGCCGAACACGGTGCCCATCGCCGAGAGCAGGAGCACGGCGAGCCCGATCAGGCAGCGCCACCGCGTATCGATCCACGCCTTGTGCCAGAGCATTGTCTCAATCCTCCATGGCGACGAGTTCGAGGAACATTTCCTTGAGCGGCACTGCCGAGACGTCCACGGCCACCGCGCCCAGCGCGCGTGCCTCGGCGACCACATCGTCCACATGGCCGTGCGCCGTGACGTCGACCGTGCGCCCCTTGCGGCGGACTCGAACCACGCCCGGCGTGGCGAACCCCGCCCCAGGCGCGTCGCCGTCGAACACCGCCTGCACGCGCCGAAAGTCCTGCCGCAGGTCGTCCAGCACGCCAGACAGGATCATCCGGCCGCGGTGGACGATGCCGATCCGATCGGCAATCTGATCGATTTCGGCGAGGTGGTGCGAGGAGAGGAAGATCGTCGTCTCTTCGCGCGCGACGTGGCTGACGAGCAGCTGCAGGACCTCTTCCGCCACCGCGGGATCCAGTCCCGATGTCGGCTCATCGAGGATCAGCAGTTCGGCACCGCGGCAGAACGCGAGGAGCAGTGCGAGCTTGGTGCGGGTGCCGCGGGAGAGCGTCTTCACGTTCGCGTCGGCGGACAACTCGAACGATCGCAGGTACCGCTCCTGCAGATCGGCGCGCCAGCGCGGGTAGAACGAGGCGGTGAAGGCGACGATCTCGCCGACCGTCATGCCGTTGTAGAGGTCCTTCTCCTCGCTGACGAAGCCGCAGCGTCGCCTGATGGCCACGCTTGCTTCGCGTTCGGCGGCCGGAAGGTCGAATACGTGCACCCGTCCGCCGGTCGGGTGCACCATTCCGAGCAGAATCTTGATCGTGGTGGTCTTGCCGGCGCCGTTGCGCCCGAGGAAGCCGAAGATGGATCCCCGCGGCACCTGCAGGTCGAGCCCGTCAAGAGCTCGGGTCGAGCCGTAGTGCTTGGAGAGGCCGGCGCACTCGATTACCAGTGGATCAGCCACGGTGTGCTCCTGTTCCCGTGAGGCCGGCAAGTTGCGCCTCCACCATCCGCCGAATCTCCTCGTCGCTGATCCCACGCTGGCGCAGCTTGTCGATGGCCCCGGCGACGATGCCGCGGGCGGCCCGCATCGCGTCGGCGGGGATGGCGCGCGTGGACGAGGCGACGAACGCGCCGGCGCCGTGACGGAGCTCGATCACACCCTCGTGTTCCAGTTCGCGGTATGCCTTGGCGACGGTATTGGGATTCACCACGAGTTCCTCGGCCAGGGGACGGATCGCAGGCAGCTGGTCGCCCGGCCTGAGCGCGCCGGTCTCGATGCTGTGCTTCACCTGCTCCATCAACTGGAGATAGATGGGAACGCCGGACGAAGGATTGGGACGAAGCAACATGGCTGTTCAGAGCACGCGAACGACGGCAACCGACATGTCGTCGAACTGCGGCACGTTGCCGGCGAAGCGGCACGCCGCGGCAAGGACACGATCCGCAATGTCAGAGGCGCTGCCCGCGCCGATGGCCTCCAGCCCGCGGCACAGCTGCTCGTCGCCCCACTCGTCGCCCGCGGCGTTCTGGGCCTCGGTAACACCGTCGGTGACGCTCACCAGCAGATCGCCGGGCTCGAGCGCGATCCGCGCTGACATGTACTGCGCCTCGGGCATCATCCCGAGCGCGGGGCCGCCGGTGTCGAGACGATACCGGCGGACGCCGGACGCCTCGTGCCGCAGGAGCACCGGCGGGAGGTGGCCTGCATTCACGTAGTCCAGGATCCGCGTGGACAGGTCGTAGACACCGTAGAACAACGTCGCGAAGCGGCTGGCCGGAACGCTGGCGTGCAGATGGCGGTTGAGCGCATCGACGAGCGCCCGCGGATCGCCCTGCCGATCCATCGTGACCCCGTGGAGATATCCGCGGAGCGCCGCCATCAGGATGGCCGCCGGGACGCCCTTGCCGCACACGTCGCCGAGCGCGATGGCGATGCGGCGATTCGGGAGCGGAACGAAGTCGTAGTAGTCCCCGCCGACTCCAAGCGCCGCTCTCGAGAGGCCGGCGTAATCCAGCCCTTCCATGGGCGCGTCGGTGCGCGGCAACAGGCATCGCTGCACCTCTTCCGCGCGTTCGAGCTCGCGGGCGCCGAGCGCGGACACGGCGACCGTCGACCGGGTGTGCTCCGGGCGGGGCGCCGCCGCGCTGGCATAGAGCAGGCCGCCGGTCCGGACCGCGAGGCGCCGGACCTCGAGTTCGCGATAGGCGCGCGCCACGGCCGCCGGCGGCACGACGAGCGCCTCGGCCACCGGCGGGATGGCTGGCAGTTCGTCGCCCGGCCTGAGCGCGCCGGTTTCGAGCCCGCGCTTCACCTGGTCCACGAGCTGCAGGTAGATCGGCGTGCCGGACGAAGGGTTCGGGCGGGACAGCAGTGCGACATCCATGGCGGTCCTCAACTGTGCTACACATATAATACAGTAGTACTGTCAATTTTGTTCCCGCCTTCGCCGGCCCGATTTTTCCCGGCTACGGCGCGGCAGGCTGCCCAAGCCCCAGGCCCCAAGGCCCAGGCCCCAAGCCCCAGGCCCCAGGCCCCAGGCCCCTACAATGGAACCGTGCGCATTCAGCGGCTGCTAATCGCGGGCATTGCCGCCACGTCGCTCGGGTGGGTCGCCCCAAGCGCACAGACGCCAGGCGCGCTCGCACCCGGCCTCACCCCTTCGAAGCCTGGAATCGTCATCACCAGCACCGCCACCATTCGCCGCGGCACCTACCGGCTGGCGAGCGCCGATCTGGACGCCCCCGTCATGACCATTCGGGGCCGCGACATCACGGTGGACCTCACCGGCGCGGAGCTCGTCGGGTCGCCCGATGGCGCAGATCCGGATCGATTCGCCGGGCTCGCGATCCTGATCGATGGCGGAGAACGCATCACGGTGAAAGGTGCGCGGATTCGTGGTTACAAGGTGGGCATCCTCGCCCGCAACGTCACCGGCCTCACTCTGGTGGACAACGACGCCAGCGGCAACTGGAAGCAGCGGCTCTACAGCCGCGTCGAGCAGGAGAGCCTCGTGGACTGGCTGTCCTATCACCGGAACGAGAAGGACGAGTGGCTGCGCTACGGCGCCGGGATCTACCTGTCGGCGATTGCCGGAGGAGAGGTTCGCGGCAATCGCGCGCGGCAGGGCCAGAACGGCCTGCTGATCACCGGGTCGCGCGACCTGCGCATCTGGAACAACGACTTCTCGTTCCTCTCCGGCGTCGGCCTCGGCCTCTATCGCACCACCGGCAGCGCGATCATGCACAACCGGATCGACTGGTGCGTGCGCGGCTACAGCCACGGCTTCTACAACCGCGGCCAGGATTCGGCCGGCCTCCTGATGTACGAGCAGAGCAGCGGCAACGTGGTGGCCTACAACTCCGTGACCCACGGCGGCGACGGGCTCTTCTTGTGGGCGGGCCAGAGCACGATGGACACCGGCAAGGGTGGCTCCAACGACAATCTGTTCTACGGCAACGACTTCAGCCACGCGCCGACCAACGGTATCGAGGCGACGTTCAGCCGTAATCGTTTCGTCGCCAACCGGATCGAGGAGAACTGGCACGGCGTCTGGGGCGGCTACAGTTACGAGTCGCTGATCCTCCGGAACACGTTCGCGAAGAACGACGAGGCCATCGCCATCGAGCACGGCCAGGACAACGTCATCGCCGGCAACACGTTCACGAACGACGCGACCGCGATCCATCTCTGGTGGAATCCGACGCAGGATCCGAACTGGGGCTATCCGAAGCTCCACGACACCGACAGCCGCGACTACCTGCTGGCCGGCAACGTGTTCACGGGGGTGAAGACACCGAGCGACATTACCGGCACGCGGAACGTCCAGCGAGAGGACGTGGTGCCGGACTCCATCGCCAGCATCGCGGCGCCGCCGCCGATGCCGGATGGCATCGAGGCGATGATCCCGGCCGGTTCGCGTCGCGGCCGTCAGTACATCATCGTCGACGAATGGGGCCCGTACGACTGGCAGTCGCCCAAGCTCTGGCCCGTTGGACGAAGCGATGAAACGCCGCTCCGGCTGCGCGTGCTCGGTCCCGAAGGGCACTGGAAACTGGAAGCGACGCGCGGCGCAACGCTCTCAGTGACCGAGGGCAGCATCCCGGGTGAAGTTGTCGTCACGCCGACGAAGAGCATCACCGACACGATCGATTTCACCATCCGGCTGCGCGACGACAAGGGGAAGCCGTTCGAATACGAGCGGTTCTTCGTGCCGATCAGCTGGCGGGTGCTGTTCCACGAGTTCACCCGTAACCCGAAGCTGCCCGAGTCGCCCGACCAATTCGGCCAACTGCTCGGGCAGCCGACCGAGATCACTGCCCGCACCCTGCGCCTCGATTACCTCACCGGGCAGGCGCTCGCCCCGGGGCTGCCCAACAACTACGTCGCGCTCTCGGGCGAAGGCGAAGTGGACGTGCCGCCGGGCGACCACGAGCTGCTCGTCATCTCCGACGAGGGCGTACGGATCTGGGTCGATGACAGGCTGGTGATCGACAACTGGACCGCGCACGAATCGGCGATCGATCGCGCCCCGATCGCGCGAGGCAAACACAAGCTGCGCGTCGAGTATTACGAGCTCACCGGCTACGCCGAACTGCGCGTGGAGGTGGTGAAAAGACAGCGATAGGCTTCAGGCTTCGGGCTCCAGGCTTCAGCCCTGTCACGCGTGTCGCGCTGCAATCGCGCCCGTGGTGGGTCCGAAACCGCAGTCTGACAGCCCGACGTGCCTGAAGCCTGAAGCCTGGAGCCTGAAGCCTACTTTGCCGGCACTACCGGGACCGCGCCGGCGAACACGTACGCGAACAGCATCGAGATGATTCCCATCACCATCATCAGCAGCACGCTGTGCTTGATGGTGAAGCGGAACAGGCGGCTCTCGTCGTCGGCGGTCATGCCCGTGGCGGCGACCGCCACGGCAATGCTCTGCACCGAAATCATCTTGCCCATGACGCCGGCCGCCGAGTTCACCGACGCCATCAGGACCGGGTTCAGCCCGAGCGCGTTCGCCGTCACCACCTGCAGGTTGCCGAACAGCGCATTGGCCGAGGTGTCGCTGCCGGTGAGGAACACGCCGAGCCAGCCGACGACCGCGCTGAAGAAGGGGAAGGCGAAGCCGGTGGCGGCCAGCGCAAGGCCCAGCGTCGAGGTCATGCCCGAGTAGTTCATCAGGTAGGCGAGCCCGAGCATGCAGGCGATGGTCAGGAGCGCGAACTTCAGCTGCTTGAAGGTGTCGACGTAGGTCTTGGCAAGGCGTGACGGCGATACGCGAAGGACCAGCGCGGTCGCGAAGATCGCGAACAGGCAGGCCGTGCCCGAGGCGCTCAGCCAGTTCAGCTCGAAGAGCGCCGCGTAGGGCGACGGCTGCGGCACGACCGGCGGGATCCGCTCGATCATGTTGTGCAGGCCAGGCACCATCAGCCGCGCCGCGACCAGCCCGCTCGCCGGGACCGTCGGCAACCCGGCCGGCAGCAGCGAGTCGCCGATCGCGTTGATGCGCGGCTTGATGCTGGCTGCGCCCCACAGCAGCACGAAGACCACGAGCAGGAGGTACGGCGACCAGGCGAGGAACAGCTCGCCGGCGGAATGCCGCGACAAGGTGATCGACGCCGGGGTGTCGCCCTCCAGCCGCATGATGTTCCGAGGCTTCCACAACTTCAGCACCGCCACCATCACGACGATGCAGGTCAGCGACGAGACGATGTCGGTCAGCTCCGGGCCGACGTTGTTCGAGACGTAGAACTGCATGCCGGCGAACGACACGCCGCAGGCGATGATCGCCGGCAGGACCTCGATCGCGCGCTTACGGCCGGCCATCACGACGATCAGGTAGCCGGGGATGATGATCGAGATCATCGCGCACAGACGGCCGACCATCGCCGACAGCGGCAACACCGGCAGGCCGGTGACGGCGGCGAGCGTGGTCACCGGGATCCCGATCGAGCCGAACGCGACCGGGGCGGTGTTGGCCAGCAGGCAGATGCCGGCGGCGTAGAACGGGTTGAAGCCGAGGCCGGCGAGCATCGCGCCCGACACCGCCACCGGTGCCCCGAAGCCGGCCGCGCCCTCGATGAACGCACCGAACGAGAAGGCGATGAACATCGCCTGCAGCCGCCGATCGTCGGTGAGGCTGCCGACCGAGTCCTTGATGATCTCGAACTTGCCGGTATCGACCGCGATCCGATAGAGCATGATCGACGCGAACACGATCCAGGCGATCGGGAAGAGCCCGTAGGCCGCTCCGTACAGCGTGGAGATGATCGCCAGCTTCGCCGGCATGCCATACGCGGCGATCGAGACGATCAGCGCGGTGAAGAGCGCCGAGGCCGCCGCCTGCCAGGCGGGCGAGCGGACGACGCCGAGCATGAGGAACAGCACGACGATCGGAAGGGCCGCGACCGGTGCCGACAGCGCCAGGCTGCCGGCGATGGGTTCGTAATTGTGCTGCCACATACGTGGCGGTCTTATAACATACACGTCGCTCGCGATGCTGCACTAACGGCGGATGTCGCGGAAGAACGCGCGCACATCGCCGACGAGCAGCTCGGGCTGCTCCATTGCCGCGAAGTGCCCGCCGCGCGGCATCTCCGTCCAGCGCGTGATGTTGTAGCGCGGCTCGAGCCAGCGGCGCGGCGACCAGATGATCTCTTTCGGGAAATCGGCGCACGCGGTCGGCGTCTCGATCCGCCGCGGGGTTGGCGGAGCGAGCGGGTGCCGCTGCTCGTAGTAGATGCGAGCCGAGGACGCGGCGGTCTGGGTCACCCAGTAGAGCGTGATGTTGGTGAGCAGCTCGTCGCGCGTGAGCACCGACTCGGGGTTGCCGCCGCAATCGCACCAGGTGCGGAACTTCTCGACAATCCATGCGGCGAGCCCGGCCGGCGAGTCGTTGAGCGCGATCCCGATGGTCTGCGGCTTCGTACCCTGGATCTGCTGGTAGCCGGTCTCCTCCGCCTGGAAAGCCTGTCGAACCTTGAGGCGCGCGATCTCGGCGTCGGTCAGCCCCGCGTTCGGATCGCTTCCGCCAGGGGCGCCGGCAAGGCACATGTTGATGTGGAGGCCGGCGACGTGCGCCGGATCGGCCAGGGCCACCTGGGTGCTGATGATCGAGCCCCAGTCGCCGCCCTGCGCGCCGTAGCGGGTGTAGCCGAGCCGCGCCATCAGTTTCGCCTCGAGCGCCGCGATGCGCGCCGGATCCCAGCCGGGCTCGCGCGGTTTGTCGGAGAAGCCGAAGCCGGGGATCGACGGCATCACCACGTCGAAGGCATCAGCGGCCTGGCCGCCGTGCGCCGGCGGATCGGTGAGCGGGCCGATGATCTTCGTGAACTCGGCGATCGATCCGGGCCAGCCGTGGGTGACGAGCAGCGGAAACGCGTTCGGATGCTTCGACTTTCTATGGACGAAATGGATGCGAAGGCCGTCGATGGTCGTCGTGAACTGCTCCATCGCGTTCAGCCGCCGTTCGGCGGCGCGCCAGTCGAAGCGATCGCGCCAGTAGGCGACGAGGTCACGGAGGTAAGCCGTGTCGGTGCCGAGGTCCCACCCCTCGCCCTTCAGCGGTTCCGGGATCCGCGGACTCTTCAGCCGCGCCTTGAGATCGGCCAGCACGGCGTCGGGCACATCGATTCGGAACGGGCGAATCGAGGTGTCGGACTGGGCCGCGCCGTCGCCGTTCAGCGCCGCGATGATCCCGAACGTCACGAGTGCGAGTGCCGCTGCGTGCCGCATGTGTCCCTCTCGCGCGACAGCTTAGCGCCTTGCGCGCCGCCGAGGATGGGCGAGGAGTGCCTCATTCGCTCCACAGGCCCGGCCGTCCTCGAGGGCCTGCAACAGCGGCATGGTCCGCGCCATCCGCCGCCCTTGCTGGGCAGCGGTGCCTTCTTGTCTGGAGCCTGAAGCCTTGCTACAGCACGTCGTCTTTCGTCTCCCGCGTGAGCCAGAGGCCGACGATCGACACCAGCGTCGCCAGCGACAGGTAGTAGCCGACGTAGGCGAGTCCGAACGACGTCGCGAGCCACATGGCGATCGACGGCGCGAGCGAGGCGCCGAAGATGCCGGCCAGGTTGTAGGTGAGCGAGCTGCCGGTGTAGCGGACGCGGGTAGGGAAGAGCTCCGCCAGGACCGTGCCGAGCGGCCCGTAGGCGAGCCCCATCAGCGACATGCCGATCGCCATCGCCACTGTCGCGCCAATGGTTCCTGCCTCGAACAGCGGCGCGAACAGCAGGCCGAAGGCCAGCATCGCGACGTTGACCCCGATCAGCATCCGGCGCCGCCCGGTATCGGCGAGGCGAGCCGACCACGGCACCGTCAGTCCGAAGAAAATCACGCCGAACAGTTGAATCAGCAGGAACCGCTCGCGGGTGAACCCGAGTGCCGTGGTACCCCACGAGAGCGTGAACACCGTGGTCAGATAGAAGATGACGAACACCGAGAGCGAGATCAGCGTTCCGATCAGCAGCGCGCGCGGATGCGCGGACACCACCTCGAGGATCGGCACGCGGGCCCGCTCGTGGCGCTCGACCACGCGCTGGAATACCGGCGTTTCGGTGACCGACAACCGCACGTAGAGCCCGAGTACGACCAGCGCCGCGCTCGACAGGAACGGCACCCGCCATCCCCACGCCAGGAACTGCCCATCGTCGAGCGTGTGCGACAGCAGGAGGAAGATCGCGCCCGAGCAGAAGTAGCCGACCGGCGCGCCCAGCTGCGGGAACATGCCGTACCAGGCGCGCTTGCCCGGCGGGGCGTTCTCGGTGGCGAGCAGCATCGCGCCCCCCCACTCGCCGCCGAGTCCGAGGCCCTGGCCGAACCGGCACAGCGCGAGCAGCGCCGGCGCGGCGATGCCGATCTGCTGATACGTCGGCAGCAGCCCGATGGCCACTGTCGAGAGACCCATGGTCAGCAGCGCCGCGACGAGCGTAGCCTTCCGTCCGATCCGGTCGCCGAAATGGCCGAACCCGGCAGACCCGACCGGCCGCGCGACGAAGGCGATCGCGAACGTAGCCAGCGAGGCGAGCGTGGCCGAGGCTGGATCTGACGCCGGAAAGAACTGCGACGGGAAGACGAGCACCGCCGCCGTCGCGTAGATGTAGAAGTCGAAGAACTCGATCGCCGTGCCGATCAGGCTGGCGATCAGGATCTGCCGCGGTGAGTTGAGGGCGCGTGACGAAGCGGCGGCCGCCGTGTGCATGGGCAATCAGATCGGCCGCCGCGATGGCCTAGGACGCCGGCTGCGCGGTGCTTGCCAGGAACGGTTCGACTTCGGCCAGCACCGGATCGATGCGCGCGAAGCTGTCGGTGTAGCTGAGGCCGGCGAGCGGCTTGAACGTGACCTTGGTGCCGGCGAGCTTGCCTTCGAACTGCTTGACGTTCTCCATCCCGCTCGCGTCCGCGGCTCCGACCAGCCACAGCGTCGGCGCCTTGATGTCGGCAGGTTGCACCGGCGGGTAATCGAGCAGCGCGCCGAGCGCGATGGCCGACAACGCGACGCCGTGCTCCCAGGCGTCGCGATCGCCCGGCGACAGCTTCTTGATGTCCAGGGTGCCGGCCTTCTGCGCCTCGAGCATCGGTTGCCACTTGGCACGCATCGAGGTGAGGGCTTCCTTGACGGGGCCTGAGACCGCTGGGCCCATTTCCATGCCGACGAGGACCGCCGAGATCACGCGATCCGATTGCGCGGCGAGGTAGCGGCCGATGGTCGCGCCGTGACCGAACCCATAGAGATGGAAGCGTTTCGCGCCGGCCGCGTCGGCGACCGCCAGGATGTCGGCGACGACCTTGTCGAGCGCGTAGGCTGCCGGCGTGTCGGGCCTGCCGCTGTCGCCGCTGCCGCGCAGGTCCAGCCGGATGACCGTGAACTTCTTCGCGAGACGATCCACGTAGCCGCGTTCGGCCCACGACTTGCGGCTCTGGCCGCCGCCGTGCAGCATCAGGAGCGCCGGGCCGGTTCCGCTCACTTCGTACGCGATCTTGGTACCGTCGGCAGCAGTAATCGTTGGAACTTTCGCGGCGGCCGCCTCGGCGCCTGCCGCCGGAGTGGTCCCGCCACGAGCCGGCGCCGCGGGCTTCTGCGCCGACGTCGCGGGCGGCGCGGTCGGCTTTTCCGTGGTCTTGGGGGTTGTCGATGTCGAGACGCAGGCGCTGCACAGGAGTGCGGCGGCGACAAGCGCCATCGCGGGGTGACAGCGCACGAGCGCCCCGGTCTTCACGCTCATCATCAGAGGATTCTACATCCCCGTGCCCGAACCCCCGCTTCGCGTCTTGAACTACCGCGCGGTTGCCCAGTCGAAGTGCGCCTGCGCGCGCGCGATCAGCTCGGGCACATCGTCGGCAAGCAGGTAACGTTGTTCGACGAGCTCGCGCGCGGCAGCAGAGATCCGATCGAGGTACGCCTGCCGGTTGGGGTAGCGCTCCTCAATGGATTGGCGAGCGTCGCCGGTGCGCTCGCGCTCCGCCCGGGTCTTCGGTAGCGGAAGATACGAGCCGATTTCGCTCGCCAGCCGATCGGGCGCGCCGATCGAGGGGCGCCGGTAGTTCCACCCGGTGTGTGTCGCAAGCGGTACGGCAATCTGCGGCAGCCGGATGCCGCCGCGATCGTTTCCCGCCTCGTCCACAGCCGGGACTTTACTGACGAACGGCGCGCCGAGCTTCGGCGGCTCAATCGTCACGCGTTTCGGCCACTCGGGCCCGAAGTTCAGCCGGTAGGTCGTCATTGGTGCCTTCGGGATCGCAAAGCCCGGAATGGCCGGCCAGCCGGCGGCCTCCGGCGTCGTCAGCGTGCCGTTGTCGAGTCGCGGGTACCGGCTCGCCGGCGGCTCGGCGCCGTTCGCCACCCAGTCGTCGAGTCCGCGGAAGAGCGCTCGCACGACGGCGTTGTAGTCGAGCGGGTTCATGTCGGCCTGCCCGACGAAATCCGGATCGGTGTAGGGCGCCGGCGGAAACGGCCCGACGATGTGCGGCGCGGAAGCGATCTGATAGATGCGGCTGGTTGCGGGCGGTTCGACGTCGCGCGCGCCGGTTACATCGGTGTGGGTCAGCGAGCCGGCACGGTTGAAGTACTCCGAGTTGGTCAACAGGTGGAAGAACTTCGGCACCGTCCCGCTGCGGCGGGCGCGCTCGAGCAGGCCGTCGCGAGCGCCGGTCACCGGATCGGTCTGGGTCTCGTCGCTGAACGGGAACATGTCGACCGGGTACTGGATGTTGAAGTGCTGCAGCTGGTCGCGCGACTGCTGTCCGAAGCGGTGGTTGAACGAGCCGCGGCCGGCGCCGCCGACCTGATCGAATACGCCGTCGAAGACGATGCGACCCTGCTCGTCGGCGTTGAAGCCCTCGTAGACGAAATGACGGAGGAAGCGCCCGGTTTGCGAGACGCCCCAGCCGATCGCAAACCGCAGGCCCGGGCTCGGGTTCCCCTCGGCCGCCGTGGCATGCTTGAAGAAGCTGACGATGTCGCGGGTGCCGGCGAGTCCGACGCCGATGACGCGCGGGTCGCGGGCGCGGTAGACGACGTCGTAGATGCGTCCCGCCTCGAAGCCGCCGTCGAGCGCGATCTTATCCGGGCCCGTCTGTGCGGCGCCGTTCGGATCGGCCGCGAAGCGCCATCGCTCGCGCGAGATCATCTCCGGCGGATTTGACGGAAGCGTCCGCACGTAGAGGACGTGCTCGCGACCGAGCGGATCGACCACCGGGTAGGGGAGGTGGCCGCGATCGGCGATGAGCGCGGTGGTCGCGTTCGGTCCGGGGATGAAGTTGCCGCGCACCAGTCCGGTGATCGGCTGCCCATGATCGGTGGCGATGGGAATGTCCATCCGCATCCGGCCGGGAGGGACATCCCACTGCCATCCCAGCCACAGGAGCGTGTAACCCTGGTTCATGAGTGCGCCGTTGCCGATCTCGGCGGCGGTTGTCGGGTCCGCTGACCCAGCCCCGCCCTGGAAGACGGGCAGGATGCGCTTGGTGCCGCGGTTCCCGGCCTCGTAGAACAGCCGCCCGTTGCCCTTCGACGGATCGACCGGTTTCAGCAGGTAGAAGTCGGCGGTGAACTCGACCCGCCCGCGGGCGTTGCGGGGGGCCAGGTCGAGGTCCACGATCCCTGCATTGGCGTGAGCCTTCGGCTGCAGCGCGAAATGGACCGTGCCGACCAGCTTTTCGTATGGACCGGCGGCGCCGAACGGCTGTCCGTTGAGCAGCACGTCGCGCCGCGTGATCTCCAGCTTGATGACCTCGGCGCTCGCGAGCGCGGGGCTGACGAGCGCGGCGAGCAGGAGGAGTGCGCGGCTGACCATGCGCGCATTATGCCGACGGCGGCCGCGCGCGTCCATTGACGATTGATGACTGACGATTGAGCGATTTACTGACGATTGATGAGTGGCCAATTGCGTCATTCGATTCGATGATTGCGGCATTGTCGATTGCCGATTGGCGAATCACGAATGAGGGACTGCCATTGCGGCGGGGCATATAGTTGACAGAAGTCCACTATCTAGTGGACTCTAGTCCATAAAGGAGGCCGTCCCATGCCGGCCCATTCCGCGCGCCTCGACGCAGTCCGCCGTTTCAACCGCCTCTACACGCAGCGGATTGGCGTGCTGCACGAGGGTTACCTGCACAGCCCGCTGACGCTTCCGCAGGTCCGGGTGCTCTACGAGATCAATCGCGAGCGGCCGCCGGCGGCGGCGGAGCTCGCCCGCGAGCTCGACCTGGATCCGGCGTACCTGAGCCGGATTCTCAAGCGGCTCGGCCGGGATGGACTGGTCCGGCGGACACCATCGGCCGGCGATGGACGTAGCCGCCTGCTCTCACTCTCGCCGAAGGGGCGGAGGCTCATCGACACGCTGCAGGATCGATCCCGCGCCGATGCCGCCGCGCTGCTTCAGCCTCTCCCGGCTGCCGGCCAAGCCGAGTTGCTCGGCGCGATGGCAACCATCGAGCGGGTGCTGACTGGAGAACGCGCGCCGGCGCTCCCGTATCTGCTGCGGCTCCACCAGCCAGGCGACCTGGGCTGGGTGGTCTCGGCCCATGGACGTCTCTACGCCGACGAGTACGGATGGGACCAGACCTTCGAGGGCCACGTTGCGGGCATCGTCCAGCACTTCATCGAGCACTTCGATCCGGCGCGCGAGCGATGCTGGATTGCGGAGCGCGATGGTCGCCAGGTGGGGTCGGTCTTCCTCGTGAAGAAGTCCGCGACCGTGGCCAAGCTGCGCCTGCTGATCGTCGACCCGTCGGCGCGCGGGCTCGGGATTGGCGCGCGGCTGGTCGGGGAGTGCACGCGCTTCGCCCGCCAGGCCGGCTACCGGACGGTGACGCTGTGGACCAACAGCATCCTCGACGCCGCCCGTCATCTCTACGAGCACGCCGGCTACCGGATGGTGGAGCGCGGCGCGCCGGAGCGCCGCTTCGGGAAGGACCTGGTGTTCGAAACGTGGGAGTTGACGCTGTGAGCGACGCGCCGCGCGATCCCGGCGCCGGCCCATCCCGCTACGTCTGCGGTTACGACCGGCGCGAGATCGATCGGCTCGCGCTTCAGGCGCGTATTTACGAGCCGGTGACTCGCCGGCTGTTGGCGCGCGCCGGCATCGGTCCCGGCTCTCGCGTCGTCGACGTCGGGTGCGGCGGCGGCGACGTGTCGCTGCTCGCCGGCGAGCAGGTTGGCCCGACCGGATCGGTGGAGGGTGTGGACCGATCCCCAGAGGCACTCGATGCGGCCGAGGCCCGGGCCCGCGCGGCCGGGATGCTGCAGGTCCGCTTCGTCGCCGGCGAACTGGAGAGCTGGGCGCCCGCCGCTGCAGTGGACGCGGTGATCGGGCGATTCGTACTGATGCACCAGCGTGACCCGGTGGCGGTTCTCGCGCGAGTCAGTGGCTGGGTGCGGCCGGGCGGTGTCGTGGCGTTCGTCGAATCCGACATCGCCGCGTGTCAGCCTGGCGCGCACTCGCAGCCGCACTCGTCCTCGTACGACGCCATCGTCAGGATCTGGCAGCAGGCGATCGCTGCGGCCGGCGCACACCTCGACATGGGGCCGCGGCTGGTTGCGTGCTTCGAAGCGGCTGGCCTCGCCGCGCCGTCGCTGGAGGTAGACCGTTACGTGTCAGGAGAGCCCGGTTCGCCCATCTTCCGCTTCGCCGTCGAAAGCGCGCGCTCCATGCTCGCGGCTGGCGCGCCGCTGCCGAGCGCCGAGGCGCTCGAAACGGAAGTGCGCTCGCACGGCGGCTGGCTGAGCGCGCCGCCCGCCTACGCCGTCTACGCGCGCCGGCGGCGCGGTGCCTCAGACACTGCGCAGCAGCGACACCGGCGCAACCCGCACGGCGCGCAGCGCCGGTACCAAGGCGCCGGCCGCCGACATGAGCAGCGCCAGCGCAACCGCGGTCGCGAAGGTGGCGGGGTCGGCGGGTCCGATGCCGAACAGCAGCGCACGCATGGCGCTGGCGGCGGCGTAGGCGCCGATGACGCCGGGAACGATGCCGGCGAGCGCCAGCCGCATGCCGTCGGCGAAAATCATGCGCCCCACGGCAGCGGGGTTCGCGCCAAGCGCGAGGCGGACGGCGATCTCCGGCGATCGCTGCGACACGGTGAAGGCCAGCAGCCCGTAGATCCCAATGCCCGACAGGACGGCGGCGACGGCCGCGAGCAGACCGAGCACCTGCAGCTGCCCGCGACGCGACGCCGTTTCGCCCGCCAGCACCTCGTCCATCGTTCGCACGTTCGAGATCGGCTGCTCGGCATCGACGGCGCTGACGATCTGGCGGACCGCGGATACCAGCGTTCCGGTCTGACCAGCGTGCCGAATGACGAGGTCTTTCGGATCGGCCGTCGCAGGAAACTGCTCTGGCGCCTGCGCCGCCGGAAGGTAGATCTGCGGCTCGCTGGTCCGCTCGAGCCCCCGAACCCTGACGTCGCCGACTACGCCGACGACGGTGCGGACGCGGCCGCGATGCGTGAAGGACCTGCCGATCGGATCCTGTCCCGGCCAGTACCGCTCGCCAAACGACGCGCTGACAACCGCGACCCATGCCTGGTCGCCGCCATCGCGATCGGCGACGTCGCGGCCGCTCAAGAGCGGAATGCCCATCGTCGCGAAGTACTGCGGCGTCACCCAGCGATGGCTCACGCCTGCCGTCCGGTAATCGGCCGTGGCCTGCCCGGGAACGTCCACCGCGGTGATGAAGCCGGTCATCGCCATCGGGAGTCCGGTGATGAAAGCGGCGCTCCTGACGCCGGGCAGAGCGCGAACCTCGGCGAGAACCCGGCCGTAGAACTCGATGCGGCGCCGCGGGCTGTCGTAGCGCGGCCGTGGCAATGCGGTTCTCATCGTCATCACGTTTTCGCTCGAGAACCCCGGGTCCACCGCCTGGACCCGCCAGACCGCGCGGATCAGCAGCCCGGATGTAATGAGCAGGAGGACCGACAGCGCGACTTCGAGCGTGACGAGCGCGGAGCGGAGGCGCTGCCGGCGGGCCGAACCGCCACGGCCGGCCTCCCGCAAGGCATCGAACCGCGTGTCACGGCCGGAGCGGATCGCCGGAAAGATGCCGACGCCAGCGCAGGCGAGGGCGGTGACGAGCGAGGCCACCGCCAGCACGCGCCAGTCCAGCGCCGGTTGACGATCGATGGGGAGCGTGGGCGGCACCAGGCTCGCGAACAGCGGCACGCTCCACGCCGCGACGACGATGCCGGCGATGCCGCCGGCCAGCGTCAGCGCGATGTTCTCGGTGAGGAGTTGCCGGACCAGTCGATCGGTGCCAGCGCCAAGTGCCGTGCGCACGGCCAGCTCCGGTTCCCTGGCCGCGGCCCGGGCCAGCAGCAGGTTGGTAAGGCTGGCGCACGTGAGCAGCAGCAGGCACAGCGTCGCGCCGCCGAGCCCGATCAGCATCTGACGGAAGCGAGGCGACATGGCGTCGCGCATCCGGTAGAAGCTGATGCCGGTTTCGGCATTCGTCTGCGGATAGTCAGCGGAGAGCCGGTCGGCGATCGATTCGAGCTCGGCTCGCGCGGTTTCGAAGGTCACGCCCTGCCTCAGCCGGCCGACGCCCTCGATGTAACTGTTGGAGCGGTCGGCGAGCGCTGCCTCGTTGAAGTTCAGCGCGGTCCAGATCTCGATGTCGCGATTGGGGAAGAAGAACCCGCGCGGCATCACGGCGATGACCGTATGCGGCGCGCCGTTGAGAAGAATCGTCCGTCCGAGCACCGACGGATCGCCCCCGAACTGCGATTGCCACAGTCCGAAGGCCAGGACCGCTGCGTTGCGGTCCGCCTCTCCCGGCTCGAACCAGCGTCCGAGCACCGGCTGGACGCCGAGAAGCGGAAGCACGTCCGGCGTCAGCGGCGTGATCTCGATCCGCCGCGGCTCGCCGATGCCAACCAGGTTCACAGCATCTGACGCGAACGCGCCCAGCGCGTCGAACGATCCGCTCATCGCCTTGAAGTCGACGTAGTTGGCCGGCGAGAGCTGGTTCATGCAGCCCCAGCCGCCGCCGCTTCGCGGGCCCTCGCAGAGCCGGACCAGGCGCTCGGGATCGGGGAACGCCAGCGGGCGGAGGAGCACGAAGTCGGCGACCGAGAACGCGGCGGTGGTGGCGCCGACGCCGAGCGCCGTCACCAGCACGGCTGTCACCGCGAATGCCGGCGCCCTGCCGAGCGCACGCAAGGTGTAGCGCAGGTCCTGCAGCAGCATCGTTATGCCCTCGCCGGGTCAACATAGTCCATGACGGATATAGTTTCAACGGATATATCTGGCGCGGCGGCGCGCCTACCGTCATTGAGGCAGTGTCCTGATCGTCTTTGGACGGTGCGTCTGGCCCTGGCGTTAGCAGCAACGGCGTCAGGCCGCGCTCCGCGCGTCTGGCTGGGCGCGCCCATCAGGCTGGGCTTGGCCCGTCAGGCGCGCCTTCAGCGCGCGGGAATCTTCGATCGATTGACGGGAGCGCCTATCCCTTGAGCTCGTCGTAGCAGACGCCGAGCACGAAGGCGAGCGAGAAGCGCGGATTGCGGACGATGTAGTCCTCGAAGCCCTTGACCGCCTGCAGCTTTTGAATTTCTTCCTTCGACTGGCCGGCCTGGATTCCGTTCTGCACGTGGTCCAGCACGGTGGTGAAGTAGTTCCGGAACGCGAGCACGTCGGCCTTCTTCGCCAGCACCACGCCGTCCTTGCCGTGTCCGGCGATGAACACCGTGTCGTTCGAAGCGCGGCTGGTGACGTTCTCGAGCACCGAGATCCAGCTCCGCACGCTTGCGCCGACCGGGCGGTCGATGTTCGGGTGCGCCTTGATCGCCAGCAGGTCGCCCATGTGGACGATGTTCGCCTGCTGGAAGGTGATGACCGCGTCCCCGCCGGTGTGGCCGGCGCCGAAGAAGCGCGACTCGATGGTCTCGTCACCGAACCTCTCGGTGTGGGCGTCGGTGAAGGTCGTGTCGGCGAACGCTTCCTGCGCGGTCGTCTTCTCCTGCTCGGCGATCTTCCTGTGCCACTCCGCGCAGGTCTTGTGGGCGACGATCTTCTTCACCAGCGGCCGGAAGGCGAAGTTGCCCTTGGTGTGGTCGGGATGCTGGTGGGAGTTGAACAGCAGCTGCGGCCCTTTCGGCGACCGCTGCTTGAGACCGGCGACGCACGCCGTGCCGCCGTCGAGGAACTGGCTGTCGACCGCCATCGCGCCGTCGCCGTTAACCAGGTAGCCGATGGTGCCGCCATTGCCGATGAAGATGCCGACGCCGCGGCGCACCTCCTCGAACTTCGTGACCAGCGGCGCGGCAGCGGCAGGCTGCGCCGGCGCGGCTTGCGCGGCCGCAGACCGGCGGAACGCGAGCGCGGCGGCGGCGGTTGTCGTCGTGGCAAGGAAGTGGCGTCGGTTCATGGCGCCGGATGGTAGCGCGTCCAATGACGATTGTCGATTGAGGATTGGCGACTTATTCGCGATTGTTGATTGCGGGATTGCACCATTCGATTGGCGATTGGGCCATTGGCGAAATCACGATTCTGCGAATCACGATCGGAACCAACCGTCAATTGAATGGCGCAATCCTCCCAATTCTCAATCGTCAACAAATCGTCACTCGTCACTCGTCATTGGACTCGGGCCGCCGAACTCGATTCGGCGCGGCCCTTCAAGCGGCGATCGAAGAAGTCCGCCGTAGCCTGATACGCGCGCACCCAGCTCGCGTGGCGCAGGAAGTCGTGCACCTCGTCGGGGAACACGAGTTGTTCCACCTCGACGCCGCGTTTGCGGAGCGCTGTAATCAGGTTGATCGATTCGATGAACGACACGTTGCGGTCGTCGTCTCCGTGAATGAGCAGCACCGGCGACTTCCAGGTGTCCACCGACGAGAGCGGCGAGGCCGCGAACGCCTTGCGCGCGAAGTCGGGATCCTCGAGCGTGTTGTAGTCGGGCCGGAACGTGCGGATGCCCTGGTTCCAGTCGTGCACGCCGTGGAAGTCCACGCCGGCCGCGAACAGGTTCGAGGCCCTGGACAGGCCCATCGCGGTGAGGTAGCCGCCATACGACCCGCCCCACAATCCGATCCGCGCGGGATCGACATCCGGCCGCGACTTCAGATAGAGGCCGGCGCCCATGATGTCCTGGAACTCGCTGCCGCCGGTCGCGCCGAAGTTCAGCGCTTCGCGAAACTCCAGGCCGTACCCGATCCCGCTGCGATAGTTCACCGAGAGCACGATGTAGCCGCGGCTGGCGAGCCACTGATTCATCGCGTAGGCGTTCCGGTAGTAATACATGTAGTGCCAGCCGAGCAGCATCTGCCGGCGTGAGCCGCCGTGCGAGAAGATCAGCGACGGCCGCCGCTCGCCCGGCTTGAGGTCCTTCGGCAGGAACAGCTGCGCGTGAATCGGCATACCGTCGGTCGCGGTGACGATCACCGGCTGCGGCTCGACGAGCTGTGAAGCCGGGAAGCCCGTCGGCAGTGTGCCCTGGACCATCCGCGGCGCTGCTTCGCCGGATTTGATCTCGACGTGCGGCGGCGTGCGCGCGTCGGAACGGAAGAAAGCCGTGACCGTCCCCGTCTCGGCCATCACCGGGCTCCACTCGATGCCGGCACCAGTCGTCACTGCCGAGGGCACGCCGGCGCCGTCAACTCGCGCCAGCCAAAGGTGCTTGCGATCGATGTCCTTGTGGTTCGAGTGATAGAGGACTCGCGTGCGATCCGGTGTGAGGCTGGCGTACTCGACCTCGCCGTCCCCGGGCGAAAGCGGCGCCGCCTCTCCGCCCGCCGCCGGCACGCTGTAGAGGTGCAGCCAGCCGTACTTCTCCCACGGGAACACGAGCCGATCCCCTGCGGCCCACAGGATCTGGTTCTCCGCGTCGATCGGCTGCAGCACGCTGCCGTAGCCGGGGTCGGCCTTCCAGACCTCTCGCGCGCCGCCGGTCTTGACGTCGACGACGCGAATGGTCCACGGCTCGTCTGCCGTTCGCCGCGGCGCGAACATCTGCGGACGCGGCGCGGCCAGCTCGCGTGTGTAGGCGAGCCTCGTACCGTCAGGAGACCATGCCGGGTTGCTGTCGCGATCGAGCGACGGATCGAGATAGCGCAACTCGCGCGAGCCAGGCGTGACGAGCCCGAGGAAGCTGTGCGTGCCGCGGTTGCTCACGAACGCCAGCGCCGCCCCATCTGGCGACCAGCGCAGGCTCGACGCCGTGCCGCGCGACGCGACCAGGCGCGTCGGCTTGGCGTCGCCGGCGGCAAGGTCGCTCGTGAAGATCTGCCCGCGGCTGATCCACGCGACGACCGATCCCTTCGGCGCCGGCGCCGGCGCGTTGCCCGGACCGAGCCGGCGCGGGGCGCCGCCAGAGAGGCTCACTGCCCAGATCGCCTGCTCGGCGCCGTCCGACAGCTGCGCGGGATTGGGCGAGTCGCCTTGCCGGTTCGGCCCGTCGCCGCGGGTGTAGACCAGCGTCGTGCCGTCAGCCAGCCACGCCGGCTGCGACAGCCACTGGCCATCGTCAGCTGTGTAGGTGGTGACGGCGCGGCCGGCGTAGCCCGGCGGCTCGGCCACCCAGAGGTTCTGTACGCCGCTCGCGCTCGCGATCCAGGCGAACCGCCCGCCTGCAGGCGAAGCGACCAGCTCGGTCGGAAACGGCGCGGACATCAGCGTCTCAATCGACAGGCCGCCCTGGGCCCGAGGTGAAGGCTGAGCCGCCAGCACACCAGCGCAGAGCGCAACCAGAAGGAAGATTTGACGCATAGCGGGCAGCATAACGGACGAGCGCGCCGATTTCTTGGCGATAATAGGGCCAGTGTCATTCGACTGCGCCCATCGCGCCGAGCACGGCTCTGCCGTCTGTCTCGTGGCCTGCCCGACTCGGGCGGAGACCGGCGGGTTTCGCTTCGCGCGAGTCGAGCGCGAGGGCGATCTGCCACCGGCGAATCCGCGAATCGTGGACGTCGCGCTCCTAGACATGCACCACGGCTGGCCGAATCTCGGCCATGAGGCGATTGCCGATGTGATCCAGAGCGCGGTGTGCGACTTGCGCGAGCCGCTCGCTCGCGCCGGGCTCAGCGTCCGCGCGATCTCGTACGACGTGCGCAGGGGACAGGCGTTGCCGGAGCCGCCCGGCGGACGCCACACCATCTACGTCGGCACCGGTGGCCCGGGCCACCTCGACCCGCGCTGCAACGACGGCCGCAACGGCTCGCAGGGCATCGTCGAGAACCCGGCGTGGGAAGAGCCGCTCTTCGCGCTGTTCGATGCCATTCGCGAGGATCGCCGCGCGTCGCTCTTCGCCATCTGCCACAGCTTCGGCGTGATGTGCCGCTGGCTGGGCATTGCCGACGCGGTCCTTCGCGGGCCGGAGAAGGGCGGCAAGAGCTCCGGCATACGGCACAACCAGCTGAGCGCGGAGGGGCGTCGCCATCCGTGGTTCGCGCGCTTCGCGCGAGGCCTGCGTGACGGCGGGCGATTCCCGGTGCTCGACAATCGCCTGTACGATTTGCTGCCGACCGGCAGCGCGGCGCCGGATGTGCGCGTGCTCGCGGTGGAGTGCGACGAGGACGGACACCCCGGTGACGCCGTCACGATGATCGATATCGAGGACGAGTCGCGCGGCGGCGTGCCCCGCATTCTCGGCGTCAATCACCATCCCGAGATCGTCAACCGCCAGCGGCAGCTCGCGCTGCTCGAGAAGAAGCGGGCGCGCGGCGGGTTCAACGAAGAGTGGTTCGCCGAGCGCTGGGCCGCGCTCACGCAGCCTGTGGACGACGAGCCGGACGACAGCGTCCTGCACCTGACGTCCAGCTATACGCTGATGGGGCCGCTGCGCGCCGCGCTCTACCGCGAAGTGCGGCTGCGCGGCGAAGCGCTCGGCATCGATCCGGGCTTCGACGAGCGGGATCTGCCGCTCGTCTACAGCGTCGAACACGCGGCGGTGCGCCCGGACTGATCGGGCGCGACACGTGGCATGGTTCCCCACCCTCCGTTTGCCGCCAGCCTGACGCTCGAAGAGGAACTGGAGGCGTTCCGCGCACTCAAGCCGCGGTTGACCCAGGTCTGGGACGCGCTGACCGCCGCCGACGACAGCCATATCACCTCTGTCGTCGTTCCATCGCTGACCCTCGACCAGGGCGAGCTCAGCAAGCTCGCCGGCGTCGCCTACTACGAAGAGCGGCTGCTGTTCCTGCTCATTCGCCTTCGCAATCCCCGCGCCCACGTGGTGTACGTGACATCCCAGCCCGTGCACCCGATGATCCTCGACTATTACCTGAATCTGCTCGCCGGCGTCCCGGCGGCGCACGCCCGGGCGCGCCTGACGATGCTGTGCTGCCACGACGGATCGCCGCGCCCGCTCACCCAGAAGATTATCGAGCGGCCGCGACTGGTGCAGCGGATCCGCGAGGCCATTCCCGACAAGCAGCGCGCCTATCTGACCGTCTTCAACTCCACGCCGCTCGAACGCAAGCTGTCCGTGCTGATCGGCATCCCGCTGAACGGGCTCGACCCCGACTTGCAGTACTACGGTACCAAGTCAGGCAGCCGGCGCGTGTTCAGGGAAGCCGACGTGCCTTGTCCCGACGGCTACGAGGACCTGCACGAAGAGGGTGACATCGTCCAGGCGTTGACCGAGCTCCGTCAGCGGCGTCCGGGGCTGCGCCGCGCGATGGTGAAGCTGAACGACAGCTTCTCTGGCGAAGGCAACGCCGTGTTCACCTATCCGGCCGACGCTGAGATTGCGGGAGCGCTTGCCAGGGTCGCGCTCCCTGACGAGGCCACCGATCGAACCCGCTTCTTCGACGAGTTTCGGCGGATGGGCGGCGTCGTGGAGGAATACGTCGAGGCACCTGACAAGCATTCACCGTCGGTACAGCTGCGCACCGGTCCGCGCGGGGAAGTGGTGGCCATCTCGACTCACGATCAGATCCTCGGCGGCGCCCAGGGGCAGACCTATCTCGGTTGCCGCTTCCCATCGTGCGACGACTACCGCCTGTCGATGAGCCTCATGGCGCATCGCATCGGCGAGGTGCTGGCGAAGAAGGGTGTCGTGTCGAGGTTTGGCGTCGATTTCCTGGCGAGCCGATGCGGCAGCGAGGAGCCGTGGAGCCTGCAGGCGCTCGAGATCAACCTGCGGTTCCTCGGCACCACGCACCCGTTCCTGGCATTGAGTTTTCTCACCGGCGGCAGGCTGGACGAAAAGACCGGCCACTTCATGTCGCAGGGCGATCGCCCGAAGTACTACCGCGCCACCGACAATCTGCGCTCCGATCGCTATCGCACCCTCGTCCCCGAAGACGTGATCGACATCGTCACCGACCACCGCCTGCACTACAACCACCGCACGGAGAGCGGCGTGCTCTTCCACCTGATTGGCGCCGTTTCGGAGTTCGGCAAGTTGGGCGTGACGGCCATCGGCAACACGCCGGCGGAAGCCGACGCGCTCTACGAGCACACGCTCGAAGTGCTCGACGCCGAAACCGCGTTCGGGCGCTGAAGACCGCACGCGTCTGCCTTCTTGCAGCACGGTGTCCTTCCTACAGAGGAGGCGGTAGGACTTACACAATTGTGTTCTTTCGGGATCGGCGCGACGCTTAGGTCGCGCGAACTCTAGCTGAACTGAAAGCACACGAGCGCACACTACTCGGCACCTTCGCGCTTGGCCCGGATTTCGCACACCGGCGGCCCCGGCGCGTTCTGTGCGCCAGCCGCTGCCTGAATCCAGGCGCAAATCAACAACGGTTCGACCCTTCGCGCAAGGCGAAGGGGCAAGGTGACGTCTGTGCGGAATTCCGAAATCTGTTCCTCTGCCGGCCTGGTGCAACGTGCACTCTCCACGCTCCTCCCCATCGTTTTCGTCCTGTTCGCAGCCTCTCACGCGTACGCCCAGTACCCGGTGACGGCGTCCTGGGATGCCAATTCCGATCCGTATACCGCGGGGTATCGGGTCTACTACGGCACTGCGTCGGGCACCTATCAATGGAGCGTGGATGTCGGCAGCCAGACATCCGCACCGATGAACCTTTCCACCGGGAATTACTTCTTCGCGGTTCGCGCCTACAACGGGTCATACGAATACGGGCCGCAATCGTCGGAGGTGACGGTCACGGTCGGCGACAGCGGCAACGGCGGCGGGGGCGGCGGTTCCACGACGGCACCGACCGCGACGATCAACGCGACGCTGGAGTCGCCGACCTGGGCGATCGTCACCTGGTCGACCAACAACGCCACCTCGGCGACCATCAACGGCAATGCGGTCGGTGCGAGCGGATCGGCCGGTATGCCAGTCTCGGGTCCGACGACATTTACGATCGTGGCCCGCAACACTGCCGGTCAGACGGCGACGGCCAACGTCACGGTCGGCGGCACCAGCGGCGGCGGGGGAGGCGGCTCCGGGCCGGCACCCACCGCGGCGATCAACGCGTCGCTCGATTCGCCGACGACCGCCTTCGTCACCTGGACGACCACCAACGCCACGTCGGCGACGCTGAACGGCAGCGCCATCCCGGTGAACGGGTCGGTCAAGCTGCCGATCTCCGGGACCACGACCTACACGATCGTGGCCAGCAACAACTCCGGCCAGACGGCGACGGCGAACGTCACGGTCGGCAGCGGCGGCGGCGGGGGCGGCGGTTCCACGACGGCGCCGACCGCGACGATCAACGCGACGCTGGAATCGCCCACCTGGGCGATCGTCACCTGGTCGACGAACAACGCCACCTCGGCGACCATCAACGGCAATGCGGTCGGTGCGAGCGGAACGGCCGGGATTGCAGTCTCGGGTCCGACGACGTTTACGATCGTGGCGCGCAACACTGCCGGCCAGACGGCGACGGCGAATGTCACGGTCGGCGGCAGCGGGGGCGGCGGCGGGGGCGGGGGTTCCACGGCGCCGACCGCGACGATCAACGCGACGCTGGAGTCGCCCACCTGGGCGATCGTCACCTGGTCGACCAACAACGCCACCTCGGCGACCATCAACGGCAATGCGGTCGGTGCGAGCGGAACGGCCGGGATTGCAGTCTCGGGTCCGACGACGTTTACGATCGTGGCGCTCAACACTGCCGGTCAGACGGCGACGGCCAACGTCACGGTCGGCGGCAGCGGCGGCGGGGGCGGCGGTTCCGGGCCGGTACCTACGGCGGCGATCAACGCGTCGCTCGATTCGCCGACGACCGCCTTCGTCACCTGGACGACCACCAACGCCACGTCGGCGACGCTGAACGGCAGCGCCATCCCGGTGAACGGGTCGGTCAAGCTGCCGATCTCCGGGACCGCGACCTACACGATCGTGGCCAGCAACAACGCCGGTCAGACGGCGACCGCGAATGTGACGGTCGGGGGGACCGGGGGTGGCACGACGCCACCGCCGACCGCTTGGATCGGTGCCTCGCTCGACTCATCGAATACGGCGTTCGTGGCGTGGTCGTCGAGCAACGCCAGCTCCGTCACGATCAACGGCGGCCCGGTCGCGCCGAGCGGCTCCGTCAAGATTCCGATCTACGTCACGACGACCTACACCATCGTCGTCACAGACGCCGCCGGCCGTACGGCGACGTCGGCCGCCACAGTGATGGTGCAGTAGAAGGCTCTAGGCTTTCGGCTCTAGGCTTTAGAAAGACTCTTGTCGCGCTGAACATGGTCGTTGACAGCGCGACAGCGATCTTTTCCTAGAGCCTAGAGCCTGAAGCCTAGAGCCTGTCCTTACAGTTCGACTTGCACGCCCAACTCCACGACTCGGTCGCTGGGCAGGCGGAAGAAGCCGGCGGCTCGGCCGGCGTTGCGGGACATGAAGACGAACAGGTTCTCGCGCCAGCGGGCCATGCCCGGCGCGGGCGTGACGAGCAGCGTCTCGCGGCCGAGGAAGTAGGTCGGGTCGTCGCTCACGTGCAGCCCGAAGTGCGAGGCCTGGCGCAGGATCTGCGGGATGTCCACATCCTCCATGAATCCGACGCGAATCGCGACGTCGTAGATGCCGTGGCCCATCGGCCGGACCCAGAGCCGCTCTTCCTCGGCGACGTAGGGCACCGGCATCGTCGAGACGACGAGCGTGATCACCTGATCGTGCAGCACCTTGTTGTGGCGCAGGTTGTGCGCGAGCGCCGGCGGCGTGCCGCGGGGCTGGGCGGTCATGAAGATCGCCGTTCCCGGAACCCGGGCGACGTTGAGGTTCGGCAGGGAGGCGACGAACTGCTCCAGCGGCACCGAGCGTGAGGTCAACCGGTCCGCCAGGATCCGCCGTCCCGACTTCCACGTCGTCATCAGCGTGAAGATGCTCGCGCCAATCGCCAGCGGCAGCCAGCCGCCCTGCGTGATCTTCAGCACGTTGGCGGAGACGAACGCCAGGTCGATGATCAGGAACACGCCCATCACCAGGCCGACCACCCATGCCGGCCAGTTCCACCGTTCACGGGCCACGACGGCCAGGAGCAGCACCGTGATCGTCATGGTCAGCGTGACCGCTATTCCGTAGGCGGCGGCGAGCGCTGCCGACGTCTTGAAGCCGATCACGATGCCCAGCGTGCACAGCATCAGCCCCCAGTTGGCCTGCGGCACGTAGACCTGGCCGATCTCGCGCGATGAGGTGTGCTCGATGTCGAGGCGCGGACAGAAACCGAGCTGAATCGCCTGGCGCGTCAACGAGAAGACGCCGGAGATGAGCGCCTGCGACGCGATGATCGCCGCCGCCGCGGCAATCGCCACCAGCGGCAGCGTGGCCCAGGCCGGCGCCAGCCGGAAGAAGGGATTGGTCGCGGCGTCGGGTTCGTTCAGCAGCAACGCGCCCTGACCGAAGTAGTTCAAGAGCAGCGCCGGCAGGACGAGGCCGAACCAGGCCTGCCGGATCGTGCGCGTCCCGAAGTGCCCCATGTCCGCGTACAACGCTTCGCCGCCGGTGACCACGAGAAAGACCGCTCCCAGCACCGCGACCCCGTGGCGGCCGTGCTCGGAGAAGAAACTGACCGCGTGCCTGGGGTTGATGGCGCCGAGCACCTCCGGCTGGGTGACGAGCGACCTGATGCCGAGGGCGGCGATGGTGAGGAACCACAGGACCATGACCGGTCCGAAGAGGCCGCCGACGCGGGCGGTGCCGTGCTGCTGGATGGTAAAGACGCCGATGATGATCGCGACGGTGATCGGCACGACGTAGGGCTCGAAGACCGGCGTCGCGACGTTCAACCCCTCGATCGCGCCGAGGACGGTAATCGCCGGCGTGATCATCCCGTCTCCGTAGAGCAGCGCCGCGCCGAACAGGCCGAGCATCACCAGCATCGGGATGCGCCCCGACGACTCCGGCCGGGGCGGAATGAGCGCGGTCAGCGCCAGGATCCCGCCTTCGCCGTGGTTGTCGGCGCGGAGCACGAGCACGATGTACTTGATCGAGATGACGAGGACCAGCGAGTAGATGATGAGCGACAGCACGCCGAGCACGTTGTCGTGCGTCGGTGTCACCGAGTGCGAGCCGTAGAAGCACTCGCGGAGCGCGTAGAGTGGGCTGGTGCCGATGTCGCCGTAGACGACGCCGAGGGTGGCGAGGACGACTGCCGCGCCACCCCGGTGGTGAGGACCGTTAGCCAGATATCCTCCGGGTTCAGCTATATCACGCGCCGTCGAGGGGGCCGGCGGCGGCGCTTCACGTCGGGCCGCAAGGCCCTCGCGCGCCGCCATCGTAATCGCCGCTCGATCTGGCGCCGACAAATTCTACGCAAACCACGCAGTCCTTACATGGTGGCCGGCCCGCGAGCGGCGCCAATCAGGCCTCCTTCGAACGGTCGTGAACGGACACGAGACGACACCGCAGCGCCTCTGGCTACTCGTTCGACGTTGGCCCGGAACTCGCAGAATGGCCCGAGATTTCTCGTCCGATGACGTATTTACACACCATTGCAGCTGCGGCCGGTGCCGTGCTGGCCCGGTCGATCGCTGCGACGGTCTTCGTTCTGGCAGCCGTCACCGCCGCTGACGCGCAGTACTCCGTCACCGCCGCATGGGATCGGAACGGCGATGCCGCCACCGCCGGCTACCGCGTGTACCTCGGGACGGCGTCGGGCTCGTATCAGTGGAGTCAGGACGTGGGCAACCAGGTGAGCACGCCGCTCAACCTGCCGGCCGGCACGTATTATTGCGTCGTCCGCGCCTACAACGCCGCGAGCCAATATGGGGCGGCGTCGGACGAGGTGAGCTTCACCGTCGGCGCCGGCAGTCCGGTTCCGGCGGCGGCGATTCAGGCTTCGCTGCAGGCGCCAAACGCCGCGCTCGTCTCATGGCAGACCGCCAACGCCAGCTCCGCGTCGATCAATGGCACGCCCGTGCCGCTCACCGGATCGGCGACGGTGCCGATCAGCGAGACGACCACGTTCACAATCACGGCCGCGAACGCCGCAGGCCAGACGGCAACCGCCAGCGCCACGGTGGCGCTCGACGCCAGCGCCGAGCCCCAGCCTGTGATCAACACGAGAGCCGAGGTCTCTGGGTCTCGCGTCACGCTGTCGTGGCAACGCAACCCCCAAGGCAGCGCGCCAACCGACTACATCGTCAGCGTAGGCAGTTACCCCTGGGGCGAGGATCTCGTCCGTAATCAACCGGTGGGCAACCTGCTCAGCGTCAGCGCCGACGTGCCGCCCGGCAGCTACTACGCCCGCGTGCGCGCGGCCAACGCAGTAGCCGTGGCCGATAGCGGCGAACAGGTGTTCTTCAGGGTGGGCAGCGAGATCGCACCGCCCGGCAATCTCGTCGCGGACTGGAGCGGCAGCCAGGCGACACTGCGGTGGGGCGCGGCTGCCGCGGACTCCTCTTCCGGGGAACCGTCCGAATACGTCCTCGAAGCCGGGAGTGCTCCCGGGATGGCGGATGTGGCCAGGGTTCCCATGGGATCGGCGACCACGTTCTCGGTCAACGTCACCAGCGGCGCCTATTTCGTGCGCGTTCGGGCGGTGAACTCCAGAGGCGACTCGAACCCGAGCCGCGAGATCGTCGTCGCCGCGCCGGGGACGGCGTTGGCGCCGACCGGACTGAACGCCAGCCGCAACGGCGCACACCTCAGACTGTCGTGGAGCGCGCCACCCGGCGCGTCGCAGATCCTCGCGTACCTCGTCGAAGTAGGCAGCGATCCGTATCACTCGGACCTTGGCAGAGTGCTGCTCGGCAGTGTCACCGAGGTTACTTCTCGAGTGCCGCGCGGCACGTATTTCATCCGGGTACGCGCCGTCACCTCCAGTGGCATCGGCCTGCCCTCCAACGAGATCGTCATCCGCAGATAGCCTCACGCGCCCGAGCGGGGCCCGTGCTGCCCGGCGTCCGCGTCGCCTCGGTCGTACTCGACGAACACGATCCCGCTCGACGGATAGAGACGATGGCGGCGCAGCCGAAGCGGAATGCGCGCGCCGCCCGGCGGCCGCAGCGGGATGCCGCCGCCGAGCAGGATCGGAATGACGGCGACGTCGACACCGTCGACGAGTCCGGCACCAGAGAGCTCGCCGAACAGCGCGCCGCCGCCCCAGAGCCAGATTGGCTTTCCATCCTGCTGTTTCAGCTGTCGCACGTGCGCCGCGCCATCGTGCACGAACGTGACGCCGTCGCGCGCGCCTTCGGGCAAGCCGCGCGAATAGACGTAAGTCGGCAGCGACGGACCCGGCGAGCCGCCGGTCTGCACGTAGACTTCATAGGATCGCCGGCCCATGACCAGCGCCGAGAAGCTGGCATACAGCGCGACGAAATCGATCTCGGGGTCCATCGGAATCCAGTCGAACTCGCCGTTCGGCCCGGCGATGAACCCGTCCAGGCTCGCGGCTACTGAATAACGGAGCTGTCGCACGTCTTGACCTCCTCGGGGCGGATCACCATCATCTCCGAGTCAATCATGGACGGTCACACCTGTTATCACTGCAAGCAGTGGGTCGAGGCCGGCGAGGCGCACGACTGCTGGACGACAACCGAGGCCGCGCTCACCGCCGGACTCGACGACGACTTGCGCGAGGCCTGGGAACGGCTGCGGGAGACGGCCGCCGAGTTCGGCGAGCAGCGGATCTACGCCTCGCACAAGTCGATCATGTTCTCGCGGCAGTCGTGCTATTTCTTCGTCCGCCCGAAACGCAGCTTTCTCGAAGTGAACGTGTTTCTCGGGCGCGCCATCCAGGCGCCGCAGATCAAGAAGGCGGTCCGCTCCTCTGCAGCGAAGACGCTGCACGTGCTGCACATCCGCCATCGCGACGAAGTGGAAGCGCCGATGATCACCTGGCTGCGCGAGGCCTACGAGCTCGCGGCCGAGCCGAAGAGGGGGAACACGAAGGTCACGAAGGGCACGAAGGCCGCGACGCGTGTGAAACGAAAGGCAGGCAAGGCTTCAGGCGGCAAGAAGAAAGCCGCGCGAGCGGGTCGGGCAAAGGCACCGGCGGCTCGAGCGTCAGCGGCGAAGACACGACGCCGGCCGCGCTGAACCTTCAGCGCCAGCGGTACTGCTGTACGAGCGAGCGGTATTCCTCGTCCTTGACCCGCTCGCTGGCGCCGGCCGCGACCGCGCCAAGGAGACGGCGGGCCTGGCTCCGGTCGGGTGACGGCTCTCCCGCCTGGGCCGACCGCGACCATCCTTCGAACATGCCGCGCAGCGTTGCGAGCGCGGCGGTGCGCGCCCCCGAGTCTTTCAGGCGTGCTTCGGCGGCGAGCGCCTCGTCCAACTGGCGGGCCTCGGCCTCGAGAGCGGCCCGGTCGCGCGCGGCGGCCTGTCTGGTCTCGGGATCGCGCTCCAGCGCTGCGGCCGCTGCCTCGACCCCGCTGACGTCGCACAACCCTTTGAAATCACTGCTGAGGGAGCGCAGCGCCGTCAGCCGCGCCGCCGGATCGCGTTCGTCCGTGGCTCGCTGCCGCCGCGCGCCAAACAGCGTGTCGGCAAGCGCCTGGTCGCGAGCCCGTCGTCCATCGCGCATCGCCTGCAGTTCGAGCCATTCAATCGCCTCGCGGGCGACCTCATCTGGCGGCAGGACGTGGCCGCCGTCGAACACCGCGAGGTGGTGCGGCGAGGTGAGCACGGCGTCGAGGCGCTTGAGCTCGAGATAGTTGAAGTCGTCGACACCGGCGGTGGCGAAGATCGGGAACTTGACGGACTTTCGCGGCTTCGCGTCCGGGAATCCCGCGCTCGAGGCGATCACACCGGCGATGTTGTTGGGCCCGAGCGCCACCTCCATCGCGACCCGGGCGCCGCCCGAATGCCCGGTGAGATAGACGCGCTCGGCGTCCACGACGAAACGCTTCCCGAGGTCGCGAGACACGGCACGCACGGCGCGCGTGATCGTCTCCCACGAGCCGTTTCGCGAGTTGTTCGACCCGGCGACGATGTAGCCGTAGCGCTCGGCGGCAGCCCGGTATTTCTCGACAAACGCGACGCCTCTCGCACCGGGATGAAAGGCGAGAAGCAGGTTCCAGGCGCGATCGGGCGTGTAATCGGAAGGAAGGTAGAGCGCGTAGCTTTGCGTCGGATCGTCATTCGCGGTCACAGCGTCGATGACGACACCGCGCGCAATCTCCTGCGCATCCGCGGAAACGCCGATCAGCCCCAGTCCGAAGGCGGCCAGCAACAAAACGCGGCTCAACACCACCGCGTGAGATTACTGCACCGCAGTCCGCACGTCGCACCGCTCTCCGCACCTCGCACTCCGCACGGCCAGTCGCACCTCGCACCTCGCACTTCGCAACTGCTTTACAGTTGAGCCGGCTCCTCTTGCATTCGTATACACTCCGACTCAGCCAATCGGCTGATGCGCCGAACTCCCATTCCGCTTCGTGTCTACCTGCTGTTGCTGGTGCTGGGCGCGATGCTGCCCGGCGCCGTGCTGACGGCCATCCTGGTCGCGCAGACCTTCGCGGGGAACCGCGCCGTGGTCGAGCGCCGCCTGATGGATGCCGCGCGCGTCGACGCGGCCGCCGTCGATCGCGAGCTCGACGCGGCGATCGCCGCGCTGCAGGTTCTTGCCACCTCGCCGGCGCTGGCCGCCGACAACTTGCGGGCGTTCCACGACGAAGCCGCCCGGCTGCAGCGCGGCTACCCGGGTTGGTACACAGTGCTGCTGCTCTCGACGGAGGGGAAGCAGCTCATGAGCACGCGACTGCAGTGGGGCACACCGCTCCCGGCCCCATTCGAACCGGCCAGCGTGCTCGAGACCGTGCGCCACAAGACCGCGACGGTGGGCGTGCTCGCGACCGGGCCGCCGTCGGGGCTCGGACGCCGCTTCGCGGTGCGGGTCCCGGTGATGCGCGATGGCGAAGCCCGCTACGTGCTCTCAGCGGTCATCGAAGCGAGCTCGTTGCAGCAGGTCGTCAGCAGCAGCCTGCCGGTCGCGGAAGAGTGGACGCGAGCGCTGCTCGACTCGTCGGCGACAGTAGTTGCCCGTTCACGCGATCCGGAGCGCTTCGTTGGCCAGCCGGCCAGCGAACGCTTTCGGGAACGGATCACGTCCGGAGCCACCGGCGTGTTCCCCGAGACCTCGTTCGACGGCACGCCCGTGTACGCCACGATCGGGCGGGGCAAGTACGGCTGGATTGCAACCATCGTCGTCCCGCGGCCTGTGCTCGACGCGCCGGTGCGCGGCTCCGGCTTCGCACTGATCGTGGGCGGCGCGTTCCTGATGATCGGCACGTTGGCCGCGCTCCTGCTCGTCTCCCGCCGCCTCTCGCGCGACCTGGTCGCCGTCGCGTCGACGGCGGAGGCCGTTGCCGAGGGCCGCCCGATCGCCGAGGCCCGGGCCCATGTCGCCGAGACCTCGCGGTTGCAGGAGTCGTTGCGGGCTGCGGCGCGGCTGCTCGAGCGGCGCCAACACGAGCGCGACCAGGAAGTGGAACGCGCCCAGGCGGCGCGTCGCGAGGCCGAGCACGCCAACCAGACGAAGGATCAGTTCCTCGCCGTGCTCGGGCACGAGCTGCGCAATCCGCTGGCACCGGCCATGACCGCGCTCGAGCTGATGAAGCTCCGCGAGCCGGACGTCTTCGAGCGCGAGCGCCAGGTGCTCGAACGACAGGTCGGCCACATGGTCCGGCTCGTTGACGATCTGCTCGATGTGGCCAGCCTCGAGCGCGGCAAAGTGGCGCTGAGCAAGCGGCGGTTCGAGCTGCGCGAAGCCGTCGATCGCGCGGTGGACATGGCCCGTCCGCTGCTCGACCGTCAGCACCACGGTCTCCGCGTCGGCGTGCCGCAGAGCGGCATGCCAATCGACGGTGACGAAGATCGCATCGTCCAGGTGCTGGCGAACCTGTTGACCAACGCCGCCAAGTACACGCCCGAACGGGGACAGATCACCCTGAGCGCGATCGCCGAAGGCGGTACGGCGGTAATTGCCTGCGAAGACGATGGACCGGGAATTCCCGAAGAAGTGCGGGCGACGCTGTTTGCTCCCTTTGCGCAGGGGCCGCGGACGCTCGATCGCGCCCAGGGCGGCCTCGGCCTCGGCTTGGCGCTGGCTCGCACGCTGACGACGCTGCACGGCGGCACCATCGAGCTCGAGACGCCCGCTTCGGGGCATGGCAGCCGCTTCGTCGTCCGGATACCGCTCGCGACCGGCGAGCCCGTCCCGGCCGCGGAATCCACCCCGGTGGGAGGTCACGCCAAAGGCGGCGGCCGCCGCGTCCTGGTCGTAGACGACAACGCCGACGCGTGCGAGATGCTTCGCGCCTTGATCGAGCGAGCCGGCCACTACGTGTCGATTGCTCTCGACGGACCGTCGGCGTTGCGTGCGGCGTCCACGTTCGACCCCCAGGTCGGCATCCTGGACATCGGCCTGCCCGGGATGGACGGATACGAGCTCGCACGACGGCTGCGCCAGTCGCACCCGTTGATTCACCTGATTGCGGTTACCGGCTATGGGCAACCGTCAGACACGCAGGCCGCCGAGCGGGCCGGCTTCGATCGGCATTGCACCAAGCCGGTGGACTTCGCCACGCTTCTCGAGCAGATCGACGCGGGCGACAGAAGCTAGCCCCTCAGTGCACTCGAGTGAAGCATCGATCGCTTCGCTGATCCGCCGGGAACCGGCATGATCCAGGGGGAGTCCGAGCCGATGGCACGCGCACCGAGCGCTCGTGGGGTTAGTGCTCGCTGTCGAGGATCTGCATCTGGCGCGCGTCGTATCGCGTGCCCGCCACCGCATCGGGCGGAATCGCCGCCTCGATTCTCACGACATCCTCCGATGAGAGCTGCACGTCGAGCGCGCCGAGCGATTCGCTTAGTTGGGCCCGCGTCCGGGCGCCGATGAGCGGAACGATGAAGGAGCCCTTCGTCAGCACCCAGGCAATCGCCAGTTGGGATGCGGTGACGCCGCGCTCGCGTGCCAGCGCCGCGAGGGTGTCCACCAGTGCCACGTTCCGTGCGGCGTTCTCGCCGGTAAATCGCGGCAGATGGACACGAAAGTCGCCGCTTGCCGCCGGTTTCGATCCGCTCAGCAGTCCCCGTGACAGCACGCCGTACGCCGTCACGCCGATGCCCAGCTCCCGCACCGTCGGGAAGATGCGCGGCTCCGGGCCGCGGCTCACCAGCGAGTACTCAATCTGCAAATCGCAGATCGGGTGCACCGATTGGGCGCGGCGGATCGTGTCGGCGCCAACCTCGGACAGGCCGATCGCGCGAACGTAGCCGGCCTTCACCAGGTCCGCGACAGCGCCGATCGTGTCCTCGATCGGCACGTTCGGATCGAGCCGCCCGGGACGGTAGATGTCCACGTGATCGAGCCCGAGCCTGGTCAGCGTGTAGCCGATGAAGTTCTTGATTGCCGCGGGCCGCGTGTCGAAGCCGAGCCAGGCGCCGTCCGGCCCGCGCAGCGCGCCGAACTTCACCGACACCAGGGCCCGGCCGCGGCGATCGCCGAGTGCGCGCCCGATCAGCAGTTCGTTGTGACCGGCGCCGTAATAGTCGCCGGTGTCGAGCAGGGTAATCCCGGCGTCGAGGGCCGCATGGATCGTAGCAATGCTCTCGGCCTCGTCGGCGCGGCCGTACGCGCCAGACATCCCCATGCAGCCGAGCGCGAGGGGGAACACGGCTGGCCCGGCGCTCCCGAGCGTTCGAGGCGTTACCATCGATCAACCTTTCACGATGTAGCCGAGACCCTGGAGGAATGGGCGCACACGATCGCGGAGATCGCCCTGCAGCTCGATAGCGCCGTCCGCGACGGCGCCGCCCGTGCCGCAGGTCCGCTTCAGCTTCTGGCCGAGGTCCTTGAGGAACGCGTCGTTCTTCGGGAGATCGTAGACGACGGTGACGGTCTTTCCGCCGCGGCCCTTCTTCTCCACTCGCAGCTTGGCGACGATGCGATCGGGCAGCGCGGCAGCGCCAGCGCTGAGCCGCCGGCTGCACTGGCAGTTCCGTAGCGGCCAGCCGCAGGCCGGACACGTGCCATCTGTCGCGGTGGAGTAGACGAGCCGGAAATTCCTGTCACCCACAGAAGCTGCCAGTGTACTCGCCAGCTGGCATCGGCGCGGATGTTCGATGCGGTTAGCGAAGCGAGGTCAGAACCTTGCGATGATGGTGATGCGAAGCGTGACTGCTACGTCAGCGTCGCGCGACCTCGGTTTTCGTCGCAGGTGTGACGTGTTCAGCTCCGGTGCGAGTGAGACGAAACGCCGCCATCTCTTCACCGTTGCGAACCAGCAGCACGTCGCCGACCAGCACTGGATGATTCCACGTCTTGCCGTTGAGCGCCGGGACGCGCGCGACCTCCTCGAAGCGATCGGCGGCCGCACGCACGAGCGCGAGCTCGCCATCCTCCGACAGAACGAGCAGCAGGTCCTCATCTGGCAGCAGCAGCATCTGCCCGTGCCCGTATCGGCCGCCCTTCCAGCACCGCTCGCCGTCCTCGAGGCTGAGGCACGCGAGGATGCCGCCGTCGAATCCGTAGGCGTGACCGCGGTGAATGACGAGATCGTTGAAGTAGGGTTTCAACGCGCGCGATGTCCAGCGCTCCTGCACCGTCCAATCCGATTCCGCGTGCGAGACGGTGACCATCCGAACACCCATGCCACCCATCGCATCTCCCGACGCGATCAGCACACTTCCATCCGTGCTCACGGCTGGCTGGACGATGCTGACCGAGGGTTGCCAACGGTGCTCCCAGAGCAGCGCGCCTGACGCCGGCGCGACGCTGATGGTGCGCGCGCCGCGCAGCAGGACCACCTGAGGGACGCCGCCGATGACGGCGTAATGGGGCGAGCTGTAGCCGCCGCCACCTGGTTCGCCGGTCCAGCGCGGCTCGCCGGTGGCCGCGTCGTATGCAGCAAGCTGGCCCGCGACTGCGACGATGACGAGATCGTCGATGACGAGCGGCGAGCTGGAGATGCCCCAGCCCGGAATCTCCTTGCCGGTGTCGGCAATCGTGTCACGTGACCAGACCAGCCGCCCGTTCTTCGCGTCGAGCGCGTTGAGGAGACCGGTCGCGCCCATCGAGTAGGCACGGCCGCCGTGTAGAGTCGGCGTCGCGCGCGGGCCCGCGCCGCCGTTCGATTCCCAGAACCGGACGTTGTCCTTGTGCTGCCAGACGGGCTGGCCGGTGGACAACCGGTAGCACGACACCATCTCGTCGTCGCCGCGCTGCTCCTGCGTGTAGATCAAGTCACCGTTCACCGCGAACGACGACCACCCCGGCCCGATTGGCCGGCGCCAGATCTCCACCGGAGGGCGCTTCGACCAATCGGTGTCGATCTGCACACCGCTGACGACGCTGTCGCGACGCGAGCCCCTGAACCCAGACCACTCCGGGGCGGGCCTGTCTCGCCGTAGCTCCGCGGATTCAGCGGGAGCGGACGCGGATGCGACAGGTGCGGCTGGTGCGATGGGTGCCTCAAGTGCGGGTGCGACCGGTGCGACGGGTGCGACAGGTGCGGGTGCGACTGGTGCGACAGGTGCGGGTGCGGCAGGTGCGACGGGTGCGGCTGGTGCCGCTGGTGCGACAGGCGCAGGCACTCCGGTGGACCTGGCACCCGATGTCTCGGGCGGTTCGAGCGGAGCTGGCGCGGCGGCGAGGAGTCGCTGCTCTGGCGTCGGCGTCCAGCGCCAGTGGAGATCCGAGATCCCGTCGCCGCTGATGCCGCCGGTGCGGACCAGCGCCATCAGGCTGCAAGCCATCAGGACGACAGCTGGGACGATGATGCGGCGTCGCCCCGCAGCGGCATTTCGTGCCGCCGCCGCGCCGGCCGCCAGTCCGAGCGCGGCGAGCGGCAGCGCGAACACCACGTACATCATCCCCATCATCCCGTTCGAGACCGAGCGGTCCACGACGAGCCACACTGCCCCGAACGCAGCCGCACTGATCGCCAGGATCAGCAAGCGATCGGTCCATCGGACCCGGCTGAAGAACAGCCACCAGATCACGATCGCCACGGCGCAGAGCGCGCCGCCGAGAATGCCGATCATCGGCACTGGTACTCCCACGATCGCGGCGTCCGGCGCGACCGCCGGCATCACGAGCCGGAGCACCACCAGCAGCACCGCGAGAGCGACGCCGGGCCACACCCGCACGCGGCTCGGCTCCATGACTCGATCGGGATGGTCTTGCATGTTCTGCCTTTGCCTTCTGCCTTTTGCCTCTTGCCTTTTGCCTTGCCTATTCCGACCGGAGAGCCTGTTGCACGTCCACGCGCGAGGCGCGCGCCGCGGGAATCAGGGACGCCGCGATCGCGGCGCCAAACAGCACCGCCGCAGCAACGCCGACCGGCAGCGCGCCTGGGAGCTGCAGCGATTCGAGGTAGCGCCCGGCGAGCTCCGCAAGCACGTAGCCACCGGCGGCCCCGGCGAGAATGCCGACGAGTACGATGCCCGTGCCTTCGCCAAGCACGCCGAGCAGCAGGTGACGCGGCGTCGAGCCGATGGCCAGCAGCACGCCGAACTCGCGAATGCGCGCGTTCACCGAGAAGGCGAGCACACCGGCAATCCCAACCGCCGCGATGAGCAGCGCCACCGTCGCGAAGCCGCCGACGATGAACGCGTTGACGCGATCCGGCGACAGCATCTCGGAGCGGATGTCGGCGAGCGTGGCGGCGCGCTCCACCGGTTGATCCGGCGCCATCTCGCGGATCATCCGGCTGATGACCGGCACGAACGCGTACGGATCGCCGGCGGTTCGGACGAAGAGCCGGCCGGCGAACGGCACCTGCTGGAACGGGTGATAGATCGTCAACGACGGACCGCCGTCGGCCTGCTGGTCGTTGACGTCCGCGGCCACGCCGACGATGCGGCGATGCGCCCCGCCGAAGGTCCGATCCGTCCACCAGATCTGCCGGTTGAGCGCGTCGCCGTTCGGGAACAGCCGCTGCGCGACGCTCTGGCTGACGATCACTACCGGCTCGCCGCCGCGGCGGTCGTCGTCGGTGAAGTCGCGTCCGGCCACCAGCGGCACGCCGAGCGTGTTGAAGAAATCCGGCGACACGTTCCGGATTCGCGCGTGCGGCGGCTCTTCGCCGTCAGCCGGCGTATAGCCCTCGGCCGCAAACGGCGTCGGCGGGAAGGTGCCGAGGTCGCGCCACGGCACGACGTTGCCGACCGAGACGTGCTCGACGCCCGGCAGCTCCGCTACGCGGCGCATCACCTCGCCGTTGAACGCGATGGCCTTCGGCCCGAACGATTCGATCGGCAGCGGAATGTCGATCGCGAGCACGTGCGCGAGATCGGCGCCGTCCTTGCCGCGCTGCAGCGCCACGAGCGCTGCCACGAGAGTGCCGGCGGCAGCCAGCATGACGAACGAACACGCCACCTGCGCGGTGGCGAACGCCTTCAACCGGCGGTGGAGCCGCGGCGTCAACCGCAGGCCGCTCGTGGTGAGCGCGCTGGCAGACGTCGTCGTCGAGCCGGGAAGCGTCGGTGCGTAGGCGAGAATTACGGCGGCAGCGATCGCCAATCCGGCGCCGACCCACAGGAGGCTGCCGTCCACCGTGACATCGAGCGCGCGCGCCGAGAACCGGGAAGCGTAGCGGGCCACCACCGACACCAGCGGCCCGGCCAGCACCACGCCAAGCGCCGCGCCGGCCGTGCACAGCACCAGGCTTTCAGCCATCAGCGTGCGCCGCAATGCGCCGCGGCTGGCGCCGAGCGCGGCCCGGACGGCAAGTTCCCCTTCGCGGCGCACCGATCGAGCGAGGATCAGATTGGCGACGTTTGCGCAGGCGATGATGAACACCACGCCGGTGGCAGCCAGCAGCACCATCAGGATCGGGCGCGCCTGCGAGGTAACCGCTTCGCGGAATGGCGTCACGGTCATCCGCACGTCGTTCCGGGCCGGGTAGGCATCGGGGTGTTCCTGCATCGACGCAGCGTGGGCGGTGATCAGCTCGGCGCGAGCCTGTTCCACGGTGACGCCGGGCGACAGCCGCCCGAAGATCTCGGTCATCCGGTGGGTGCGCCCGGTCACCATCAGCGCGTCCATGTGATGCGGGCTCGTGACGACGTTGGCAATGATTTCGGTGTCCACCGGGTAGGGAATCGACGGCTCGAGCACGCCGACGATTGTCGCGGTGCGTGAGCCGAGCCTGATGTTGCGGCCGACCACGGACGGGTCGCTGCCGAGCGTGGTGGTCCAGAATCGGTAAGTCAGCACCGCCACGGGTGCGGCCTTCGGCCCATCGTCTTCCGCCGACACGAGGCGGCCGAGCAGCGGCTGCAGCCCCATCACGTCGAAGAACGCGCCGCTGACGACGCCGGCGCGGACCACGCGCGGCTCACCGATGCCGACGAGCGTGAAGTCGATCGTCGAAAAGTCGCCAAACGCCTCGATGGTGGTGGTGCGCGCCTTCAGGTCGTCGATTTCCGGCACCGAGAAGGTCATGTTCGTGGCGCCGATTCCGGGCGCGCTCTGGCGGATGTAGACCAGGCGATCTTCGGCGCGATTGACGAGCGGCCGCAGCAGTACGCCGCGGACGACGCTGAAAATCGCGGCGTTGGCGCCGATGCCGAGCGCCAGCGTCAAGATGACCGCGGCCGACAGCGCGCGAGCGCGAATCAGCGAGCGGAGTCCGACGCGAAGGTCCCGGCCGAGATCCATCGCGGCGTCGAACCACGCCGTGTACCACACCGCTCGAATCGAGTCGCGGACCCGCGGCACGTAGCCGAGCTCGGCCAGCGCCGCGCGGCGGGCCCGGGCCGGGTCCTCGCCGCGATCGATCCGTTCCTGGATCTCGATTGCCAGGTGGCCGCGGAGCTCTTCGTCGATCTCATGCTCGTCGGGCCGCATGTCTAACCCCTCAGGTCACTTGAGTTGAGCATTCCATCCGCCCGGTGATTTGCCGGAACGGGGCACACAGCAACGGGAGTCCCAACCGATGGCATCTACCACCCAGCAGGCTGTGGGGTTATTCCTCGGTCGGGGACGGGTTCATGATTCGCCCGATGGCGGTGACCAGCTGGCTCCAGCGGTCGCGCTCGCGCGAGAGCTGGGCCTTGCCGGGGGCGGTGAGTCGGTAGAACTTGGCCCGCTGGTTCGCTTCGCTGACGCCCCACTCCGCTTTCAGCCAGCCCCGTTTCTCCAGCCGGTGGAGGGCGGGGTAGAGCGACCCGGTCTCGACCTTGAGCAGGTCGTCCGACTGGGCGCGGATGACCTGGCCAATCCCGTGCCCGTGGCGCGGACCCCACTGGAGGGTGCGCAGGATGAGCATGTCGAGGGTGCCCTGAAGAAGCTCGAGGCGCTGGTCGTCGGGCGTCTTGGCCATAGATGTAGACGTTCTACGGCTAGAGACGTAGACGGTCTACGGCAAGTTCCCGCCTTCGCGCGGATGAGGCTGGAGTGCGCTTCGGCGCGGCAGGCCCGCAAAGGCTTCAGGCTCCAGGCCGCTCGCGCTGTCGCGCTGCATTCCGGTCGAAAGAAACCACGAAGACACGAAGAACACGAAGGACGGCACGAAGGCTCATGGGGGGCCGTCACGCGTGCAATTCTCCAAGAGACCCGTGATCTTCGGGCCTTCCTTCGTGACTTCGTAATCTCTCGTCGCTTTTCCGATCAGCGGGACTGGCCTGAAGCCTGAAGCCTGGAGCCTGAAGCCTGCGAAGCGCCGCGCGGAGCGCGGCTGAGGTGGTCGCGGCGCGTCTCCGCTTACAATCCTCCCGGACGCCCCCTGATGCCCAGCCTGCTGAAGTCATCTACAGCCGTATGCCTGTCGCTCACTCGGGCGATTGGCAAAACCCGCACGCTCGACGAGATTTACGCGGCAGCCCTCGATGCGCTGACGTACGGGCTCGGCGTGGAGCGCTCGTCGATTCTGCTGTTCGACGCCGACGGCGTGATGCGCTTCAAGGCCGTCCGCGGTATTTCGGACGACTACCGGCGCGCAGTCGAGGGACACACGCCGTGGACGCCGGAGGCCGTGGACCCGGAACCGATCGTGGTCCGCGACGTGACCGCGGACGTGTCGCTCGCCGCGTATCTGCCGACGATCCTCGCCGAGCACATCGCCGCGATGGCGTTCATCCCGCTGGTCAGCCAGGACCGGGTGATCGGCAAGTTCATGCTCTACTTCGACGCGCCGCACGCGCCGGACGTCGACGATCTGCAGCTGGCCGCGGTGATCGCCGCGCAGGTGGCCTTTGCCGTCGAGCGGACGAAGGCTGAAGACCAGGCGCGCCGCAGCGAGGCGCGGCTTCGCTTCGCGCTCGACGCGGCGTCGATGGGCACGTGGGACTGGGATCTGCGCACCAACGAGGTGCAGTGGTCGGACAACCTCCAGCGGATTCACGGCCTGCCCGAGGGCGTCTTCGACGGCACGTTCGCGAGCTACGAGCGCGAGATCCACCCTGAGGATCGCGAGAAGGTGTTCGCGTCGGTGCAGCGCGCGTTGAGCGAAGGTGTGCCCCACGACGTGGAGTACCGGATCGTCGCGCCGGATGGCACGGTGCGCTGGTGCGAAGGGAAGGGACGCGTCGAGTACGCGGACGGACAGCCGGTCGCGATGAGCGGCATCTGCATGATGGTGACACGGCGGAAGGAGGCGGAGCTGGCGCGGCTGGCGGCCGCCGAGGAGGCCAGCCGCCTGAAGGACGAGTTCCTCGCGACGCTGTCCCACGAGCTCCGCACGCCGCTCAACGCGATCCTCGGCTGGACCGAGTTGCTTCGCTCCGGCGAGATGCCGGCGGAGCGGATCCATCACGCCATCGATGTGATCAGCCGCAACGCGCGGCTCCAAGCGCAGCTGATCGAGGACATCCTCGACGTGTCGCGAATCATCACCGGCAAGCTGGAGCTCGATCGCCGCAACGTCCCGGTCGCCCAGCTCGTCGAGACCGCGATCGCCGCGGTGCAGCCGCCCGCGGACGCCCGACGGATCACTTTCGACACGCGACTCTCGACCTCGGTGCCGTTCGTCGAAGGCGACCCGAAGCGCCTCCACCAGGTCCTCAACAACGTGCTCGCCAACGCCGTGAAGTTCAGCCACGAGCGCGGCCGGATCACGATCCGCAGCGAGACCGACGATCAGCGCATCGCAATCCGGGTGCGTGACGAAGGCGCAGGAATCGCGCCCGAGTTCCTCCCGCACATCTTCGAGCGGTTCCGGCAGGCCGACAGCCGCTCGACCCGGAAGTACGGCGGCCTGGGCCTCGGGCTGGCCATCGCGCGCCATCTCGTGGAGCTGCACGGCGGCTCGATCCAGGCCGAGAGCGCGGGCTTGGGGCACGGCGCGACGGTGACAGTCTCGCTGCCGCTCGTCGCGAGCTCGATGCAGACGTCAATCGTGGCGCCGGCCGCCGCCGGCACGGACGTCCGGCTCGACGGGTTGCGCGCGCTGGTGGTGGACGATCAGCGGGACTCGTGCGAGCTCGTGGCGATGCTGCTCGAGCGGCACGGCGCGGCAGTCGTAGCCTGCGACTCCGCCGTGCATGCCCTGGCCCGATTGCAGTCCGGCCGGTTCGATCTGCTCATCGCCGACATTGCCATGCCGGAAATCGACGGCTACGGACTGATCCGCGACGTCCGCGCGCGGGGCTTCACGTTGCCGGCGATCGCGTTCACCGCCTACGCGCGCCCCGACGATCGACGGCAGGCGTTCGCCGCCGGTTACTCGGCCTACTGCGCGAAGCCGATTGACGGGACGGCGCTCCTGCAAACAATTCGCAAGCTGGTCGCGCCCTCGTAACTGGTTTTCGCTGGTGCAAGGGTGCAGCAGTGCACGGGTGCACAAGTGCAGTACCGCTAGCCCATCACCTCTGCTCCCCTGCACCTATTCACCCCTGCACCCGCGCGATCTCGACTAATACCCGTATAGCTGCGCGACGGCCCGGGCGATTACCGCATGCGTCGCTGTGGTCGGGTGGATGCCGTCCCAGAAGAGATACTGGTCGGGCGTGCGGCACGTGAACGGCGCGGTTCCCGGCGTGACGCAGGCATCGACGACGTTGGTGAACCCGAACGCGGCCGGCGAGAAGAAGATGGCGGCCAGCAACCCATCGGCGTTGAACACGCGAATGTCGATGCCGGGGAACGTGCTCAATCCGTCCAGCAGGTCGGGTTGCGGGTCGGTGTCGTGCGACAGGTTGTAATTGAACAAGCCGGTGGCAAACGCGGCGGCGGACTGGAAACCGGGAATAGACCGTTCCAGGAGGCGGGCCGCTGGAGTCAGTGCCTGGGTCGGAACGTTCCAGACGAGAAAGTGCCGCGCGCCTGCAGCGTACAGAGCGGCGACGCCGTTGGCGATTCCCTGACCGGCTGACTGCAGGATGAACGCGGCGCCGGCCGGATCCGGCGGATTGCCCGCCGCCGCCGCGAGCGCGTCGCGGACGTCGTTGCCGCCGACCTGGATGACATACAGCGCACCGGGGGGCGCGACGCCGCCCGTCTTTTGCAGGAACAACGCGATCAGCAGCGCGAGGCTCGGATGGCAATCCGGTGTCGGGTTGGCACCACAGGTTCCATCGTCACGTGCCCGCGCGGTCGCGACGGCGAAGTTCATCGCATGCGGGTTCGCGCTCGCGAAGGCAGGTAGCGCATATCGGCCTATGCCAAAGCGCGCCGCCAACTGCTCGACCCACGTGTCGCCGTTGGTGAAATGGTGTCCCCCAATCGCATACGGCGCGCTCGGCACCAGGAGTGAGTTCAGGCCGAAATCCGGCGGCGTGGCGTTCTGGTGGAGGAACGCAAACGCGTTGCCCGGGTCCGAGAGGCTGTCACCGAAGACGACCAACGGCACCGGTCCGCTCTGGGCGGCGGCGGGGGCTGTCGGTACGAGGAGGAACGCGAGGCAGCAGGCCAGAAGACACGTGGCCGAACGATGCTGCCGCGTGAGGGGACGCGGAGTGTGCGACATTGACGCGCATTGTGGTTCAGTGACGCTCACTGGTCAAGGAAAGAGCGCCCGAGGAGGGTTTACGTAATGTTCAGATCCGCGACGATCGGGAAATGATCGGACGCGCCGGAGGTGGCGCCGGCGCGGACCACGTCGCACCGTGCCACCCGAGCGGCATGCGCTTGCGGCACGAACACGTAGTCCAGCCGGACGTGCGGCGTAGGCGTGGGCAGCGTCAGTCCGGGATCGCCGGGGTGCAGCGTTCGGAATGCGTCGACATACCCGGCGTCGAGCACGGTCTGGACCGTTCGCCACCTGATGCGGCCGCCGCTCAGCCACACGAACGGCCGCACGCGCAGCGGGAGCTTCGAGGCCTCGAACACGTCGCCCGGCGCGACGGTGTTGAAATCCCCGGCAAGGACGTGAAACCCGTCCTGGTGACGCGCGACCGTCTTGAGCAGCGCACGCAGCTCGAGCACGCGCCGCCGCTCGGTCCAGGCGGCGTGGACCGCGCTCAGGTGGACCCCGAAGATCCGGAGGCCGGGTACCGGCACCACTTCGACGAACGCGTGCCGCGAGATCGGCGGCCGGACCCACTCCGATCCGGCAACGCGCTGCTTGCTCAAGAAGCCCAATGACTGCGCCCGGAAGGCGCGCCACTCCGCCATCCCGGTCACCTCCGCGAGACGCTGGACATTGGCCGGATCGGTCGCTTCCTGCAGCAGCACGAGATCGGGCTGACAGCCGCCGATCACCGCCGCGAGCGCGTCGAGGCGCCCGCCGCCGCCGTGCATGATGTTGTAGGTGAGGAGCCGGAACATCACCTGCCGGCCGCGATGCCGAGCGGCGCGCTCTCCGGCTTCTCGAAAAGCGTCAAGTATGGTTGCCCGAGCATGTCGCCTCGAAACCGCGTGACGATGTCGCGGGAGGCCTGGATGTTGACCGGCCGCTTGACCATCTCCATGAGTTGGCGGCGGAGCGGGACCAGGTCCGGCGCGATGTCCGGATCGTGCTCGCTGAGCGGCCGCGAGTGGACGCCGGGCACGAAGAAACCCGCAGCGATGAAGTACGCAAGACCGGCGTCGCCGACCAGCGTGAGGTCGAGATCGCTGGTCCCTGGGCCGTCGGCGTCGAAGGGCGCTTCGTCCCTCCATCGCCGGCCGGTGACGGCGCTGCCCCGCAGGATGCCGCGAATGCCGGCGGGCACGAAATCCCGGACCGTCCGGCAGAACTCCTCGAACGCTCCCTCGTCGTCGGCAAATGCGAGTCGAATGACGTTGGAGCGCTTTTCCTGCTCAGTCAGCCCGCCCTGAAGCTCGTCATCTGGAACCGGTTCGACCATACCCGGGACGGATTCAAAGATCGCGCCGGGTCAAGGCAAAAGGCAAAAGGCAAAAGGCAGAAGGCAGAAGGCAGACCCCCAAGACCCCAAGACCCCAAGACCCCAAGACCTCACCTCGGCCGAGGCAGGCGCGGCACCTTGATCGGACCGGCCTTCTGCACCTCGCTCCACACCCGCTGGCCGACGCGGCTGGCGTCGACGATGATGCGCGGCTCGTCAACCGTGAGGATCTTCCGATCGCGCATGACGAACCGGCCGTCGATCATCACCGACTCGATGTCGGACGGCTGTCCGTTGTGAATCCACGCCGACACGATGCGCACCGCCGGCACGATGTGGATTCGCTGCGTGTCGAGGACCAGGATGTCGGCTTTCTTTCCGACGTCGAGCGATCCGATCGTCGCCGTCTGCCGCACCGCACGGGCGCTGCCCAGCGTCGCGTCGGCGAGCACGTCCTCCGGCTGCGGCAGCACGCCGGGAAAGGCGTCGTTACGTTTCACCCGCTCGGTGATCATCGCAACCCGCATCACCTCGAACAGATCGGTGGTGTTGTTGTCGGTGCCCATCGCTATCGGCACGCCGGCCGCGCGCATTGCCGGGATCGGCGGGATGACACCGCGATTGCCGGCCATTGCCGCCTGGTGCGACACGATGGTGCCCGATTTAGCCAGCAGCGCGATGTCGGCGTCGTCGACGTAGCGGCAGTGGGCTGCGAACAGCCGCGGGCTCAGGAAGCCGTGACGGTCGAGGAACCCGACCGGGCTGACGCCGTGGTGTTTCCGGACGTAGTCCACTTCGGCCTGGCTCTGGGAAAGATGAATCGTGTAGCCGAGGTCGTTCTTCTCGGCGAATCCGCGGACCGCCGCGAGCAGTTCCGGAGAGGAGTTCTCGGCCAGCCCGGCGGCGGGGAAGACCGAGATCCGGCCCTGTTCCTTGCCGTGCCAGGCACTGTGCAGCGCGGTGATGCGGGCAAGCCCCTCCTCTCGCATCTTCTGCGAGAAGCGCGGCGCTTCACCGCGCGCGAGGACCTCGGGCGACATCGGCGAGCCGCCTTCGCGATCCGTTGCCGATTCCGCGAAGACCCACCGCAGGCCGGTCTGGGCGAGCGCCGACGCCGTCGCCGCGGTGCCGCCGACATTCTCGACGACGGTCGTGCTTCCGGTGCGGATCGCCTCGAGCGCGCCGACCACCGCCATCAGCGTGGCTTCTTCTTTCGAGATCAGGCTGGTCGGTTGAACGGCGAGCTTGTAGCTGTTGGGAAACCCGAAGTCCTCGTTGAACCCGCGCGCAATGGTCTGGGCGAGGTGTGCGTGGCAGTTGATCAAGCCGGGGAACAGGGCCTTGCCGCGACCGTCATATATCTCGGCCTGCTGGTACTGCTTCATCACCTCGTCGTTCGGCCCGATCGCCGCGATCCGGCCGCCCTGGACGGCAAGCGCGACGCCGTTCCTGACTTCGTCAACTGTCACGACGGTCGTGTTGGTGAAGACGACCGGTCGAGATTGCGTTGCCTGCGCCAAGCCGACGCTGGTGTCGAAGGCGAGGGCCGCAGCGGTTGCGCCGGCGCCGGCGAGCAATTCGCGACGATTGAGGGTCGAGGATGCCATGGGGCGGAACCGTAGCGCCTCGACGGTATCAAGTCAACGTGGTAGGTGAACGCGATCGGGCGTTCGGCGGCGAACGTCGTGCTGGACCGCGTAATACACTCGACGGCATGACGCGGGCCGGTGCATGCACGAGTACGATCTGATTCTTACCCTGACGGGCGGGCTCGGCGCCGCCCTCGTGCTCGGCTATTTCACCCATCGCCTCGGTCTCTCGCCAATCGCCGGCTATCTGCTTGCCGGTACGCTCGTCGGCCCGAACACGCCAGGCTTCGTCGCCGACACGAACCTCGCCGAACAGATGGCCGAGATCGGCGTCATTCTCCTGATGTTCGGCGTCGGCCTGCAGTTCCACATCGAGGAGCTGCTCGCGGTCAGAGGCGTGGCCATTCCCGGGGCGATCGCACAGAGTGGCGTCGCCACGGTGCTTGGCGTCGTGCTGGCGCGCGCCTTCGGGTGGGACTGGTCGGCCAGCCTGATCTTCGGCATGGCGCTGGCCGTCGCCAGCACGGTGGTGCTCGTGCGGGTGCTCGCCGACAACAACGATCTCCACACACAGGCCGGCCACATCGCGGTCGGCTGGCTCGTGGTCGAAGACGTCCTGACCGTGCTGGCGCTCGTGCTGCTGCCGGCGATCGTCGGCGACGCCGCCCGCGATCGTCGGCGACGCCGCCCGCAATCAACCGCTCTGGATTGCGCTGGGGTGGACGATGCTGAAGGTTTCAGCCCTGGTCGCATTTGCGGCCATCGTCGGGACGCGGGTCATTCCCCGCGTCCTCGACTACATCGCAGAGACGAGGTCGCGCGAGCTGTTCGTCCTGACCGTTCTGGTCATCGCGCTGGGCATTGCCGTCGGCTCGGCGCTCGTCTTCAGCGTGTCGATGGCGCTCGGGGCATTCGTGGCCGGAATGGTGGTCGGCCGTTCCGACTACAGCCTGCGAGCCGCGTCCGAGGCGCTGCCGATGCGCGATGCGTTCGCCGTGCTCTTCTTCGTTTCGGTCGGCATGCTGCTCGATCCCGCGGCGCTGCTCCACTCGCCCAGCCTGGTGATTGGCGCGCTGGCGATCGTTCTGGTCGGTAAGCCCCTGGTCGCGATGCTGTTCGTCTGGGCGCGCCGCTATCCGCTGCGGACCTCGGTCACCGTCGCAATCGCGCTCGCCCAGATCGGCGAATTCTCGTTCATCCTCGCGACGCTCGGCCGGCAGCTCGGTGTCCTGCCGGGCGAGGCCACCAACATCCTGGTCGCGACGTCAATCGTGTCGATCGTGCTGAACCCGGCGGCGTATCGAACGATCAGGCCGATCGAACGATGGGCGCGCGAGCGCCGGGCGCTGTGGCCGCTCCTCAACCGCGGGACGCCGGCAGAGGCCGGAACCGCACCGCCGAAACCGCCGCGCCCGGCCGATCAGGCGCATCGCTCCGTCGTCATCGGTTACGGGCCGACCGGCCGGACGATCGTGCGGCTGCTGCAGGACAATGGCATCACGCCGACGGTCATCGAGCTCAACATGGACGCCGTCCGGGCCCTCCGCGACAACGGCGTCGAGGCCATTTACGGAGACGCGACACGGCCGGACGTACTCGAGGCTGCCGGCGTCGCGCGCGCCGGAAGCCTCGTCCTCGGTTCGGCGGGAATGGCGAACAGCGCCGAGGTGATTCGAGTGGCGCGGGCGCTGAACCCGAAGATCCGCGTGCTCGCCCGCGCCACCTACCTGCGCGACGTGGCTGACCTCCACGAGGCCGGCGCGACCCGCGTCTACTCCGGGGAAGGCGAAGTCGCGCTGGCCTTCATCGAGGACATCCTCGATTCGCTCGGCGCGACGCCCGAGCAGATCGATCGCGAGCGCGCCCGCGCTCACGCCGAGCTGTCGCGCCGGGCCTGAGTCGCGGCCCCCTCGGCGGGGCAGTGGCGCGGCCGGAGCCGGTTCACAAGTTCGTACTTTCGGGTTTCTGCCTTCTGCCTCTGGTTTCTGCCTTTTGCCTTTTGCCTTCTGCCTTTTGCCTTGAGGCGGCGGCGTTCTTCAGCCGCCTGCTATTCCGGGGCTGCCGTCCAGCCGCCCTTGACCGAGTAAGAGGGCATCGGCGCCGGGAACCCGGCTTCGCCGAACGTCTCGCGAATGAGCCGGTTCGAATCGAAATACACCTGCCAGTAGTTGTCGTTCTTGCAGTAGGGCCTCACGCACAGCAGCGGGCCGGCCGGAGTGAACTGCAGGACGTCCACGTCGGGCGCCGGCGCGGCGAGCACGTTGGGAATGCCCGCGAGCCGCTCCTTGAGCAGGCTGATCGCGCGGCGGTGATCGACCTCGTTGTTGATCGTGGCGGTGAGATCGACGCGCCGGTAGGCATTCGCCGAATAGTTCGAGATGGTGTCCGAGAAGACCTTGTTGTTGCCGACGATGGTGTGGACGTTGTCGGGCGTGTTGATGGTGGTGCCGAACAGGCCGATGGCGTCCACGGTGCCGGTGACCCCGGCGGCGGTGACGAAGTCCCCGACCTTGAACGGCCTGAGGAACACCAGGAACGCGCCGGCTGCGAAGTTGGCGAGGAGGCCCCCCCACGCCACCCCGATCGCCACGCCGCCGGCGGCAATCAGGGCCGCGAACGTCGTCGTCTCGACGCCGAAGAAGCCGAGGATGGCGACGATCAGCGCGATGTTCAGGATGACGGTGAGCCCGGTCTGGAAGTAGCGGGTGAGGGTGACGTCGAGCTGTTGGCGATTGAGCGCTCGTCCGAGGAGGCTGGTGGCCAGGCTGATCAGCCACCTGCCGACGAGCCAGAGGACGAACGCTCCGGCAATCTTCCACCCCACCGCGACCAGCGTCGCGATGGCACTCTGAGTGATGACGTCGACGTCCATGCAGCCTCCCCGTCAGCAGATCCGCCGCTCTCGCGCGGGTCGATGGTGACTGCGTCATCTTGGAGCGGTCACCAGCAATCTGACAATCGGTTTCGTCGGCGCACGCCAGCCTCGCAGCCAGCTGCCGCGGAGGGTTAACATCCGTGCGTGAGACGGCTCCCCGCGATTGTCGTTCCGGCGTTACTTGGTGTCGTCGTTATCGCGCTCGTTGCTGCCGCGGCCCGCCCGCCCGGCCCGGTTGTCATCCAGCTGCTTGCGATCAACGACCTGCACGGCCATCTCGGTGCGCCTGGTGGCACCAACGGGCGGGTCGGCTCCGTTCCGGCCGGTGGCGCCGCGTACCTGTCCGCGCACCTGTCACGGCTTGCGGACGGACTGCCGACGCTTGTCGTCGCCGCCGGCGATCTCGTCGGGGCCTCGCCGCTCGTCTCGGGCATGTTCCACGACGAGCCGATCATCGAGGCGCTGAACGCGATGGAGCTGTCGGTGAGCGCGGTCGGGAATCACGAGTTCGACGAGGGGATCGCCGAACTGCTGCGGCTGGCGAATGGGGGGTGCCACCCGAAGGACGGGTGCCAGGACGGCGACGAATTCACCGGCGCGCGGTTTCAGTACCTGGCGGCGAATGTCGTGGGCTCGAAAACGGCGGCGCCGATCTTTCCTCCGACGGCCGTCCGCAGAATAGGCGGTGTCACGGTGGGCTTCATTGGCCTGACCTACCAGGCGACGTGGCAGATCGTGCCGCCTGAGGTGAACCGGGAGGTCGTGTTCCTGGACGAAACAGCTGTAATCAACCGCTATGCCGCCGAGCTGAAGCGCCGGGGCGTCAACGTGGTCGTCGTGCTCGTCCACGAAGGCGGACGGCAGGCGGGCGATGAGAGTGCGTCAGACCCGAGCGCCTGCCGCGAGTTCGGTGGCAGCATCGTCGGGCTCTCCGAGCAGCTGACCACTGACGTGGATGTGGTGGTGTCCGGGCACACCCATGCGGCCTATATCTGCCGCGTCGGGGATCGCCTGGTCACCAGCGCCGGATCGTACGGGCGAGTCGTGACCCGCATCCGGCTCACAGTGGACCCGAGCCGCGCTCGCCTGGTCCAGGTCGATGCCGACAATCAGATCGTGACGCGCGAGCTGGCGCCCGATCCGCGCGTGGCGCGGATCGTCGAGAAATACACCGCACTGGTGAAAGGCAAAGCCGGGGAAGTGGTCGGCTCCGTGTCGCACGATCTCCGTGAAGCGCCGGGTCCGGACGGGCGCTCCGAGCTCGGCACGATCATCGCCGACGCGCAGCTCGCTGCGGCGCAGCGGGCCGGCGACACGGCGGCGGTGGCATTCATGAACGCCGGCGGGGTGCGCGCCGATATCGTCAAGGCCGAGGGAGCGGGCCCGGGGGCGGTGACATTCGCGGACCTGTTCGCCGTGCAGCCGTTCGGCAACACGGTCATGGCCTTCACGATCACCGGTGACGTGCTCAGGCAACTGCTTGAGCAGCAGTTCGACAACCCGCGGCCAGGGCAACGCCGTTTGCTCTATGCGTCGAGCGGCTTCAGCTACCGGGCGGACCCGTCAGCCCCGGCCGGCCAGCGCGTCGATCTCCGCTCGATTCGGCTCGGGGGCAACCTGGTGTTGCCAAGCGACTCCGTGCGCGTGGTCACGACCGACTTCCTGCTGGGCGGCGGCGACGGAATGAGTGTTCTCGGCCAGAGCAGCGACCGCATGGCGATCGCCACAGACATCGACGCGCTCACGGACTACTTCAGGCGCAATTCGCCGGTCGGCTTCGGGGCCGTCCCCTGAACTGTCATGAGCACAGACTCAAACGCCAATCCGAAATCGGGCACGCCCTCATCATCCAATCCCCAATCATCACTCCCACCGAGCAAAGCGAGGCCCGCCGCGCAACGCGCGGCCTACGCCGCAATGCCGGCGCCTACGCTGCGGAGCAGCGCCTTTGAAGCGCGGCCCACGCCGCGTCAGCGGCGCCTATTTCTCGCGGCAATCGGCACTGGCGCCGCCGCCCTTGCGCAGGAACTCGACGTAATACGCGCCGAACTCCGCGGCCTGTTTGCGATCGGCATCGCTTGCGAGGAGTGAATCGACGTCGCGCGCCCAACCGCTCGCGCAAGCAGCCGGCGCGCTCTCGCCCGCTACGCAGGAGCGGAACGCCGCGAACGCCTTCCGGTAGGTGTCGAACGCCTCGCGCGTCATCGGCGCGCCGTGCCCTGGCACGGCCACCCGGAACTTCGTGCTCCACACCTCGTCGAGCGCGGCCTGCCACCGCGCGGGGCACGCGGTCTCGAAGAACGGCGCCGGCAGGGTCACGAGATCGCCAATCACCGCAACCCCGGTCTTCTCGTCAAAGAGCCAGAGGTCGGCGTCGGTCACCGCGCCGGCGGTGACGTGGGCGGCGAGCGGTCGGCCGGCGAGCGTCAGCGCTCCGGACGCCGTGACGGGCACGTCCGGCCGCAGCGCAGCCGACGCCTCCATCGTCGCCAGGAAGAGCTCGGTTTCTTCCCGCCTCACCGCCGGTGCATCGGCCGGGAGCGGCTTGGCGCGCGCAGCGGTGAGGTTTCGAGTCAGGAACCCGTCTGGGCCGAGTGCGCGATCGATCGCCGGAGTCGTGTAGAGCTTCGCATCGGGATACACGGCCTTCACGCGCCGGTTCCCGCTCGAGTGATCGAGGTGCCAGTGGGTATTGACGATGACGGTGATTGGCTGCGTGCGGGCCTTCGCGAACGCGAGGATACCGTCGCTCTGCCAGACATGCCGGCCGGTGTCAATCGCAATCAGTCCGGCCGGTCCGGCGATCATGACGGTGTTGCCGTCGGGGCCGCGATCGGAGAGCCACGAGCCTGGCAGCAGGTAGGTGTCGGGCGCGATCTCGCGCGCCTCGGGCGGCGCCGGGGCCGCGGCCTGAGTTAGCGCGAGGGCGAGGAAGAGTGGCAGCAGTCGCACGCCGCGAAGCGTAGCAGGGCCTGCCCTTCACCGGGCGCGAGCGGCGCACGAACGCGGGGACCGGGACTGGTACGAAAGGAACCGGCGGCTCGCGTCAGTGCTCGACAAGTCCCGCGTGTGCGAGCCGCTGCTCGGATTCCCGGAGCGCGTCTTCAAGCCGTCGTTGGCCGGTGATGTCCCGGACAGCCAGCATTGCGTAGCGTTCGCCTGACAACGTCACGTGGTCCATGGAGATGGCGAGTGTCTGCACGCCGCCGGCGATCCGCCGCACGCACTCGAAATCGCGAACCGAGCCGCCGCGGTGCAGTTCCCACGTCATGGCCGCGTAGGCCGGCGAGGGCGTGATGCCGAGCTCGACGGTCGTTCGTCCCACGACTTCGTCACGACGATATCCGAACAGCCGCAGCAGCGCGTCGTTGGCTTCGACCACGCTGCCCCGGGGCATTCGCATCAGCGCCAGCGCGAACGGCGACGATTCGAACACGGCCGCGTATCGCTGCTCGCTGTTACGAGCGGCGGCGCGCACCTGGGCGTAACTCCGTCTCGCCCTGAAACCGGCGAAGGCGGACGCGCCGGCCACGACGCCGAATGCGGCCAGCGTCAACGAGCTCGCTTCGAGCGGCAGGTCGAGCGCAATGCGCAATGCGACGGCTGCGGCTGCCCCGACGCCGACAACGACATAGCCGAAGGCAGCGCGCTTCTCGGGACGTTCACCGGCGACGCGGATCTCGCGATGGAAGCCTGAAGTCATCGGACGCGTCGAGAATAGCAATCGGCGTCCGCGGGGCAGGTGACCGCCGGCGCCAACCCGACGCTGGTCTGGCCGCCGCAGTCACACTTTCGGCGAATCCGGGGTCGGTTTGAGGGATGGACGACGGCGCTGGTTGCTGAATAGCCTTCTGCCTTTTGCCTTCTGCCTTGCCTTCGCCTAGGGCGTAACCGAGGCTCGCGCCTCCTGCAACGCCGCTCGTCCCGGCTCGTCGGCCCGCGCGCAGATGCGGATCAGCTCGGCGAAGTGCTTCCGCGCCGCGGTGCTGTCGCCGGCCCGTGCGGCAGCCCGGGCCGCGCCGTACGTTGCCCGGAACCGATTCGGTTCCCTGGTCAGCGTGGTCTCGAACGCGGCCAGCGCGCCGCGGTTATCCCCGAACTCCAGCAGCATTTCGCCGAGCTGTTCGCGCGCCGGCGCCAGCGGCCCGGGCGTCACCGCGGCCTTCTCGGTGCGGTCTTCGGCGTCGGCGGCGGTGCGTAACTGAGCGAGGGCTTCGTCGCGCCGTCCTTCCGCGAATGCGACCCACGCCGCCGCGCTCTCGCGCTCGATGCGGATCTGCTCGGTCCAGTAGGGTTCGTTCAGGGCTGCTTCGCGAACCCGCAGCGCCTCGAGCCGTTCCACGCCGGCGCGTGCCGCCGCGATGTCGCCGGATCGCGCCGCACCCAGGACCCGCGCGAACTCCGTCAACGCATCGGCGTAAGGGATCTCGCTGGGCCGGATCTCGAGGCGCGCCGCTTCGGCCCACGCGCCGCGCTCGAGCGCGAAGCGCGCCGGGATCGCGGCGATCGCGTAATACCCTGCCGACGGCGGCGCGGCCGAGGAGATGGCGCGCGGGTCGAAGCGGGCTGCGATCTCGGGCAGCGAATCGAGCAGGCGCTTCGCCGCCGCGTCCTGCGCCGACTGCAGGAAGGCGTACATCTGGTAATCGGATGCGTGCAGCTCTTCGCCGGTGGCTTTCTGTTCCTTCGCGACCGCTGCCGACTGGATGTTCGTGTCAATCGATTGCTGCCACAAGCCGACTCGCGTGAACGTATGCGAGGGCATGTGCAGTGCGTGCGGCGCTGACGGCGCGATCTGCGCGTAGCGTTGGGCCGCGTCGAGCGCGCGCGACGCGAGCGGCGGCACGTCGTAGCTGTGGATGATGTAGTGCGCCAGCCCGGGATGCTCCGGCTGCTGCTGGAACAGCGGCTCCAGGATGGCGACGGCGCGCAGCCGGCTCGCGTAAGTCTTGTCGTTCAGGTCCTCGGCCGCGGTCAGCGACAGGGCGAAGAAGATCGCCGCTTCGGTGTCATCGCGGTAGCGCTGGCTCAGCTGGCCCATCGCGTCGCGATAGCCCTCCATTCGCGCCTGCTGCGGGCGGTCGGGCTGATCGTACAGCTCGGCGATCGCTTCGATGTAGGCGCGTTCGCGCTCGGTCTTCGCGCCGATCGAGCGGGCCCGCTCCACCGCGGCGCGCCCCTGCTGAAGCTGCGCGGCGGGACGAACTCCGACCGCGAACGGGTTGCCCCAGCGGCTCAGGGCAATGCCCCACTGGGTCATCGCGCACGACGGATCGCCGGTGAGCGTGTCGTCGAACGCCTTGATCGCCGCGCCGAACTCGAACGAGTGCAGGAGCGCCACCGCGCGATCGAACTGCGGCTGGGCGGTCTCAGTGCACGACGTGGCGAAGTGCACGGTGCCGAGTCGCTCGGACTGCGGGTGAACGTGCTGCTGCGCCTTGCCCGGCAAGGCCACCGAGACGACGAGCACGAACGACACGAAGCTGATGCGTATCATCCCGGCCTCCGCCGCGGATGATACCGCGCGGCTGGCGTAATCTGATGCGCCATGGCCAACCAACCGACCGACGATTTCGACTGGGTAACGGCTCAGTCCAACTGCTCCGCGGCGCTGCTGTTCGCGCGCCTGCAGGAAACGGTGGCGAAGGACGTGGAGCGGCGGAACGCGCTCGCCGGCGCGGCCCAGATATGGCGCTTCGAGCTTCACAGCGAGGACGAGGATCGGTTCGAGGTGAGCCGGACCGGCGCCCGTTTCTCAACCGCACGCTCGGCCGTCGTCGCCTTCGAGCGCGTCGGGCCGCGCATCAACGTCTCGGGCGACGGCGTCGACCTGGACTTCACCATCGTCGTCGGCCTCAACAACGCCGGTGAGTGCCGCTACTTCGTCGGCGAGGCCGAGTACCCCGGCTGGGAGATCCGCAAGATGGCGCTCGAAGCGCTGTTCTTCGAGGTCGAGGAGGAAGGAATCTAATCACGCCAGGTCGCCGATGCGAGACCGTTGACATATATCGGACTCCGGAATATAGATCGCTGGCGTGTCCGAAACCGGTCTGATGCGCGAGGTGAAGAAGGGCGCGGCCGAGATCGTCGTCCTGTCGCTGCTCGAGGGTGAGGACCTACACGGTTACGAGCTGGTGCGGCGGATCGACGACCGGTCCGGTGGCGCGCTGACCTTCAACTTCGCGTCGCTCTACGCCACGCTGTACCGGCTCGAGGAGCGCGGACTCATCCGCGGCCGCTGGGTCGAACGGGCCGGGCAACGGCGGCGGCGCTATTACCGGATCACCGCGTCCGGCCGGGCGGTTCTTGCCGCACAGCGGCAGGAGTGGACGCAATTCTTCACGTTGATCCGCGACCTGGCGGGGTTGTCGTATGCCTGATGCCCCCGACCGCTGGGTTGCTCTCGTCCGCGAGCATAGCGCCGCCGCCGGCTACAGGCTGTCGCAGGCAGTCGTGGCCGAGCTCGCGGAGTACGTCCAGGACGTCTACGCCGACGCGCGCGAACGCGGCCGGTCCGAAGAGGAAGCGCTCGACGCGGTCCGGCAGGTGCTCGCCCGAGCCGACTACTCCGATCTCTCCGCGTGCCGACGCGCCACCGCTCCGCCGCCGCGGGATCGGGCGCCGGCTCTGCCCGCCAGGGCTTCATCGCTCAGCGGCATCGAGGTGGACGTTCGCGACGCGTGGCGGCGCATGCGCCACCAGCTTTCGTTCTCCCTCGCGGTAGCCGGGATTCTCGCGCTCGGTATCGGCACCGCGACCGCCGCCTACATGGTGCTCGACGCCGTCGTGCTGCGACCGTTGCCGTATCCGAATCCGGAGCGGCTGGTAGTGGTGCGACATGTGACCAGCACGGGCGAGGGCCGAGCCTTCGCCGCCGCCGACTGGCGCGATTACCAGGAGCAGAACCGCGAAGTAGCCGATCTTGCCGCGTCCGCGTCGTGGCCGATGAACCTCACCGGCTCTGGCAGTCCGGAGCGATTGCGCTCGGTGATCGTGTCGGGCAACTTCTTTCGAGTCGCGGGAGGCGATGCCCGCCTCGGACGTACGATCGGCGACGCAGACGACGACCCGGGCGCGACACGGGTTGCGGTGCTCAGCGATCGGCTCTGGCGCCGCCGTTTCGGTGCTGTTCCCTCCATCGTCGGCGCCGACATCACCGTCAACGGCAGGCCGGCGACGGTGATCGGAGTCATGCCGCCTGATTTCGAGCTGCCAGAGCGCGACGTCGATCTGTGGATGCCGTTCGCGGTTCCCTCCGCGGTGCTGCAGGACCGACGCAGTGAGTGGGTCTCGCTGCTCGCGCGGCTCGAGCCCGGCGTCGATGCCACCCGCGCCGAGGCCTCGCTCGGCGCGACGGCGACCGCGCTGGCCGAAAGCTATCCCGACACGAACGCCGGCGATCGGGTGATCGTCCGGGCGCTAGCCGCACAGGTAGTAGGCGATGCGCGCCGCGCAATCTGGCTCGGGGTGTTCGCTGCGCTGCTGGTTCTTCTCGCCAGTTGTGGGAACGCCAGTCATCTGATGGTCGTGCGAGCCGCGGGCCGCCGCCAGGAGATGGCGATTCGGGCCAGCCTTGGGGCCGGGCCGTCGCGTCTCCGCCGTCAGCTGCTGGTGGACAGCGCCCTGCTCACCGCTGCCGGCGGCCTTCTTGGCGCCGGCGTCGCCGTGGCGTTCCTGCGAGTGTTTACCGCGCTGGGCGATGGGAGAGTTCCGCGACTCGAACAGCTCGTCCCCGATCCCGTGCCGCTTGCGATCGCGGCATTTGGCTCGATGGCCCTCTCGATCACCGTAACAACGTTTGCTCAACGGCTCGTCATCCGCACCGCGCTCGACGGGCTACCCGGATCGGGCGCGCGAGTCGTCGGCCGGGACGAAGGGACCTCACTGCTGGCCGTCCAGGTAGCCTTTGCGGTCACGCTGCTGAGCGCCACGGCCTTCGTGGTTGGAGGGTACGTGGCTACGACGCGGATCGATCCAGGCTTCGACACCGCAGATACCCTCACGATGCAGCTGACCCTGCCGGGGGATCGATATCCGGATTCCGGCGCGCACGCCACATTTGCTGCTCGCGTCAGTGCCGCTCTGTCCGAACTTCCTGGTGTGGCCGGCGTCGGCCTCGTGTCCGATCTGCCGTTCGTCGGCAACGCGCTGCACTTTGCGGTGACGCTCCAGGGACTGCCGGCCGCCGGCGAGCAGCAGATGACGGTGCGTCCGGCAGACGCGGGTTACTTCAGAACCTTGCGAGTCCCGTTGATCGAGGGACGCGCCTTTGCCGAAACCGACGACGCGCGGGCGCCGCTGGTGGCCGTCCTCAATCGCGCCGCGGCCGACCGGTTGGACGCGGCAGCGCGCCCCGGCGCGCAGCTGCGCATTGCCGGCGAGCCGCCGCGAACCATCGTCGGAATCGTCGGCGATATCCGGCACGAAGGACTTCACGCCGACGAGGGGCCGGTGGTTTACGTGCCGTACTCGCAGAAGACCTTCGACTTCGTGAACTGGATGGGCATCGTGTTGCGCGGCCCGGGCGTCGAACGTCTCGGCGGCGAGATTCGGCGTGTCGTCGCGCGCATCGATCCGGATCAGCCGGTGCAGGACATTCGCACGCTGAATTCTTATCTCGAGGACGAGCGGGCGCCGCTCGAGCTGAGCGTGCTGATCATCGGCGCCCTGGCCTTGTCGTCGGCGCTGCTCGCGCTCGCGGGCATCTACGCGATGACCGCCTTCGTCGTCGGCCGCCGCACCCGCGAGATGGGAGTCCGCATCGCGCTGGGCGCGTCGAAGGGGAGCATCCTGAAGCTGATCCTTGTTCGCGCCGGACTCCCGATCGGCATCGGAATCGTTCTGGGCGTTGCCGGCGGCTTCGCGTCCGCGGCGATGCTGCGCACGCTCGTCGTCTCCCCAGAGGCACCGGTGGTGGCGACGGTGATTACCTGCGCCGGGCTGCTTGCTGCCTCTGCACTCGCCGCCGCGATGCAACCCGCGCTCCGCGCCACCCGGGTAGACCCGAAGACGTCACTCGAAAACTAGCGTCGGCTTCTCACTTCTCACTTCCTACTTCTCACTTCTCACTTCTCACTTCGGAACGCCTCCCACCACTCGCGGGCGAGCGGCTTCGTCCATCGCTCCGCCAGCATGAGCGCCGCCAGCTGCTCGCCGAGCTCGCCGCCGTTGACAGGGCGACGGGCCGGGTCCTTGTCGAGGCACGCGAGCAGCAGCCCGTCGAGCGCGTCGGGGATTGGCTGTGAGGTCCGGCGCGAGAGCGGCACTGGCCGCTCGTGTGCATGCATGGTGATGGTTTCCATCGCGGTCCGGCCGGTGAAGACCACCTCGCCGCTGATCAGCCAGTAGGCGAGGCAGCCCACGGCATACACGTCGGTGCGGGCGTCGACGGCGTGAACGCCGAGCACCTGCTCCGGCGCCATGAAGGCCGGCGTTCCACGCAGGCTGTGCACGCCCGAAAGGGTGGTGGCCTGGACGGGCCTGGCCACCGGCTTCACGAGACCGAAATCGAGCACCTTCACGAAGTCCAGGTCGCCGCCGTAGCGGCACACGAAGACGTTGGCGGGCTTGATGTCGCGATGGACCAGCCCGGCGCCGTGCGCCTCGGCCAGCGAGTGGCAAACCTGCTTCACCAGGTGGACGGCGCGCGGCACCGGCGTCGGACCGAAGCGCTGAACCAGCACCTGCAGGTCCAATCCCTCCAGCAGCTCCATCACGTAGTAGAACGTGCCGTCGGCGGCGACGCCGAAGTCGTACAGCTGGATGGTGTGCGGCGACCGCAGCGACGCGATGGCCTGCGCCTCGCGCTCGAAGCGCGCCTCCAGCTCGGCGATCTCGGAAGGGCTGGTCTGCGCGGCATCAGTACGGATCACCTTCACTGCCGCTGGCCGCGCCAGGAGGCGGTGCTCGGCCCGCCAGACATCTCCCATCCCACCGGATCCGAGCCGCTCGACAAGGTGGTAGGCACCCAGCTCGCGAGCCCGCTTCAGCTCGGTGCCGAGCCGGTAGATGACGCGGGCCCCGACGTCGGCAATGACCACCACGATGAGATACGGCACGAGCACCTGCAGGAAGTAACGGCTCGCGGTGATCGCGGTCGGACCGGGAGCGATGGCCACCGCGAGCGCGACGATCGCGGGCACCGCGGTCGCCGAGCCGAGCGCGGCGAGCAGCGCCAGCCGCGGCGGGCTCGGGATCATCATCGTGAAACCGAGCATCCACACCGCGACCCACGACAACCCGCCCCATGGCGGCATCACCGTCCAGCGCTCGGCATTGAGGTACTGCGCGGCGGCAATGCCATAGCTGCCCGCGACCTCGAAGAGGAGGCCCAGGCCAAGCAGCGTAGCGGTGGGCACACGCGGGTTCCAGGTGAACGCCGTCACGGCCAGCGCCGCGGCCAGCGAGAGCAGTGACGGCACCCATCGCAGCGCGCTGCCAAAGAACGTGACCCGTTCATCGGGAGAGAGGAGCGCCGTGATCGGCCCGCTGATCAGGAAGGCAAACGCATAGAGGGCCACGACCACCCGCAGGCGGCGGGCGCCGTCGGTCTCGAGGTCGCGAGGCAGCGAGGTGAGCTGGGAGCGTCCAGCAGATGCCTGCGGCAGAAGCTCGGCCGAGGAGCGCATCGGGACGGCGGGGTTGAGGACGGTGTCCGTATCGTCGGCAGGATCGATCGTCGTCCGGGGCATCGCGCCCATTGTCGATCCGCGTTCGCTGCTCGTCACGCGCCTCGCCGCGATCTCATGTTGACAGTCAACACGAACGGTGCGACCCTCTGTTGCCTGTCAACAGGAGGGACGCGATGGCCGCCGACGAAGTGCCCTACGGCACGCTCGATCTCATGGTGCTCAAGACACTCGACGGTCTCGGGCCGCTCCATGGCTACGGCATCGCGCGCCGCATCGAGCAGGTCGCGCAGGGGTCGCTGGCGCTCAACCAGGGCACGATCTATCCGGCGCTGCTCCGGCTCGAGCAGAAGCGGTGGATCGCCAGCGAGTGGGGGACGAGCGAGAACAACCGCCGGGCCCGCTTCTATCGCATCACCACCGCCGGACGGAAGCAGCTCGCCGCCGCGGCCGAGAGCTGGGCCCGCACCGTGTCGATGGTCAACCGGCTGCTGGAGAACGAGCCGTGAGCCCGCGCGTGCTGCTGTCGCGGCTTCTCGATCCGCTGTTCCGCGCGCGCCGCGATCGGCGGCTGAACGACGAGGTGCGGCTTCATCTCGATCTGCTGGCCGAGGAATTCGAGGCGAAGGGGCTGTCGCCCGAGGAGGCGCGATCCGCAGCCCGCCGTGCCTTCGGCGGCGTGGATCAAGTCGCGATGCGCTACCGCGATCAACGGGGCCTGCCGTTGGTCGAGTCGATCGCCCAGGACGCCCGCTTCGCCGGCCGCTCGCTGACGCGGGACCGTGGCTTCGCGATCACCACCGTGCTCGTCCTTGCGCTCGGCATCGGCGTGAACAACATGATGTTCACGATCCTCTACACGCATACGTTGCGCAGCCTCCCTGTTGCGGGGGCCGATCGCGTCGTGTTCGTGTCCACGCGCGACGAGCGCAACACCGACCGCGGGCTGTCGTGGCTCGAGTTCGACGAGACGCGCCAGGCTGTCGGCGGCACCGCTCTCGCGGCGTTCGCCACCGGCCCCGCGGCTTTGGCCGACGCGGACCGCGCACCCGAGCGTGTCGAGCGCAGTCACGTCACCGGCCAGCTGTTCGACGTGCTCCGGATCGCGCCGATTATCGGCCGCGTCATCACGGTCGAGGACGATCGCCCGGGTGCGCCGCCGGTGGCCGTGGTCAGCGAGAGCATCTGGAAGGCGTCGTTCGGCGGCGACCGATCTGTCCTTGGGCACGACGTGTCGATCGACGGATCGCCGGCGACGATTGTCGGGGTCATCGCCGACCGCTCCGGCTTTCCCGCGAGCTCGAATGTGTGGCAGCCGCTCGCCAGTTCGAAGAGTCTCGATCGGGACGACCGCGCGGCGCGCGTGCTTCGGGTGGTCGGCCGGGTCCGCGAAGACCAGCGTATGGACGAGGCGATGGCCGAGGTGCGCACGGTTGGCGATCGCCTGAGCGCCGACCATCCCGACGCGAGCCGCGGCATCCACACCCGCGTCGTCACCATCAACGAGCGCTTCCTGGGGCGCGCGTCCGATCCAGCCTGGGCCGCGTTCATGGCGGTCGGCTTCCTCGTGTTGCTCATCGCGGCGGCCAATGCGGCACACCTGATGATCGCCCGCGGACTGCAACGGGCTCGCGAAGTGGCCATTCGCGCGTCGCTCGGCGCCTCGCGCTGGCGGCTCTTCAGGCAGTTGCTGCTCGAGTCATCCCTGCTCGCTGCCGTTGGAGGCGCGATCGGGCTTGGTTTCGCCGTTGCCGGCGTCCGCCTCTTCAGGCAGGGCATCCCGGCCGGCATCCTGCCGTACTGGATGGACTACGCCATCGACGCCCGAGTCCTGGCCGCGCTCGTCGGCGTATCGGCAATCACCGCGGTACTCGCCGGCACCGTACCCGCGCTGCAGGCGTGCCGCGCCGACGTCAACGATACGTTGAGAAACGGAGGCGCGCGGGTGACGGACAGCCGCGTCGGCCGGAGATGGTCCGGCGCCCTGCTGGTCGTCGAGCTCGCGCTTGGCGTAGTGATGCTGGCGAATGTGGCGTTCTCGATGCGCGTGAGCTCGGCGAGCGTGCCGTCGGACGCGGCGCTGACGACGGACACGGTGCTCACCGGGTTGGTTAGCCTTCCAGCCGATCGTTACCCCAGCCCGCAATCGCGGCTGGCGTTTCAGGACGCCGTAAAGGAGCAGCTCGCCCGGTTGCCTGGGGTTCGCGGCGTCGCGATGGCCAGCGCCTTGCCGGTCTTCCCGGTGTCTGAGCGCAAGATCCTCGCCGAAGGCCAGGAGCGTGGCGACGCGATATCCGTACGGCAGGTGGCAATCGGTGAGGAGTACTTCGACGTGCTGGGGCTTGGCGCCGAGCGGGGCCGCTTGTTCACCAGCGAAGACGGCGTGCCGGGCAGTGACAGCGTCCTCGTCAACGCGCAACTCGCGGCCCGGCTGTTCCCGGACGGCAACCCGGTCGGGGGCCGGATTGCCCTGGTGCCGCCGCAGGAGACCGCAGCGCTCGAATGGCGCACGGTCGTCGGTGTCGCGCCGATCATCCGCCAGCGGCCCCAGGCCGAACCGGAGCCCATCGTCTACATGCCGCTGCGGCTCTCGCCGCCCGCCGCGGCGGCGATCCTCGTCGCCGGCGATTTGCCCGCAGCCCAGATCGCGCCGGCGGCGCGCGAGGCCCTGCGCCGAATCGATCCCGCGGTGCCGCTCTACGACGTCGCCGCGCTCGGCGAGGCGGTCGCGCGCGCCGAGTGGAACGCGCGACTGTCGCACTCACTACTGCTGGCGCTTACGTTGATCGCCGTCGGGCTGGCCGCGGCGGGGCTGTTCGCGGTGATCAACCGGATGGTGGCCGGCCGGCGGCGCGAATTCGGCGTGCGCCTGGCGCTGGGCGCTTCGGCGTCCGACGTGGCCCGCCTGGTCGTCGGCAACGCGGCGAAGTACGTCGCCTATGGAGCGGTGGCCGGCATCGCCGCTGCCATCGCATGGGACGCGGCCTTTGGCGTCTCGGCCCGCAGCCAGACCACGCTGCCAGGCGCCCGCCTCGCCGACCCGATCGTCCTGCTGGCCATTGCCGGCGTGCTCGCGGCGGTGGCGCTGCTGGCGTCGCTGGCGCCGGTCAGGATGGCGCTCGGCGTCGATCCGCTCGCGGTATTGCGGCAGGACTGATCGCGCAAGAGCGACGCCGCCTATCGGTGCGCGCCTACCGCGCCGGCTGGATGTTCGCGTTCAGCCGGAACAGGTTCGCGGGGTCGTAGGTCGCCTTGATGCGCGACAGGCGATCGTAGTTGGGCCCGTAGGCCTGCTTGACTCGCTCGCCGCCTTCGTCAGCGCCGATCTCGTTCACGTACAAGCCGCCGGCGGCAAACGCCCGCGCGCGCTGCCACGTGTCGCGCACCCATTGGACGTTGGGCTCGTCGGGGTCGCCGGGTTTCCATTGCCCGTAGACGCCCATATGCAGCCCGTGCCGATGGGGATACGCGGTCGCATCCGGCGCCACGCGCGAGGCAACACCGTGAATCGGGAACAGCAGCTGGAAAGACCTCGGCGATGGCACGCCGGCGTACGCGTCCACCCACGTGTCGATGAACGCATCGCTCAGCGTCTCGATGAACTCGGCCTTCCAGTAGTTGCGCAGACCTGGAGGCGACGCCTGTTCGAGGAGTCCCTGCTGCGCAACGTAGGGAATGGGTCCGATCGCGTCCATCGCCGGTGTGCCGAAGGCCTTGATCGAGGCAACGGCCTTCAGCCCTTCCTCGACCGGGCCCGCGTACGCGCAGGCAATCGCGCACGCCTTGTTGCCGTCCGGTCCGGTCAGGATCGCGGCGGCTGCAGTAAGCGGATCGGGCGCCGCCTGGACCAGCGTCCGAAAGAACCGCAGCAGATCGCGGGCGGCGGGGTAGGGATGGACCACGAGACCGCCGGCGATCGTCGGACCGATCGGGTGCAGTCGATACTCGAACGCGGTGACGACCCCGAAGTTGCCGCCGCCGCCGCGCAGCGCCCAGAAGAGATCGGGGTTCTCGTTCGCGCTGGCGCGAACCAGCCGGCCGTCAGCCAGTACCACATCGGCGGCGAGCAGGTTGTCCACCGTCATCCCGCAGGCGCCTTCGAGCCAGCCGAAGCCGCCGCCGAGGGTCAGGCCGGCGATGCCAGTGTCGCCGACCGTGCCGCCGGTGGTCGCCAGGTTGTGCGCCTGGGTGGCCTGATCGAACTCCACCCACTTCACGCCTGGCTCGGCGCGGGCCGTGCGCGCGCCGGGATCGACGGAGATCGTTTTCATCAGCGAGAAGTCGATCACCACGCCGGAATCGCACGTGCCGGTACCGGCGATGCCGTGCGCGCCGCCGCGAACCGCGAGCGGAAGCCGATGATCGCGGGCGAAGGCCACCGCCGCCTGCACGTCGGGCACGCCGCGCGGCCGGACGACGAGCGCCGGCCGGCGATCGATCATCAGGTTCCAGACACGGCGGGCCGCCTCATAAGCCGGGTCGGCGGCGGTGACGATCTCGCCGCTGAACTGCTCCTTGAGCGCCCCGACGGAACGCGCACTGAACTCCACAGCTACTCCTTTTTCCGGCGCAGAGGGCCGAGTGTAGCAGGCTGCTCGAAAAGTGTGCAGCCTGAAGGCTGAAGGCTGAAGGCTGAAGGCAGAAGGCAGAAGGCCGAAAGCCGAAGGCGCAGACGCCGCAGGCCGCTGGCAATTAGCCGCCGCTCGAAACCGCCCGCCGCTCACTCGCCCCGCAGCGCGAGCACCGGGTCGATGCGGGTCGCGCGGCGCGCCGGGAACCACGACGCGCATTCCGCGACCAGCAGCAGCATCACGGACAGCCCGATGTAGACGAGCGGATCGGCGGCGTCCACTTCGAACAGTGCCTGCTGCATCAGCCGCGTGACCACGAGTGCGCCGCCGACGCCGAGCGCGATGCCGAGCAGGGTGAGCCGCCGCCCGTGACCGAGCACCATCCGCATCACCGCTCCGGGCGACGCGCCAAGGGCCATACGAATGCCAATCTCGCTGGTCCGGAACGCGACAAGGTGAGCCATCACGCTGTAGACGCCGAGGCTGGCGAGGACCAGCGCCAGCGCCGCGAAGGCGCCGAGCAGCACGAGCGCGAGCTTGCGGTTGGCGACCGTCTGCGCGATGCGTGTGTCGAGCGCCTGCGGTTCGAGCAGCGGGAGATCCGGATCGACGGTCCGCAGCGCTTCGCGCACCAGCGTCGCCATCGCCGCCGGTCCCATGCCCGAACGCACGAGGATGTTCGTGAACGTCTCCGGCCGCTGCAGCGCCGGAAGGAAATAGTCGGCCTCGGGCGGGGTGTTCAGCCCGGTGCTGCGAACGTCGGCAACGACGCCGACGATCTGCGATTCCCGCTGGCCCATCCCGGTGACGAGCGAACGCCCGACCGGATCCTCGCCCGGAAAGTGTTTCCGCGCGAAGGTCTCGTTGACGATCACCACGTGCGGCACGCGCGCGCTGTCGCGCTCGTCGAAGTCGCGGCCGGCGCGAATCGGAATGCCCAGCGTGCTGAAATATCGCGGCGAGACCAGGTGACGGTTGGCCTGCGCCCGCTCGCTCATCGGCGGCACCGGCCGTCCGAGCACGGCGACTGGCGCCGGCGTCTGGTTGCCGGTCAACGGAACCCGGTCGGTGAGCGCCGCGGACGTGCTGCCCGGGAGCGCCGAGAGGCGCTGATAGAACTGCTCGTAGAAGGCGACCAGCTTGTCGTCCGAATAGCGCTGCGGCGGCAGCGCGAGCTGCGCCGTGAACACGCCTTCGGGCTGGAACCCCGGCTGGACGCGCTGGAGCCGCGCGAAGCTGGTGACGAGCAGGCCCGCTGCGATCAGGAGGACGAGTGACAGGGAGACTTCGGCGACCAACAGCCCGGCGCGCAGCCGCTGCCCGCCGCCTGTCGAGCCGCGGCTCGCGTCCTTCAGCGTCTCCTGGACGTTGACTGCGGCGGCCTGGAGCGCCGGCAGCAGCCCGATCGCCACGCCGGTGATGAGCGTCACGATCAGCGCGAACCCGAGAGCCATGGGATCGAGCCGGATCTCGAGAACCCGCGGGATCAGATCCGCGCCGAACGCGACCAGTGCCTGCAGCGCCCATCGCGCGAGCAGCACGCCGGACACGCCGCCGAGCATCGCGAGCACGACGCTTTCCGTCACCAGCTGGCGCAGGACGTCCACGCGGCCCGCGCCGAGTGCAAAGCGCGCCGCGATCTCCTTGCGGCGGGCGGCGAATCGCGCGAGCAGCAGGTTGGCGATGTTTGCGCAGGCGATGAGCAGTACACAGGCGACCGCGCCGAAGAGCAGCAGATAACTCTGTCGCTGCGCGCCCACCGCATCGTCGAGGAGCGGCACGACCTCGGCCTGCGACGGCGCATCGACGTTGGCCGGGTTGGCCTGGCGGTATCCGGCGGCGATGACGTTCACCGCTTCCTGCGCCTGCTGCACCGAGACGCCGGGCCGCAGCCGGGCGATGGCCTGGAAGAAGTAGCCGCCGTTGTTCAGTTGCGACGGCGCGAGGAACGCCACTTCGGCCGGCCGCGGGACCCAGATCCGGAACGGGTTCAGCGGAAACGCCGACGCCGCTTCGGGCAGCACGCCGATGATCGTGTACGGCGCGCCGTCGAGAGTGAGCGCCTGCCCGAGCACGCCCGGATCGCTGTTGAACCGAAGCTGCCACAAGGCGTGGTCGATCAGCACGACGTGCTCGCCGCCGGGGCGGTCTTCGTTCGCCGAGAAATTCCGGCCGAGGAGCGGCTGCAGGCCAAGTGCCGGCATCATCGCTGCCGATGCCTGGAGCCCGATCAGCTGTTCAGGGTCGCCGCGGCCGGTCCAGGTGAAGGCGTTCCCGACCGAGAGCGCGAGGTCGCTGAACACCTGCTGATGCTGCTGCACCTCGAGAAAGCGGGTGTACGAGAATCCCGCGCGAGTGATGTTCTGCGCCTCGCTCGTCGAGCTCAGGCGCACCAGCTGCTCCGGGTTGCGATACGGAAGCGGCCGCAGGAACACGGAATTGATCACGCTGAACAGCGCGACGTTGGCGCCGATTCCGAGCGCGAGCCCGAGTACGGCTACGAGCGTGAACCCGGGAGATCGGAGCAGCTGTCGGACCGCGAAACGGATCTCGGAACGCATTCTGGCCTCCGCTGATGGTGGTTGCGCTCATTGTGCCCCTGTCTCGGCCGTTGGGTTGAAGTTCGGGACAGGCCGCTGTCTTGCGCTCGAGCTGGGTCGTGGGATGACAGCGATCCCGTACTTTTCGCGCCCCGGACACGTATTTCTACGGTGGGAAGCCCGTACTCTTCCGCTTCCACGCCCGGCGACGGTTGGGTAACGTGGGCCGCGGGATCCAGACTCGCGCGACACCGGATCCTTACCCCCGCGGTGCCGGCGTTCATGGCAAGGAGCGGAAACAATGAAGACCACGCGTCTCATCGCTATCGGCGTTGTCCTCGTGACGGCTGTCGCGGCGTACGCCCAGCCAGCCGAGCCCGACTTCTCGAAGACCGCGAACCCTGAACTGGTCGGCGCGCTCGCCAAGGAATTGCAGGCGACGCCTCAGCAGGCGGAGGGCGCGGCCGGCGCATTGCTGGACACCGCGAAACAGAAGCTGCAGCCGTCCGACTGGACGCAGGTCAGCGCAGCGGTGCCGGGCATCGACGGCCTGTTGAAAGCGGCGCCGATGGCTGGAGCCGCCGGCACCGCCGGCGCGACAGGCACGGCGGGAGCCGCGGCTTCTGCGCTCGGCGCCTCCGGCGGCAGCCTGGGCAGCGCCGCGGCCGCATTCGCGAAGCTCGGCCTCAAGCCTGAGATGGTCGCCAAGGCCATTCCCATCCTCACGCAGTATGTGAGCAAGACAGGCGGCGCTGGAGTCGGCTCGCTGCTGGCCGGCGCGCTGAAGTAGTCCACCCCGTCGCTGTTACTCAGTTGTCAATCGCCGGCACCAAGGGCGGTCGGAGGGGGCAAGCTCGTGCGTCGCACGGGCTCGGACTGCCGGTGCCGGCGATTGACTCTCGAGCACATCCAGACCGACAATCGCCGGACTCAGTGACACGAGCCCCCCAGTTCGGAAGAGTGACACGAGCCCCCCAGTTCGGAAGATTGTCATGATGCTGCCACGCGTGCTGCTCGCTGACGATCATGGGATCTTTGCGGAAGGGCTCCAGCGCCTTCTGTCGGGACACGCCGAGGTCGTCGGACGCCTCGACCGCGCGGACGATCTCGAAGGCGAGTCCGGCCGGGTCCACCCGGACGTGATTCTGCTCGATCTGTCGATGCCTGGAATCGGCGGACTCGAAGCGTTGCGATCGTTGAAGGCGGCACGTCATCCCGCGAAAGTGATCATCCTGACGATGCACGCCGATCCGCGGCTGGCAGCGGAGTGCCTGAAAGCCGGCGCCGCGGGGTTTGTGCTCAAGCAATCCTCGGGTGACGAGCTGGTCGCCGCCATTCAAGAGGTGATGCAGGGGCACACCTACCTGACACCGCGCCTCATGGGCGACGTGTTCGCGCTGATGGCCGAGCCGTCCACGCCGGAGCCGGTGTCGCTGACCGATCGGCAGCGCCAGGTGTTGAGCCTGGTCGTCGAAGGGCGGCGGATGAAGGAAATCGCGAGCGTGCTCGCGCTCTCGCCGCGCACCGTCGAGACCGTAAAGTACGAGTTGATGCGGCTGCTCGGCGTGCATTCGACCGCGGAACTCGTGCGCTTCGCGATTCAGCGCCGCCTCGTCCAGGTCGACTTCGTTGCTCCGCCGGGCAGTTGACCGTGGTGGACTGGAGGGGCCGGGCTGCTCCTCGCGCCGCGCACGTAATTTTCCTCGGCCGGGGCCGTACTTTTTCCCGCGCGTCCGCCGTACCCCTCCGCTTCCCGATCGCGCCAGCGGTCTCTAGCATGCAGGGCGTCGCAAGACGCCACAGATCGAATCATGGGCCGGACGCGCGTGCTGATCGCGGACAACCACTCGTTTGCGCTCGGGCAGTGGAGCGCGCTCCTCGAGCCCGAGTTCGAAGTCGTCGGCGCGGTGGCCGATGGTCTCAGCCTGGTCGAGGCCTCACGACGGCTCCGCCCCGACGTCGTCATCACCGACATCACGATGCCGATGCTCGACGGGCTGTCTGCCGCCGAACGCATCCTCGGCGCCGCGCCGTGGACTCGCGTCGTGTTCGTCACGGTGCACGCCGATCCGGTGCTCGTGCAGCGCAGCCTGCAGACCGGCGCCGCGGGCTACGTCCTCAAGGCGCTGGCCGGCGAGGACCTCGTGACAGCGTTGCGTGCTGTCGTTGCCGGCGACACGTTCGTCAGCGTGCTGCCGTGTGACGAGCGGATCTCGATGCAACGCGGGCACTGACCGGAGACGGCAGTGTCGCAGAACCAAGGCCTGGCGTTGGATCGCTGAAGGTCCGGTTGAGCTGGCCGTGTCCGCCTCGACTTAGGGCGCAAACGAGCGTAGGCTCGACGCGGGCGGTTGCTGCGATGAGGTCGGCGGTTCTCATCGGAATAATGCTTTCGGCGCTGGGGGGTGTATTCCCGCCCGTGCCTGACGGCGAACACCCGCAAAAGCGCGTGCTCGTGCTGCAAGAGTTCCGCCGCGACACGCCCTTGTCCTCCGAGATGGAGGACGTCTACCGCCAGATGCTCGGCAGTGTGCTCGGCAGCCGCCTCGATTACTACAGCGAGTACCTCGATACCGCGCGGTTCACCGATGCCGCCTACCGCGACTCGGCGATCGAGTATCTGCGCGCGCGATACGAGCCACTGCGCATCGACGTCGTCATCGCGACGACCACTGCGACGCTGGAGCTCGTACGCACGTCCGACGGCGTCTTCGGCGGCGCTGCGGTCGTGTTCCACGGCGGCACCGGCCTGACCGGCGACATGCGGACGACGGGCGTCGTGTCGAGGCTCGACCTCGTGCCGACGCTGCAGGAAGCCCTGCGCGTGCTTCCCAACCGTACCCGCGTCGCCGTCGTCGGCGGATCCGCACCGTTCGACCGGACCTACCTGCAACTCGTCCGGCAGCAGTTCGGCTCAATCGGCCCGCCAGTGTCGTTCACGTGGCTCACCGGGCTCACGGTGTCGGCGGTCGAGGCCGCGATTCGCGCCCTTCCAGCCGACACGATGGTGCTGTGGATGCCGTTCACCGAAGACAGCACCGGGCAGCGGTTCGTGAGCAACGAGCTCATGGAGCAGTTGGCGGCGGCGGCACCGGTTCCCTTCGTCGGCGTCCACGAGGTCCAGGTCGGGCACGGCGTGATTGGCGGACGGCTGTTCAGCTCTCGCATTGTCGCCGCGCGCACCGCGGAGCTGACACTGCGCATTCTCGACGGTGAATCACCCGGCGACATCCCGCCGGTCGAGATTGATCCGTTCATCAGGCGATACGACTGGCGGCAGCTACACCGGTGGGGCGTCTCGGAGGCGGCCCTGCCGGCGGGTACTGACGTCGTCTACCGGCAGTTGGGTATGTGGGAGGCATTTCGCGGCTACATCGTCGGCGGGATCTTGCTCATGCTGCTCCAGTTCGGGCTGATTGCCGGGCTGCTCGCCCAGCGTGCGTCACGGCGAAAGGCCGAGCGCGTGCTGCGCGCCGGAGAGACGGCGTTGCGGGCGAGCAACGAACGATCGCGGGAGCTGGCCGGCCGCCTCATTGCCGCGCAGGAAGCGGAGCGCACCCGTCTCGCCCGCGACCTCCACGACGATGCCTGCCAGGAGATCGCTGGTCTGAGCGTCGAGCTCAGTCGCCTCAAGAGCGACCACGCGATCGCGGGCCAGCCCGAACTGCGCGGAGCGCTGGCGACGATGCAGCAGCGGGCCGCGCGGCTGGCCGAAAGCGTACGGCTTCTGTCCCACGATCTGCACCCGGCCGTTCTGCACCAGGTCGGGCTCGGCGCTGCGTTCGAGTCGCACGGTCTCGAAGTCAAGCGGCTCTACGGTGTCGGCATGGATCTGCGCATCGCGCCGGACGTCGAGCCGGTGAGCGGCGCGGTCCGCCTGGCGCTCTTCCGCATCGGTCAGGAGGCGATTCGCAATGCATGCCTGCACGGCCGGGCACAGCGCGTAACCCTCTCGCTCGCTCGAAACAACGGCCACGTCGCGCTTAGAGTGAACGACGACGGCGTCGGCTTCAACGTGGACGTCGCGCGGCGCGGAGGCGGGCTGGGGCTCGTCAGCATGGAAGAGCGGGCGCGACTCATCAAGGGCCGATTCGACGTCACCTCGACGCCGGGGCGCGGAAGTGATGTCGAGGTGCTGGTGCCGGCGCCCCTTCCTGATGCTGACCGTAGTCTTACCCTCGTGCAGCCGTAGTTTTCCCTCCGCA
>DATJFF010000022.1:0-8130 GCA_035495795.1 Vicinamibacterales bacterium
GTTCTCGCCCCAGACGATGTTCTCGCCCCACACGATGTTCTCGCCCCAGACGATGTTTTCGCCCCAGACGATGTTCTCGCCCCACACGATGTTGGTGGCCCAGGCGACCCGGTTGGTGTAGATCGCCTCGCCCCAGATGATGTTCTCGCCCCACACGATGTTCTCGCCCCAGACGATGTTCTGCCCGTCGATGGTCGTGTTCGTGGCGATGCCCTGCGTCAGCCACCAGTTGTTTGCGGAAACCGCGGGGTTGAGCACGCCGGCCAGCTGGGACGCGCCGAGCGGGTTCAGCGCGCCGGCTCCCTGCGCGAGCGTGTCGTAGCGCGCCCCGTTCTCGTCGGTCATCAGGAAGGCAGAGTGCTGAAGCATCGCCTTCACGGCGTTGGGAGTGTGCTTGACGCCGAACATGTGGCGCGATTGCTCGATCGCGAGGGCAACCGCGCCGCTCGCGACCGCCGCGGCCATGCTCGTGCCGCTCAGCCGCATCGAGACACGCGATCCGAACACCGGGCCGCGCATCGTCGGGTAGTTGGCAAAGAGATATTGCTGCGTCGTCGCCGGACCGATCAGCCGGTGACCGGGCGCGACGACGTCCGGCTTCGCGAAGCCGTCGTACCACGTCGGTCCGCGAGAGCTGTAGTCGGCGATCAGGTCGTCGGTGCGCCTGGCCGTGTCGAACGTCTTCTCCGCGCCAACGGTGAGCGCTGACGGAGCATTTGCGGGCGAGGTGATGCCGGCGTAACCGACCTGGCCTGTGGTCGGGTTCATTCCGACGTTGCCAGCCGAGACGACGACCACGATGCCGGAGTGCACGGCCGCTTCAACCGCCTGCGCGAGCGGGTCGGTGGCCGACGCCTCGTAGATCGGGTGGCCCAATGACAGGTTGATGACGTCGATACCGTAGGCCGCGCGATTGTTCACCGCCCACTGGATCGCGTTGATCACCTGGCTCGCCTTGCCGGCCCCGGTCGAGTCCAGGACGCGCAGGCTGACGAACGACACGTTCGGGGCAACACCGCGCATGTCGGCCAGATCGCTGCCGATGAGGCCGGCGACGTGAGTGCCGTGCCCGTACGGGTCCAGCGGCGCCGCGGCCGGCGGATTCGCCAGACCGGTCGTGAAGTCCCTGGTGGTCTTCAGCCGCGCTGCGTTCGCGCTGTCGAGCAGCATCCCGGAATCGACTACGGCCACGGTCACGCCCGCACCCGTCAGCGACGTGGTGGCAACCGGCGCGCGATAGTTGATGAGCAGCAGCGGCCGCTGGTTCGACGTCGAGTCCTCGGAGGTCGCCACCTGGAAGGCCGCGCCGCCGCTCAGAGCGAGCGCCCATCCGAAGTTCGGCTGGCCGTTCACCCAATCCTGGACCGTCGACATGAGCGCGTTCGAGCTGAACACCCGCCAGCCGCTCGCGTTGAGCACAGGCATCGTCGCATCCGGTGATGCCGCTGCCTCCATGTCGTCGAACTGAAGGCCGGGACCGGAGGTCGTGAGGCCGTTCCAGGAAACGCCTGCGGCCCAGGGCGCGATCATTTTGTGGAGCTTCAACTGCGCCGACGGAGACCCGCCGGTTTTCTGCAGGAACCGGAGGGACACGGAGGTGATGGTGGATCCCGGGGGAATCTGATTGGCGCCGAGGCCGACGAGGTTGTCGAACCGGACCAGGAGGCTCAAGTAGTTGTTGCTGTTCCCGCTCACCCAGACCGGCGAACTGGTCACCGTCCCGCTGTTCGGATTGCTGATGTCGGCGCTCGCGCTCACTGCCGACGCGTATCCAGTCGGATCGCCCTGCTGATAGGAGCGAATCGACGTGGTGGGGCTCGATCCATCCAGGCCGAGCGTCCGGCGAAGCGAATACCCCTTGTTCTCCGCCGCGCCGACCGGCGTCGTGACCAGCCCGGTGGCCCCAATCGTCGCATCGGTGGAGATGCTGACGACGTCCTTGTCCCGCGCCAGCTGGCGCAGCAGGTTCTTCGGGAGCCGGACCGCGATGCCTTCGACGATCGACAGATCCGCCCGGGGATTGAACCCCAGCGTCTGCAGCCGCCGGATAAGGCCGTAGCGGGCACCCGGCCGGAGCCGGACGATCACGTCCTGCGCTTCACCGTCGCCGGACTTCGCCAGCGTCGACTCCAGCTGCTGATCGAATTTTCCGTGGGGGGCCGCCTGCCCTTGCTCGGCATGTATCGAAGCCGAGGCGACCAGTAAGACCGCTCCAAGAGCCAGGAGCCAGCTGGAACGCCTCGGCGGCGACGTGAATCGAGCGGGGCTGCTCAGATTGTTACGGGGGTTCACAATCACTCTCCATCCGCCACACGCCGCTTATCGGCGAGGGTCTGCGTCGCTACAGCTCAGCAAGTTCGATTCCAAAATTGGTCTGAGTGCGTAAGTCATTCATTTCATGAGACTTACATTTGTGGAGCGGCACGTTTGAAGGCCGTTTGGCGGCTCCCGTGTGCAATTATTGAACTGCCGCGCCGGGCGCCAACGATCGAATTCTGCTAAATGGCCGAGATCAGGGCGTGATTTCGCATTTTTCCGATCCTGTCCCGATCTGGAGCACGAGTCTTGAAGTTGAACAGCCGGCGGTGAACCGCACAGGCCTTCCCGCTCGTTCACGCTAGACTGTCGGCACTTCGACCCGATGAGTGACGCCCACGGCCTCGATCGGCGGACCGTTCTGCAGGCATTGGCGGTCTCCGCGGCGGCTTCTACGTTGCGCCCGTTGCTCGGTCTTGCACAGCCGCAGCCCGTCATCCGGACGCTGCTCGCGGATCTCGACCCCCGGTCGCTGACCGGCGCGGTGCTGTTCCACGAGCACCTGTCTATGCGCTATCCACTCGGCGTGACGGAGCATTTCACCGACGATGTCGCGCTCATGACCGAGGAGGCGAGAGCCGCCAGGGCCGACGGCATCGGCTGCCTGGTGGATGGTGGTCACGCCGACATGGGCCGGAACATCGAGGCCCTCCAGCGGATTGCAACCGGCTCCGGCCTGCCGCTCGTGGCGAGCGGCGGTTTCTATATGCAGCGCAGCTACCCCGAGCCATTGGCCGCGCAGTCGGCCGACGCGCTGGCCGAGATGCTGACGCGCGAGGCCCGCGACGAGCGTTACGGGGCGTTTGGAGAGATCGGCCAGCAGGGCGGCGAGATGACGGCCGACGAGCGCAAAGTGTTCCAGGCGGTGGCGATGGCGCAGGCGCGGACCGGCCTGCCGATCTTCACGCACAACGCCTATCTGGGGACGCGTCCAGGAGCCGACGCCATCCCGCGCGACACCGCCCTGCGACAGCTCGACATACTCGAGGCCGCCGGCGCCACTGCCGAGCACGTGGCGATTGGCCACGTCTGCTGCCTGAACGACCCTGAGGGCGAGATCCCGATCGCGCTGGCGAAGCGCGGCGCATACGTCGGGTTCGATCGCGTGACGATTCAGCTGGTGCCGGATGCGCAGAAGGTGACCACGATCCGGCGCATCCTCGACGCCGGCTTCGCGAACCGGCTGCTCATCTCGTCCGACTTTTCGTCGCCGCGGGGCTTGAAGAAGAACGGCGGTGGCGGCCTGGGCCAGGCGTTGACCGTGTTCGGCCCGCTCCTGCGTGGCGCCGGAGTTGGCGACGGCGTAATGCGGCAGATCTTCGAGGAGAACCCGAAGCGGTTCCTTGCCTTCGTGCCCCGCTAAGCCGACTTCGCTGCGACGCCTTCCGGGCGCAGCTGGGTGAGCAGCGCATCCACGGTTTTCTTCGCATCGCCGAAGAGCATCCGCGTGTTGTCCAGGTAGAACAACGGGTTCTCGACCCCGGCGTAGCCGCTGGCCATGCCGCGCTTGAGCACGATGCTCACCTTGGCCTTCCACACCTCGAGCACCGGCATCCCGTAGATCGGGCTCGACGGATCGTCGAGCGCGCCGGGATTCACGATGTCGTTGGCGCCGATCACGATCACCACGTCGGTTTCCGGGAACTCGTGGTTGATCTCCTCCATCTCGAGGACGATGTCGTACGGCACCTTGGCTTCGGCGAGCAGCACGTTCATGTGACCAGGCAGCCGGCCGGCGACCGGGTGGATGGCGAAGCGCACGTCGGCGCCGCGGTCGCGCAGCAGCTTGGTGATCTCGTAGAGCGGGTACTGGGCCTGCGCCACCGCCATGCCATAGCCGGGCACGACGATGATCTTCTTGGCCTCGAGCAGGAGCTCGGCCGTCTCGGTGGCGGTGATGCTCTTCACTTCGCCGGCTGGTTGCGCTCCGCCGGCCGGCGCCGCGCCTTCTTCAGCACCAAAGCCGCCCAGGATCACGCTCACGAACGAGCGGTTCATCGCGTGGCACATGATGTAGCTGAGGATCGCGCCGCTCGAGCCGACGAGGGCGCCGGTGATGATCAGGAGATCGTTGGCGAGCATGAAGCCGGCGGCGGCCGCGGCCCAACCGGAGTAGCTGTTCAGCATCGAGACGACGACCGGCATGTCCGCGCCGCCAATCGCCATCACGAGATGCACGCCGAGGATGCAGGCGAGCACGGTGCAGAGGATCAGCGGCATCGCCGGCGAATGCCCGGCGGCGGTTTCCACGCCGACGAACTGGGTGCCGAGGTAGATGCAGGCGAGGAGCATCGCCACGTTCAGCGCGTGACGGCCCGGCAGCAGGAGCGGCTTGCTGCGGATCACGCCCTGCAGCTTGCCGAAGGCGACGACCGAGCCGGTGAGGGTCACCGCGCCGACGAATACGCCGACGAAGATCTCGATCTCGTGGATGCGGGCTTCGACGCCGGTCAACCCGGTCGGCGGCCCGAACGCCGATGCGAACCCGACGAGCACCGCGGCGGCGCCGACGAAGCTATGCAGCGCCGCGACCAGCTGCGGCATCGCCGTCATTTCGACACGCGAGGCCAGGACCGCGCCGATGCCTCCGCCCGTTGCCAGCATGAAGACGAGCAGCGGGTAGCTCGTCACCCGGGGACCCAGCATCGTGACCGCGACCGCGATCAACATTCCGATGATGCCGAACAGGTTGCCGCGCCGCGCCGATTCCTGGGCCGACAGCCCGCCGAGGCTGAAGATGAACAGCAGCCCGGCGGCGATATAGGCGATGGTTACGAGTGATTCAGGCAAAGCGTCACCTATCTCCGGAACATCTTGAGCATGCGCTGGGTGACGAGGAAGCCGCCCGCGATGTTGATCGTGGCCAGGAGGATCGCCGCCGCCCCGAGGACCACCGCGGGATCGCCGAGCGGCCCGCTGACCTGCAGCATGCCGCCGATCACGATGATGCCGCTGATCGCGTTGGTCACGCTCATCAGCGGCGTGTGCAGGGCCGGCGTCACGTTCCAGACGACCTGCCAGCCGACGACACACGCCAGTGCGAAGACGGTAAGGTGGGCGAGAAACGACGCCGGCGCGACCAGGCCGAGCGCCCCGAGCGCGATTGCGCCAACGACGAGCGCAACGGCCGCGCCGGCACCGGTCCCTTGCGCCGCTGCCGGTTGGTAGGTCTTCACCGGACCCTTTGCCGCCGCAGCCTTCGCCGGCGGCGGTGCTTCCTTCCGCGGCGGGGGCCACAGCAGCTGGCCGTTGAGCAGGACAATCGAGCCGCGCACGACCTCGTCTTCGAGGTCGACGTGGTAATTGGCGCCACCGCCCATGTCGGTGAGCAGGTGCCCGAGGTTGTTGCCGTAGAGGAAGCTGGCCGTCGGCGCGAGACGGCTCGGCAGATCCATGTAGCCGAGGATGTGCACGCCGTATCGCTCCACCACCTGTCCGGGCTGGGTCAGCTCGCAGTTGCCGCCGTTCTCCGCGGCCAAATCCACGATCACCGACCCCTTCTTCATCGTCTTCACCATGTCCTCGGTGATGAGGATCGGGGCCGGACGATTCGGGATCAGGGCGGTGGTGATGATGATGTCCACGTCTTTCGACTGCGCGGCGAACATCGCCATCTCGGCGGCGATGAACGCAGGGCTCATCTCTTTCGCATATCCGCCCGCGCCTTCACCGTCTTCCTGGACGTTGAGCTCGATGAACTCCGCGCCCAGGCTCTTGACCTGTTCCTTGACCGCCGGCCGCGTGTCGAAGGCGCGAACGATCGCGCCAAGGCCGCGGGCCGCGCCGATCGCCGCGAGCCCCGCGACCCCCGCGCCGATCACGAGGACCTTGGCCGCCGGGACCTTGCCCGCGGCCGTCATCTGGCCGGTGAAGAAGCGGCCGTAGAAGCTGGCCGCCTCGATGACGGCGCGATACCCCGCGATGTTGGCCATCGACGACAGCGCGTCCATCTTCTGGGCGCGGGAGATGCGCGGCACCTGGTCCATCGCAAGCACGGTGAGCTTGCGTGCCGCCATGCGGTCGATCAGCTCCTTGTTCTTGCCCGGCCACAGGAAGCTGATGATCGTGGTGCCTTCCCGGGGGAGATCGACTTCGTGGACGTTCAGGATCGGGTGCTGATCGGGCGGCTGGACCTTGAGGATGATGTCCGCTTCTTCCCACAGCGCCCGGGTCTCCTCGATCACCCGCGCGCCGGCGGCGGCATAGTCATCGTCTCCGAAGGAGGCCAGCGCGCCGGCCTGAGTCTCGACCAGGACTTCGAACCCTTGCTTGATCAGCCGGACCACGTTTTCGGGTGTGGCGGCCACGCGGCGCTCGCCGGCGCGACACTCTCTTGGAACACCGAGCTTCATCGAATCGGTCCTTCGGGCTCTGCGAGTCCGCCGTCAACGCGGCCGCAGCTGGGATGCGCCCGGATTATACGTGGTTCATGCAGCGGTCGCGAAAGCGAGGCGAAGCCGGAATTCCCGCTGCAGGATCAGCAGGTTCAAGCACAACTGCAGCGCCACCGCAGCGACCGACATGTACCAGATCCAGCGCATCTCGAATCCCGGCAGGCGCGACAGCAGGAACGCCGGGACGGCGACCGCGACGACTCGGGTGCCGGAGGTGATGAGCGAGGGCATCGTGTTGCCCATCGCCTGGAACATCGAGGCGGTGACGAAGATCAATCCCGACGCGACGAAGTTCCACGATGAGATTCGCAGGTACTCGTCGCCAAACGCGATCACCGCCGGGTCATTCGAGAACACGCCAATCAGCGCCGCTGGAGCGATGTGGGCGAGCAGCGCGAAGAGCAGCATGCCGCCGGCGGCCAGCGCCGCCGCCACCCGGAAGGTTTCGCGAACCCGATCCGGCCGGCGGGCGCCGAAGTTCTGACCCGCCACCGGTGCGACCGCGAATCCAAGCGCGACGACGGGCAGGAAGCCGGACTGCATGATCCGCAGGCCGATGCCGAAGCCGGCCTGGGCTGAAGCGCCGAACGGCCGGATGACGGAATAAACGACCGCCAGGTAGACCGCCGTCATTCCAAACTCCGCGCCGGACGGCAGCCCGATCTTGAGCATCTCAGCCCACACCCGGAAGTCGGGCGACCACTGTTGCCCTGAAAACCGCAGGAACGCATGCGGCCCGACGAAGTAGGTGCAGAGCCACACCACCCCGAACACGATCGCGACGAAGGTGGCGACGGCCGCGCCGCTGACGCCCATCGCGTAGCCGGTGCCCCAGCCGAAGATGAAGATCGGCGCGAGGATCATGTTGATGATGACCGTCGCGGTCTGGACGATCATGCCCGGCTTGAAGTTGCCGGTGCCGCGGAGCGCCGCGCCCATCGCCACCATCGTGAACTGGAGCGCCATGGCCGGCACCATCCAGTTCAGGTAGGCGATCGCCTGCCGGGTCGTTTCCGCGTCGGCGCTCATGAAACCCGCGAACCCGCGACGCCCCGCAAAGGCGACGATGAAGAACCCAAGGCCCGTGATTATCGACAGCCCTTGCGCCTGATTGAAGACTGCGTTGGCGCGCTCGCGGTCCTTCCTCCCCACCGCATGCGAGACCAGCGTTGTCGCTCCGACACCGAGCATCTGGGTGGCGGCGAGCACGACGAACATCAGGTTCCCGCTAATCGCCACCGCGGCGACGGCGTCGGTCCCGAGCCGGCCGACCCAGTAGAGATCCACGAGGAAGTAGAGGGTCTGGAACACCATGCTGACCAGCATGAAGCTGGTGGTCTTGAGCAGGTGCGACGTCACCGAGCCGGAGGTCAGGTCCTGCATAGTAGGACGCCCGTTCGAGGCGAACCCGTCACTCTAC
>DATJFF010000023.1:0-3659 GCA_035495795.1 Vicinamibacterales bacterium
ATCGCCACGAAGATGTGGAAGGCCTTCATCGATTACCCCAGGTCAGGTACGCGCGCAACTGCGGATAGTGATACGTCCTGATGGTGCTGGCGGCGTCCTGGTAGTAGCTGCGGCGGTGGAAGTACTCCGCCGACGCGCCGAGACCCAGTGCTCCACGCAGCGGAAGGAGCACATCCACGCGCGTGTGCTGCAGGAAGTGGTTCGCGCGCACACCGTCGAGAGAGTAGATCTGGCGCCCTATGTAATTGAACAGAAGGAATTCGCGGCCGTCGCGCGTCAGGCGGGCAAGGGTGCCGAAATCCGACCCGGGGCCGTAGTCGTAGAAACGCGGCCCTTCGGAGACGCCCTGGCCGGCGCTTGGTTCCCCCTCTTCGGGTTTCTCGGTGACGCCGAGCGGCAGTGAATCGACAGCGCCGAGCACTGTCAACCCGCCCCATCCCAGGATCCAGAAGTTCGTCCTCCGTGAGAGCGCTCGTGTGGCGCCGAGTCCCGCGTCAATCGCCTGCGAGCCGGTCGCGTACGCGTCGTTGTTCTGATAGTTGTAGGTCTGGAGTACGAGGAACTCGAGCCCGCCCTTACCGAGCGGCTGTCCGTACAGCCGGCCCCTCACTCGCGCTTCGCTGAACCCGCTGCCGCCGCCGAAGCGCAAGCGCATGAAGAAGGCGTCATAGGGCGTACGGCTGCGCCCGACGTTGGTGTCGCCGTAATAGCCGTCCACCTCGAGAAACGGGTCAGGGGCCGCCGTGAAGGCGCTCGCCTGCGTCCCGCGCCAGAGCATTCCTGCCGCCGCGACACCGCTCAGCGACGATGGAACGAATTCCGACGGCTTGTCGGTGACACGCGACGCGTCGCCGCTGGCGAAGCGGTTGGCGCCCGTAATCGGATCGACGGCCATGGCTCCGATTTCGCTCCAGAGGCGCCGCTTGCCGGTCGCTTGCGTATTGCGAATCAGCCACCCGGTACGATGGAACATCTCGCCGAGGGTGATGCCGCCGAGGGTGGTGTTGATGAAGTCGTTCAGCGAGGCGTGGTTGGTCTCGCCGAAGAACTCCCAGGTGGCACTGCCGAAGGCGGTGACCGCCGCCGACTCGTAGAACGAGAGGCCGTTGGCTCGCCCGGCGTTGAAGTAATTGTTGCCCTGATAGGGGTGGCCGATCTGATTGACCGCGAAGTCATCAAGGTCCCACACCATCCCCTGCTGCATATTCTCCCACCATGTTTTCGGCGTGATGTGGGCGGTGACCTGGCCGCGCACCAGGTTCGCGATCTCGTAGATCACGTTGATGCCGGTAGTCTGGAGGAGCGACGTGCCGACACGTCGTGGCGGACAGCCCTCGCAGGCGCGCCCTGAGTCCGGAGCAATCACGGCCGGGACCTGATCGCCCTGCGCTGACCCGACAGTTTCCTGCGCGGCTATTACCGTTCCCGCTGCGAGTATCGGAGTTTCCTGCGCTGGTATCGGAATTTCTTGCGCGGCCACCGAACGTCGGGCGTCCCCGAGCAGGAGGCCGCCAACCATGAGGATGGTAAACAAGCATGCTGGGCGCCCGCGGAATACAGCGGGATTCGCCTGTAAGAACTGGCCGTAACGGCGCCTGATTGACATTCCGACGTTCACGTACAGCAGTAGTCGTGCCCGCCGCTCAGAGTGGTTGTTGACGATCGAAGCGGTGATGAGCACCCGCCCCGTTGTAGTTCTAGTTCGGTGGCAGCAGGTAGCCGTGGTTCTTCATGCTGGTCTCGGGGTACTCCCTACACGGGACACAGTCCGGCCAGTGGTTGTCGGGGACGCGTCCGCTCACCGGGTTCTTGTAGTGAAACCACATCGGCAGGATGCCGGGCCAGGCAATCTCGTCGCCGGTTCCGCCGCGGAACCCCCGCTCGCGCTCACCGAGCTTGGTGAGCGGGATGTCGGGCGGATAATTGTCGTTCGGCACCGGCGCCCGGCGCGGAGTGACCGGATCCTTGGCCGACGACCAGCCGCCCTCGTACGTGGGCGACGAGAAATAGTGCTCGTCGATCACGACGCTCCAGAACTTCCACACGCCGTTCTCGAGGACGACCTGATTGTGATACATGCCGCCGCCGAACCCCATGGCGCGCGTGCGGCTCGAGGCCGGTTGGAAGAGCCGCGTGCGGACTGACGCGGACCGTCCATCGTCGGCAACGAGGATCACCGGCTGCGTCAGCCAGTGAAGGGGCAGCGTCGTTCGCGGGCGTGATCCTGGTGGTGGCGATGTCGCGTCGCGATCGATGATGCGCTGGCGCCCGACATAGAAGCCGCTGAACGGAACCTCCTTGTGGCCCTTCAGGGCGAACAGCTTCCCGAGGCCGTTGAAGTCGAGATCGTCGAGGTAGTCGCCGTACGCCGTCGACATGTTCTCAGCGCCATCCCACGCTTTCGAGACGGCGAGGCGCCGCTCGGCTTCCGTGATGCGCGCGTTCAGATCGCCGGTCGGCTCCGCACGTTTGCGCGATGCCGGGGCAGAGAGCAGACGCTCGTGACCAACGATCTTGACGCCAGAAAACAGGCTCACAGGTTTACCGGTGGCCGGGTTCGGTGCGAAGAACACGGGAATCGCGCCGGGCGCCATCACGTCTGAGGTCAACACCGGGCGGTCGGGCGCTTGCTCTTTTGCGGGCGGCGGATCGACGACCTGGCTTTTCGCCCAGCCCTGCGCATAATCAGTCTTCATCAGCGGAAAGAGCCGCATCTCGCGAATCCGCCAGATGTCGTTCTGCTTCACGTACCGATTTTCGAAGATGGCAAGCGTGTAGAACGCGGTTCCCGTGTCGGCCTCGCCGAGCATGCCGAGCTCGACGCCGCGTGCCCGCGCTTCCATCCCGCCGGGCTCGATCGCCACCGCCATATCGAGTTGCATGAGCTCGTTCAGCTGACCGTGTTTCAACCCGGCCGGGCCGCTGCGTTCCAGCGCGCGGCGGATGCTCTTCGGACCGTCGTACACGCCGACGTTGGCGATCGAGAGCGCGCCATCGGCCGTGAACAGATCCGTGACGTCGTCCCACATCTTCCGATCCATGTAGTAGCCGTACGCGTTCTGCAGGTTGCGGACCTTGTCCTCGTCGTTCATCGCCGCGATGCGCTGCTCGAGCGCGGCCAGTGCCGTCGCGGGATTCATCTTCGGATCCACGGGAGGTGTCGCGGACGCGGGCAGATCGGGGATCGGGATCCCGGTCTCGTCCGGTGTGAAGTGATACGGGACGATCTTCTGGTCCTCGTCGATGTTGCGCCAGCCGGTCGCATACGGGCCTGCGAACATCGGGTTGTAGCGCATGCGGGAGATCTTCCACACGCCGCGCTCGCGCACGTACTCGTTCTCGAAGATGCCGGCCGCCCACTCGGCCTTCACGCCGTGTTGGCCCGTCATCGAGAATTCCCACCAGCGACCCTTCGCAGTCTCGCCGTCGGCCGAGACGTTGATGAGCGGCCGCAGGACCAACTGCGTGTGCAGGGCGCCGGGCTTGAGGCCGTGCGTCCCCTCGCCGAAGCTGGAGACGAAGTAGTTCTGGATCGCCCGGCGACCTCGCTCGTTGTCTTTGCCGTACGAGAGCTGGGCGTCGTCCGCGAACAGTGCCGCCATGTCGGTCCACAACCCGAACTGCGAGTATTGCGCGTATGTCTCCTGTAACCGTTTGAC
>DATJFF010000024.1:0-21023 GCA_035495795.1 Vicinamibacterales bacterium
ACGTGCACCGCCGCTCGGACGTCTGGAGCCAGATGATGGCGGTGCCGCCGCACGGCGTGCCGCTCTACAACAGGATGATCCCGCACGGCGGTGATACGGCGCTGCTGTTTGCGGCGCGCTCCGGCGACCTGGCGTCGGCGAAGCTGCTGGTCGCAGCCGGCGCCAAGGTGAACGACGCCGATGCCTGGGGCGTCAGCGCCACGATGCTGGCCGCGCACTCCGGGTTCGCGGATCTCCTCGACTTCCTGCTCGAACGTGGCGCCGATCCGAATGCCGCCGAGGCCGGGTTCACCGCGCTTCACGCCGCGATCATGCGACGCCACGCCGGGATGGTGACCGCGCTTCTCGCCTACGGCGCCGACCCGAATGCCCCACTGAAGGCGTGGACGCCGATGCGGCGCTCGTCGAAGGACTACAACTTCGCCCCGGAACTAGTCGGCGCCACCCCGTTCTGGCTCGCCGCCCGTTTCAGCGAGCCCGACGTGATGCGGCTGCTCTTCGACTACGGGGCAGACGCGCAGGTCGTCCATCGCGGGAACTATCACTCCGAGCAGCCGATCGAGCCGCGTTCGCACGTCACCAACGCGGTGATGGCGGCAGCCGGCATCGGCGGCGGGACCGCGTGGGTGCCGCCCGGCCGGCAGGAGCGCGAAGGGCTGATGCTCGAGGCCATCCAAATCGCGGTGGAGCTGGGCGTGGACGTCAACGCGGCCGATACCGACGGCCGCACCGCGCTCGACGCGGCCCGGGCACTCAAGTTCGAACGTGTCGCCTCGTTCCTGGTCGAGCACGGCGCCGGCCGCAGATGACGCCACAGATGCGCCGCAGATGACGCCACAGATGACGCAGATGGCGCAGAGATGGCGCAGATGAAACGAAATCTGTTCCACGTAGTCGCCGTCCTTTCTGTGGCATCGGTGTCATCTGTGGCCTCGGTGTCATCTGTGTCGGTGTCATCTGTGGCATCTGTGGCATCTGTGTCATCTGCGCAATCTGTGGCCCGTGTCCCGGTCGCAGGCGGCTCTGTGGCCTACGACGAGGCTGGGCGCGGGCCGGCCGTCATTTTCCTGCACGGCGCGTTTCTCGATCGCCACACCTGGGATCTGCAGATGCCGGCGCTTGCGGGATCACATCGTGCGGTGCTCTACGACATCCGCCCGTTCGGCGAGTCGTCGCTGCCCGAGCAGCCCTACAAGACGACCGATGACCTCCTGGCGCTGATGGACGCGCTGAAGATCGAGCGCGCGCACCTGGTCGGCCACTCGTTCGGAGGCGGCGTCGCCATCGACTTCGCGCTCGAGCATCCAACCCGTGTTGCCAGCCTCACGCTGGTCAACTCCGGTGTCACCGGTGCGACCCTGCCGGCCGACGAACAGAAGGAAGCGATGCAGGTGTTCATGGCCGCTCGAGAGAGCGAAGCCAGCGCCGTGCAGGCGTGGCTGACCCTGAGCCTGTGGTCGGCGTCACGGTCGCGGCCGGAAGTGATGAAGGCAATCGAGCGCGCAACGGCCAGCAGCGCCGCGCGATTCCGGATGGCAGCGCCGCCGTTCGCCCCGATCATGCCGCCGGCGATCGGCCGCCTTGGCGAGATCCGCGCGGCCACCCTGGTCGTGAGCGGAGATCGAGACACGCCTGGCAACCGTGCCAACTCCGAAACTGTAGCCAAAGGAATCGCGGGCGCCCGGCTGGTCGTCATTCCCGGCGCGGATCACGCCATTCCAATCGGCTGGGCCAGGGAGTTGAACGAGGCCCTGCTGGGCTTCTTGAAGACGACCGCGAACCCAGCCTGAAGCACCCCGGATCCAAGAGGAACCGTAGAGACCACATCGCATGTCACAGTCCGCGCTTGAATCGCCCCCGATCGCCGCGCCCGTTGCCGACGCCGTGCGCCTTCCGGACAATGCCTATACGCCGCTTGCCGCCGGCGAGTCGTACAGGCCGATTGTCCCCGCCGCCGACCCAGCGCCGGAAGTGACGGTGCGCTCGGTGGGCTGGGGCGTGCTGCTGTGCGTGATCTTCACGGTGGCCTCGGCCTACTCGGGCCTGAAGGTCGGGCAGGTGATGGAGGCCGGGATCCCGATCTCGATCCTGGCGATCGGACTGGCGCGGGCCTACCGGCGGCGATCGACGCTGCTCGAGAACATCATCCTGACCGGCATTGGCGGCACCGCCGGCGGCGTCGTCGCCGGAGCCATCTTCACGCTGCCGGCGCTCTACGCGCTCAAGCTCGACCCCAACCCGGCGCAGACCATCTTCATCTGCCTGGCGGGCGGATGCCTCGGCGTGCTGTTCATGATTCCGCTGCGCCGCTACTTCGTGCGCGACACGCACGGCGAATTCCCGTTCCCCGAAGCGACCGCGATCACCGAGGTGCTCGTCACCGGCGAGCGCGGCGGCTCGCAGGCGCGCCTGCTGCTGCAGGCGACAGCAATCGCCGGCGTCTACGACTTCTTCGTCACGACTTTCCAGGTCTGGCGCGAGTACGTGAATCTGCAATTCGTGCCCGCGGTCCGGGCGCTGGCCGATCAGGCGCGCATGGTCGTGGCGTTCGACGCCGTCGCGTTCATCCTCGGGCTTGGCTACGTGATGGGGCTGCGCTCGTCGATGGTCCTGGTCTCCGGCGGCGTGCTCTCCAACCTGGTGCTGGTCCCCCTGGTCTGGATGATCGGCCAGCACCTGCCCGACGCCGTCTATCCCGGCACCTCGCCGATCAGCGGCATGACTGCGGCGCAGATCTTCCGGAACTACGTCCGCTTCATCGGCGTCGGCGCCATCGCCACGGCCGGAATTTTCGGCATCATCAAGTCGCTCCGGATCGTCGCCGCCTCATTCGGGATCGCGGCCCGCGCCTTCCGCCACGGCGAGGCGACCGGAGAGCGGACCGACCGCGACGTGCCGGTCCAGGCCCAGCTGCTCGGCGTGATCGCCGGCACGCTCGCCGTCGCTGCATTCTTCGGCAGCCTCCTCGGCTCGCCGACCGCCATCCTCGTCGCCCTGGTCCTGACGCTGGTCTTCTCGTTCTTCTTCACCTCCGTGGCCGCCACCGCAATCGCGACGATCGCGCGGAACCCGGTCTCGGGCATGACCATGCTCACGGTGATCATCTCGTCGGTGGTGCTGCTGCGGTTCGGCGTGAGCGGGCAATCGGGGATGTTCTTCGTGATGGCGATTGCCGGCATGGTCTGCACTGCGCTGTCGGTGTCGGGACAGTTCATCACCGACCTGAAGACTGGCTACTGGCTGGGCTCGACGCCGGCCGCGCAGCAGCGCGTCAAGTTCCTCGGCGTAATCGCGTCGGCGGCGGCAGTCGGGCTGACGATCGTGATGCTCGCCCGCGCGTTCCAGTTCGGCGAAGCGGCTCCTGGCGACACGCGCGCTGTGCTCGCCGCGCCCCAGGCGTCGATCATGCAGGCGCTGGTGCAGGGGTTCATGAGCCGGCAGCCGGTGGCCTGGCTGCTGTTCGCGACGGGCGCGATGATCGCGGTGGTGATGGAGATGCTGCGCGCTCCGGCCCTCGTGTTCGCGCTCGGGATGTACCTGCCGCTCGAGCTGAACCTGCCGGCGCTGGTCGGCGGCGTGCTGTCCTGGGCGGTGATCGCCCGATCGGAGCGCTCTGGCGACAGCGGTCGCCTGATGCGCGAGCGCGGGATCATCGTCGCGTCAGGCTTCATGGCCGGGGGAGCCCTGGGCGGCGTGCTCGGTGCGGCGCTCCGCCTTTTCAGCTGGTACCGCGAGGACCTCGTGAGGACGCCATTCTTCGACGTCGAAGCGATGTCCCAGATTGTGTCGCTGGCTGGCTTCTCGCTGTTCGCGCTGTATCTGTGGCGCCGGGCCACCCGCCCGTCCACGACCGAGCCGCACTAGCGGTGGCGGCTTCTCGGGGCCGATTTCGATATCCCAGACGTGGGCAATCCCACGCACGGATGTCGGAAACCGAACATTCCCGAAGGAGCCTGCTCGTGAACGCGCAATCGACCACCCCTCGTCGCCGCTTTATCGGCCAGATCGCCGGCACCGCCGCAGCCGTCGGCGTCATCTCTTCCCTGCGCCCGGCCGCCGCCGCGGCCTCGTCGTCGCCGGACGCCTGGATCGCGGAAGTGAAGGGCGCCCACAAGTGCCTGTTCGACTTCCCGCGGCACAACAACGCCATGCCGCTGCTGCACATCCTGAACTACATCAACACCTACGCCGCCGCCTACAAGGTGGACGCGAGCGAGGTGGGGACCGTCGGCACGCTGTACAGCGCGGGCAATCAGGCCAGCATCCCGATGGCCTTCAACGACACGATCTGGGCCAAATACAACCTCGGCGTCTACACCGGATTGAAGGACGCGGACGGGAAGCCCTACACGCGCAACGTCTTCAACCGGCCCACGCCGGCCGACCTGCACCTGCTGCTGAAGGCGATCGACGCGCCCCCGATTCCGGCGCTCGCCGGCGCCATGCCGGCGCTCGGCATCGAGAGCCTGCAGAAGATGGGAACGAAGTTCATCCTCTGCAACAACGCGCTCGGGCTCTGGTGCCTGGAGCTCGAAGCGCGCGGGGTCGGCAAGGCAGCCGATATCGAGAAGGAGCTCCGCGCCAACATCCTGCCCGGCGTGACCGTCGTGCCGGCAATGGTGGTGGCGATCGAGAAAGCACAGGAAGCTGGCATCCGATACAACCGCCAGTAGCGCTGGGAACGCAGCAACGCCTCGACCCGACTTCGAGCGGGTCGAGGCGCTGCTGCCTTATGATTGGCCCGTCCGGCGGCCATGCCTCCCGTCGATCCCGCCCGCTGGCGCGAGCTGAGTCCGTACCTGGACGAAGCGCTCGATATTCCGCCCGACGCCCGCGCGTCGTGGCTGGACTCACTGTCCGCGCGCGACGCCCACCTCGCCGCCGACCTCCAGGCGCTGCTCGAAGAGCACGCCGCGGCTGACGAGCAAAGGTTCCTCGCCGGCGCGGTCACGACACCGCTCCACTCTGGTCGAGCCTCGTCGCTGGTTGGCCAGGTCGTTGGCGCCTACCGGCTGGTGTCGCTCATCGGCCAGGGCGGAATGGGAACCGTCTGGCTCGCGGAACGATGCGACGGCCGGTTCGAGGGCAAGGCCGCGGTGAAGCTGCTCAACATCGCGCTGATGGGGCGCGCGGTGGAAGGGCGCTTCCGCCGCGAGGGCCACATCCTGGCGCGCGTCACCCATCCGCACATCGCGCACCTGATCGATGCCGGCGTGACTGAGACCGGCCAGCCCTACCTCGTGCTCGAGCATGTCGAGGGGCAGCACATCGATCGCTACTGCGCCGAGCACGCGCTGCCGCTTCGGGCCCGCATCCGCCTGTTCCTACAGGTGCTCGACGCCGTCTCGCACGCGCACGCCAACCTCATCGTCCATCGCGACATCAAGCCGCCGAACGTGCTGGTCGGCGGCGACGGGCAGGTGAAGCTGCTCGATTTCGGCATCGCCAAGCTGCTGGAGGGTGAATCCGGCGAGGCAGCCGGCACCAGCGCGCTCACGCGCGAGGCCGGCGCGGCGCTGACGCCGGAGTTCGCCGCCCCGGAGCAACTGCTGCACGGCCAGGTGACGACGGCAACCGATGTGCACGCGCTGGGTGTCGTACTGCACATCCTGTTGGCCGGACGCCATCCCGCGGCGGCCGCACTCGGATCGCCGGCGGCGCTGATTCGCGCGATCGTCGAAAACGAGCCGCCGCGGATGTCCGACATGGTGTTCGGGCCGCCGGGGGACCTTGCTGCGCAGGCGGTGCACGCCGAACGCTGTGGCACGACACCGGCGCGATTGCGTCGGGTGCTGCGCGGGGACCTTGACACGATTGTGGCGGCAACGCTGAAGAAGAATCCGACGGAGCGCTACGCGTCGGTGAGCGCCCTCGCCGACGACCTCCGCCGTTACCTGCGCGGCGAACCGATCGGCGCACGGCCCGACTCGTTGTCCTACCGCGTCGCGAAGTTTGTGCAGCGGCATTCACGCGGCATCGGTGCGGCCGCGGCGGTGGTCGTGCTGCTCGCCGCGGTGGTCGGCTTCTACACCACACGGCTGGCGATCGAGCGTGACCGCGCCCAGCGCCAGGCAGCCAGGGCCTCGAAGGTGAGTGACGCGCTGACCGGCCTGCTCATGAGCGCCGACCCGATCTCCAACCGCGCATCCTACGCTGGCCTGACCGTGCGCGGCCTCCTCGACGCCGGCGTCGGTCGAGTGCAGCAACAACTGGAGGGCGAACCTGAGGCGCAGGCCGATATTCTGACGGTGCTCGGCGGCGTTTACCGCCGGTTTGGTGCCTACGATCAAGCGCAGCGGCTGCTCGAGCAGGCTCTCGCGAGCGGCGAGCAGTCTCTCGGGCCCGAGCACGTGCGGATCGCGCAGACCCTCGTCGAGCTCGGGGCGCTGCTGACGGAGAAAGGCGACTACGAGGCGGCCGCTCGCAACGTCGAACGGTCGCTCGAGATGCGACGGCGTCTGCTCGGCACCGAGAACGCGGACGTGGCCTCGACCATGGTCCAGCTCGGGCGCCTCTACCAGGACCGGGCGCTCAACGATCGCGCCGAGCAACTGCAGCGCGAGGCTCTGGCGATCAGGCGGCGCGTCGCCGGCGAGGACGACTGGGTGACCGCTGTCAGCCTCGACGATCTCGGGTCGGTCTTGCGCCTGAACGGCGATATCGATGGCGCCGACGCGCTGTTGCGCCAGTGCCTCGAGGTCAACCGCAAGTCGAGGGGCGAGCGCCACGCGAACACCGGGATTGCCTTGCACGATCTCGGCCTGATTGCAGTCGCGCGCCACGACTACGGAACGGCCGAGGCGTTGCTGCAGAATGGCCTCGATATCCACCGCGAGGCTCTCGGCGAGGCTCACCCGCTCGTCGCGGCCGGGCTCAACAGCCTCGCGCACGTCTGGCTGGCGCAAGAACGATACGCCGAGGCCGAGTCCGCGATGCAGCAGGCACTAGCCATCGCGCGCGCGGCGCTCGGCGACGGGCACCAGCTGGCGGCGATTTACATGGTCAATCTCGCGGTTGTGCAGCTGGCCCGCGACAAGCCGGCAACGGCCGAACCGCTGCTCCGGGAAGCGCTGCAAATCCGTCGGCTGGCACCCGGAGTTGTTCCGAGCCGCCGTCGCACGCTGCCGGAAGACGACTGGAGTCCCGAGGCGATTCGCGGTCTGATCGACGGATTGAAAGGGAAACGCTGAGAGTGGAACGGCGGACGTCTCTCGCTACGCTCTTCTCGCGTCCAGCCGAGGTGGTGCGCGCTCGGCGTCCGGCTCTCATGCCGTATGATCGGCGCGCTCAGGTCCGATGTCATCCGTAACCCCCGATCGCTGGCGCGCGCTGAGCCCGTACCTGGACGAGGCGCTGGATCTCGATGGCGAAGATCGGGCGGCCTGGCTCGAGGCCCTTGCCAAGCGAGACGCGGTGCTGGCTGCCGACCTGCGGTCGCTGCTGAATGACCACGAGGCGGCGAAGGACGCGGGGTTCCTCGAGAAGGGCGTTCCCAACGATCTCCGTCCGGCGCCAGCCGAAGCACTGGCCGGGCTGATTGTCGGCGCCTACCGTTTGGTGTCGTTGATCGGTCAGGGCGGAATGGGCAGTGTCTGGCTCGCTGAACGATGCGACGGGCGCTTCGAGGGCCGGGCCGCGGTGAAGCTGCTCAACATCGCGCTGATGGGCCGCGCCATCGAGGGGCGGTTCCGGCGCGAGGGACACATCCTCGCCAAGGTCACGCACCCCAACATCGCCCACCTGATCGACGCGGGGGTGACCGATACGGGGCAGCCGTACCTGGTGCTGGAGTTCGTCGAAGGCGAGCACATCGACCGCTACTGCAACCAGCACGCGCTTCCGATCCGATCGCGCATCCGCCTGTTCCTCCAGGTCCTCGAGGCCGTCGCCCACGCGCACGCCAACCTGATCGTCCATCGCGACATCAAGCCGACGAATGTGCTCGTCAGGGGCGACGGGCAGGTGAAGCTGCTCGACTTCGGCATCGCCAAGCTGCTGGAAGGTGAGACCGGCGGCGCCGCCGGCACCAGTTCCCTCACGCGGGAGGCGGGCGCGGCGCTGACCCCGGAGTTTGCGGCGCCCGAGCAACTCTCGCACGGTCAGGTGACGACGGCGACCGATATCTACGCGCTTGGGCTGGTGCTGCACGTCCTTCTCACCGGGGAACATCCCTTCGCGGCGTCGCTTGATTCGCCGGCCTCGCTGGTCCGGGCGATCCTCGAAGAGGAGCCGCGGCGAATGTCCGACGTGGTCGCCACCGCGCCGGCGGCCCCAGCGGGGCCGGCGCAGCCCGTCGAGCCTTTCGGGACCACCCCGGCCCGGCTGCGGCGCGAGCTGCGCGGCGATCTCGACACGATTGTCGCGAAGGCGCTGAAGAAGAACCCCGCCGAGCGATACGGGTCGGTGACGGCGCTGGCGGAAGACCTGCGCCGCTACCTTCGGCGCGAGCCTATTGCGGCTCGTCCCGATACGTTGCGCTATCGGGCTGCGAAGTTCGTTCGCCGTCACGTCAGCGCGATCGCCGCGACCGCGGCTGTGGTCCTCCTGCTCGGGGTGGTGATCGGCTTCTACACGATGCGGCTCGCCGCCGAGCGCGATCGCGCCCAGCGCGAAGCGGCGCGGGCGACCAGGGTGAGCGAAGTGCTCACGGGCCTGCTGACCAGCGCCGACCCGATCGCGAACCGCGCGACTCGCGAAGGGCTGACCGTCCGCGGGCTCCTCGACCGCGGGGTCGACCAGGCGGAGCAGGCGCTGGCCGACGAGCCGGAGGCCGCGTCTGAAATCTTCGCGGTCCTTGGACGGCTGTACCGGCAGTTCGGGGTCTACGACAAGGCCCAGCGGCTGCTCGAGCGCGCGCTGGTCAACGCCGACACGGCGTTCGGGCCGGAGCATCTGCGCCAGGCGCAGATCCTGAACGAGCTGGGCGCGGTGTTGACCGATCGCGGCGACTACGCGGCCGCAGAACGAAGCCTGCAGCGGGCGCTCGACATTCGCCGAAATCTCCTCGGCACCGATCACGCCGATGTCGCCGTGACGATGGTGGAGCTCGGGCGGTTCTATCAGGACCGCGGGCTGAACGAACGCGCCGAGCCGCTCAAGCGCGAGGCGCTCGAGATTCGGCGTCGCGTGCTCGGCGAAGGAGACCGCGAGACGGCGGTGAGCCTGAGCGACCTGGCGTCCGATCTGCGCCTCCGCGGCGACCTCGACGGCGCCGAGGCGCTGCTCCGGCAGGGGCTCGACATCAACCGCAAGACACGCGGCGAACGTCACCCCAACACCGGCAGCACGCTGCACGACCTCGGACTCATCGCCGTCGCGCGCCACGACTACGCCGCGGCGGAAGCGCTGTTCCTCCAGGGACTCGACATCCACCGCCAGGCGCTCGGCCCGAACCATCCGAACGTCGCGATCGGTCTCAACAGCCTCGCGCACGTCCGGGTCGCCCAGGGCAGGTACGACGACGCAGCCGAGGCGCTCGCTCAGGCCCTGGAGATCGCGCGCCCCGCGCTCGGCGCCGACCATCAGCTGGTCGCGATCTACAGCGTCAACCTTGCGGCTGTACAACTGGCCCGACACCGGCCGCGCGAGGCGGAGCCGCTGCTGGAGGAAGGGCTGCGAATTCGATCGCTCGCTCCCGAGTTGATACCGCTCAGGCGCCGCACGCTGCCGGAAGACGATTGGAGTGTCGGCGCGATCGGGCGCCTCCTCGATGAAGCGAGAAGTGAGAAGTGAGAGGTGAGAAGCAAGCTATAAGCTCCTTCCCATGAGCATCGTCGCGGTCGGTGAGTGCACGCGCGACCGTTACGCTGCGCTCGGAGTCGAGCGGGTCGGCGGCATCTCGCTCAACTTCGCCGTGCACGCCCGCGGGTGCGGCGCGCCGAACGTCGCGCTCGTCACCTGCGCGGGCACGGACGGATGGGGCTCCGCCGTACGCTCGGCGCTCGCCCGCTCCGGCGTGGACTCGAGCCGCGTCCACACCCGCGAGGGAGCGACCGCGTCGCAACTGATTGAGCTCGATACGGATGGCGAGCGCCGGTTTCCGCCGGGCGGCTACAATCCGGGCGTGCTTTCGGCGTTCGCGCTCGATCGCGGCGATCTCGCGTTCATTGGCGAGCACGACGTCGTGGCGGCTCCGTACTTCCGCCAGGTCGCGCACCTGTTCCGCCCCGCGATGGAGGCCGCCAGACCAGGCGCCAGACGCGTGGTCGATCTGCTGGACGGCGAGGATCTCGGTCCCGACCTCGCCGGCATCGACGCCGTGCTCGACGTGGCCGACCTTGCCTTCATCAGCAGCGGCGAAAGCGCGGTGGAGCGCCTCGCGAGCCGCTCCCTTCACGCTCGCGCGCTCATCGTCGTCACCCACGGCGCGCGTGGCTGCAGCGCCCTGGCTGCTGGCCGCCGCCTGTTCGAACCGGCGGTGCCGGTGCCCGCCCATGAGCAGGTCGACACCACCGGCTGCGGCGATGCGTTCCAGGCAGCGTTCACTGTTGCGTGGACTGCTGGCGCGCCGATTCAGAACGCGCTTCGGGCCGGGGCGCAGCGAGCGGCGGAAGTCGTTCGCTATCTCGGCGCGATTCCCACGGCGGGCCGGCTGTGACCCGCTTTCACGAGCTCTTCCCCACGCCGCGTCCGCTGATTGGAATGATCGCGCTGCCGCCGCTCCCTGGTTATCCGGCCTTCACCTCGATCGGCGCGCTGGTCGAGGCCGCCCTGGCGGATCTCGCGGCGCTCGAAGGCGGTGGGGTGAGCGGCGTGCTCGTCGAGAACGATTTCGATCAGCCGCACACCCTCGTTGGCGGCGCCGAGATCGTGGCCGCGATGACGCGGGTGACGAGCGAGGTGGTGCAGCACGCGCGCGTTCCCGTCGGCGTCGAGGTGCTGCTCAACGACTGGCGCGCCTCACTCGCCGTGGCGGCGATGGCCGGTGCGCGGTTCATCCGGCTCGACTTCTTCGTGGATCGCGTGCGCAGCAAGCTGGGCATCATCGAGCCCCAGCCAACGTCGATTCTCGAGTTTCGCCGCCGTATCCGGGCCGAGCACGTCCATATCTACGCCGACCTGCAGGTGAAGTACAGCTCGATGGCCGACGGGCCGAAACCGATCGCCCAGTCGGCGCGCGAAGCCGCCTCCGCCGGCGCCGATGCGGTGATCGTCACCGGCACCGAAACCGGCGTCGGGCCCGACGTCACGGACCTGAAGGACGCGCGCGCCGGCGGCCTGCCCGTGCTGATCGGCAGCGGGCTCGGTCCCGACAACGCCGCCAATCTCGTCGCCCACGCCGACGGTTTCATCGTCGGCACCTCGATGCGGAGCGGCCGCACCGCCACGGATCGCGTCGTCCGCGGGAAGGTCGAAGCCCTGACGCGGGCCATTGCCTCGGCATGACGACGGGCTCGCCGCTCAAGCGGCATCTGGGACTAGGCGCTGTCGCGGCAATCGTCGTCGGCAACATGCTCGGTTCCGGCGTGTTCTTCACGCCGGGCGAACTGGCTGCCGTCGCGGATCACGCGTGGCAGGTGCACTTCATCTGGGCGGTGTCGGGCCTCATCACGCTATGCGGCGCATTGACGCTGGCCGAGCTCTGCGCCTGGGTGCCGGAAGCGGGCGCGAGCTATCACGTGATCACGCGCGGCTTCGGGCCGTTCTGGGGTTTCCTGCTGGTCTGGCTCGAGCTGTGGGTGAGCGGTCCCGGCGCGATCGCCTCGATCGCGATCGCGCTTGGCGAGTTCCTGCATCGCGGCACGGGAAGCTTCGGGCCAGTGGCCTGGGGAGCGGCGGCCATCGTCTTCTTCGCGCTGGTCAACCTGGCTGGCGTGCAGTGGGGCGGCCGCACCCAGATCGTGCTTACGACCGCGAAGGTGGCTGGCGTTGCTGGCCTGGTGATCGGAGGCCTCCTGCTCGCCGCCCCGGCCAATCCGCCGGCACCGCTCGTGCCAGCGCTCGCGGGTGGCGAGGGCCTGCCCGGCTTCGTGAGATTCACCGGCCTCGGCATTGCCGCGGTGCTCTTCACCTACGACGGCTGGATCGACGTGTCCCACGTCGCCGGCGAAGTCCGGCGCCCGGCTCGTGACTTCCCGCTTGGCCTGGGAGTGGGTGTGGCCGCTCTCACGCTGCTGTACCTTGCCGTCAACGCCGCGTATCTCCGCGTCGTCCCGCTCGAGACCATGCGCGAGGCGCCAACCGCGGTCGCATCCACGGTGGCGACGTCCGCCTTTGGTCCGCGCGGCGGCCCGCTGCTCTCGCTCCTGATGACGATCTCGATCTTCGGTGCGCTCGGCGGCCTGGTGATGACCCTGCCGCGGTTGTATTACACGCTGGCTGCTACCTACGCAGACGACTCACGGGGGCTGCCGCGCCGCTTCTTTTCGCTGCTCGGCACCGTGTCGGCAGGAGCCGCGGTGCCAACTGGCGCGATTGCCTTCACCGCGATCGCTTCGCTTGCGGCGCTGGCGTTCTTCGGATCGTTCTCGCGGCTCGTCAACTTCTTCGTGGTGCCGCTGCAGGCCGCGAACATCCTGATGGTCGCGGCGATATTCCGGCTGCGGCGCGAGGGCGGACAGCCTGCCGGGTATCGCACGCCGGGATACCCGGTGACGCCGCTCGTCTACATCGTGGTGATGGCGGGTTTCCTGATCAGCGCCATCGTCTACCGTCCCTTCGACACGCTGGTCGGGGTCGCGCTGGCCGCGACCGGCGCACCGGTCTATCGGTATCTCGGACGGCGCGGCTCTCGCGGCGCAGACCGCACTTGATCCTCGGACCGGTCGCCGCGACAATGCCGAAAAACAAATCATGAAACACCGGCATATCCTCGCTCCGCAGATCATCGCCGCGGCCGTCGTCGCCACGGTGAGTATCAATGCTGCTCAACCGGCGGGTGGCTGGGCGCAGGTTGCGGCCCGCTTCAGCAACAGTGTGCAGCAGGCCGGCATCATCGGCGCGAGCCTGCTCTTCGTGAAGGACGGCGCGATGGCCCATGAGGCGATGGCCGGCCTCCAGGATCAGGCGACCGGCCGGCTGGTGGATCGCGACACCATCTTCCACTGGGCCTCGATCACCAAGACCTTCACCGGCGTCGCCATCATGCAGCTCCGGGATCGCGGCTTCTTCTCGCTCGACGACCCGGTCGTGAAGTACGTCCCGGAACTGCGCGAGGTCCACAACCCCTTCGGCGACATCTCTCAGGTGACGATCCGGCACCTGATGTCACATAGCGGCGGCTTTCGCGCCGGCACCTGGCCCTGGGGCGGCGACCAGCCGTGGCACCCGTTCGAGCCGACACGGTGGGCGCAGCTCGTGGCGATGATGCCGTACACCGAGCTGCAGTTCCGCCCGGGCACGAAGTACAGCTACTCGAATCCCGGCGTCATCTTCCTCGGCCGGATCATCGAGCTGTTCTCGGGCGACGACTACGAAGTCTACATCGCCAAGAACATCCTGATGCCGCTCGGCATGTCGCGCACGTTCTTCGACCGCGCGCCGGCCTACCTGGTGGCGCACCGCTCGCACAGTTATCGCGTCACCGATGAGGGCGTTCGCGAGCAGCCGTTCGACTTCGACACCGGCATCACGGTGTCGAACGGCGGCCTGAACGCGCCGCTGGGCGACATGGCGAAGTACCTGGCCTTCCTGATCGACGGCAACGACACGATCCTCAAGCGGTCGTCGCTCCTCGAAATGGCGACGCCCCAGGTTCGCGCCGCCGACGGCGAGGGCGGCAGCGGAGAGGACGTGCAGGCCGGGCTGTCGTGTTTCATCGAGCGCCACGGCGGTGTCGACCTGGTGGGGCACAGCGGGGACCAGAACGGGTTCATCTCGCACCTCTATATCCACCGGCCCTCGCGCTCGGGCTACGTTGTCTCATTCAACACCGACGTGACGTCCGCGCGCGACTCGCGGCGGACGACGAGAGCCGTCGATGACGAGGTGCGTGACGCCATCGTCGGCGCGTTCTGGGACAAGAGCGGGCGCTGAAGCAGACAGCAAAGGCAAAAGGCAAAAGGCAGAAGGCAGGAGGCAGAAGGACCTTTCGCAGGTTCCCTAGTTCCTGTGTTCGCGCCACGAGGCGATGAAGAAGTAGATGTTCGTCGGCGTGTCGGCGCTGATCACGCCTGGGCGCCCCGTGTGCGGGTCGCCCTGCAGTTCCCGCACCTTCGCCAGCGTCTTGGCCGCGGCGATCTCGTTCCAGGCCGCCAGCGACAACACCCTGATGTTGACCGTGTTGAACCAGCCCGCGTGATGCGCGTCGAGAACATGGCTGTGTGACAGCGGCACGGCTGAGGCAGGGCCGCCGATGCGCGACAGGTCGATCATTGCCGGGTGATCGAGGCATGGCGAGCCACGCAGACACGCCACGGTCGAAGGGTCGGGGGTGAAGCCGACCGCGGCCAGGGCATAGATCGTCGGGATCGGACCGGGGCGCGGAGGCGTTTCTGCCGGTGCGCCGATTTCACAATCCGAAGGCGCGCCGCTTGCGGGCGGCTCAGCGCAATAGTATGCCTTCGTGTAGTAGAGGTTGACGTCGGCCCCGTCGAACCAGCCATCGATGTATCCCTTGTCTTCAGGCTTGCCGTTGACGTGAATGGTATGGTCCGACGCCATTTGCGTCTGCCCGGCCGCGGCGGGAACGGCGCTGAGACTGGTCGGACTGGCCGGCGTTTCAACAGTGGAACACGACGTCGCGGCCAGTAACCCGATTGCCGCGGCGATGGCAGTGACCGTCAGCGTCCTGGACATGGGTTTCCTCCTAGAGTGCAGCCGCCTGTACTGCAGCGGCCAGCCGTGACGATCTCTATGCGACCGGCTCACGGCGCTCAATGACCCGCGGATGAAATGGAGGTGAAAAGCGGGTGATAATGCGGCCTGAATCCCGACATGGCCGAGGTAGCTCGCGACCGCGGTCGCGTCCGCATCGGCGACTTCGAGTTCGACCAGCGGACAGGGGAGCTCTGGAAGGATGGCATCCGCACGGTGCTGCCCGAGCAGATCTACCGGCTCCTCTCACTGCTCGTGCAGGCGCGCGGTGACCTGGTCGGCCGCGATGAATTGCGCCACGCCCTCTGGCCCGACGACACGTTCGTCGATTTCGAGCACGGCCTGAACGCGGCGGTGAAGCGGCTGCGCGAAGCGCTCGGCGACTCGGCAGCCGCACCTCGCTTCATCGAAACCCTTCCCCGCCGCGGGTATCGACTGGTGGCGCCGGTGTCCTCCCTGATACCGCGGTCGGCGCTTGTCTCGTCCAAGCTACCGTTGAGCCTAGGGCTCTCCAATTGGCGCTGGCTTTGGGCTGCGAGTGCGGTGCTCCTTGCCCTCGCAGTCGTCGGAGGCCGACGGCTGGGCAGTTCGACTGTCTCGGGGACTGACGGGAGCAGTCCGACGTTGACACGCCTGACCTCCACGGACGGTGTCAACATCGATCCCGCGCTGACCTCGGACGGATCCCTCTTGGCGTACGCATCGGACCGGGAAGGGGGGAGCGGCCTCGACATCTGGGTGCAGCCGATCGCCGGTGGTCAAGCCCGCCGGATTACGGTCGGACCCGGCGACGAGGTCGAGCCCTCGTTCTCGCCAGACGGCGTGTGGATCGCCTATGCGACGCGGGAAACCGGCGGCATTTTCGTCGTCCGTGTTACCGGCGGAGAAAGCCGAGAGATCGCGGTTGCGTCGCGCGCGCACGCCCCCCGTTTCTCACCGGATGGGCGCCAGGTCCTCTACTGGACTGGTATGCCGATTTGGAGCGTCGCGGAGGACACGCCGTTTGCCGGCGGGGCGCTGTATACGGTGCCGTTCGAAGGCGGCAGGTCCCGCGAAATCGCCCCGGATTTCGCAAGCGCGCGTTTCGGCTTGTGGTCGCCGGACGGGCGGGCCGTTCTCTTTCTCGGTCGCCGCGATGCCGACATCGGCTCTTTTGACTGGTACGTGATCGGCGCGAATGGAACAGCCGTCCGGAGCGGCGCATTTGCCGTGCTCCATCGGGGTGGTTTCAACGGTCTTCCCGTTCCCACCGGATGGGATCGTGAGGGCTCAGTGGTCCTGGCCGGCGGGAGCCAGGATCGTTCGAACGTGTGGCGGCTCATGGTCGATCCCGAGACCGGTATCGCTCAAGGCGAGCCGAAGCGGTTGACATTTGGTACCGCTGTCGAGCTGAGTCCGACAATTAGCGCGTCACGTAGCCTGGCTTTTGCAAGCCTCGTCCAGAACGTCGATGTCTGGCGCGTCGCGCTCGACCCGCTGACAGGCACCGCGAGCGGTCCACTGGAAAGACTCACTCACGCTCCCTCGCGCGATCGACTTATGAACGTCTCGAGTGACGGTCTTGCCGTCGCATACGTCTCCTCACGCCACGAGGGAGAAGTTGGCGTCGTGCGGGACCTCGCGACAGGAGCCGAGCGCGAAATCGCGATGACCGGTCAGTTCCGTATCGACCCGACCGCCTCCGTTGCAGCGGTCACCCGCCCAGGCGCGAGTGGCATCGACCTGATACGTATTCGAGACGGCGTAACGACTCCGCTATGTGACGCGTGTGAGGACGTCGGCTGGAGCGACGACGGCAGACGACTGGTGGTCGGCGAAGGGGAGCAGTCCCGACTCGTCGTTTACGACACGACAACCGGTCGCGGGCTGCTACTCACCTCACATCCGACGTGGCGCCTAACCCAGCCTCGGTTTTCGCCCGATGGTCACTGGGTGGCGTTCCACACCACCAATTCGCCATCGCTGAGGCAGGTGTACGTCGTATCAGCGACTGCACCAACCCCCGTCCCGGTTGAGCAGTGGGTTCCGGTCATCACGGACTTCGGAGTGCAGCCGCGCTGGTCCCGCGACGGGCGTAGCATTTACTACTTTTCGATTCGCGACGGTTCTATGTGCGCGTGGCTGCAGCCGCTCAGCCCGACTATGCACCCGTCCGGTCCGTCGCGCCCGGTTCAGCACTTTCATGACCCACGACTCGCCGGCGTCGTCCGGGCGTTCGTCACGCACGACGAGCAAGCCGGGTATCTATTCGCCACCCTCACTGAGACGACAGGGAACATCTGGATGATCGATGGCAGGGCCGGCGCGATCAGATGAGTGGCTGCCGGCGGCCGCAGGCGCGTAGAATCCGCCGAGGGCTGGATCGCCGGACCTCGATCGGGCAAGGAGCTGAGCCATGAGTGGCGACGAGTCTACGAATCCCGATATTTCACGGCGCGGGTTCCTCGTCGGTAGCGGCACCGTCGTCGCGGCCGTCGCCGCGAGCGCCATCGAGGCCCCGGAGGCCGCGCCGCCGCCGGCGATTGCGGTGGACCCCGGAGTCCCGCACTCCACTATCGCGCTCACAGTCAACGGCGTCGCCCAACGGCTCGATGTCGAGGACCGCTGGACGCTCGTCGAAGTGCTGCGCGACCGGCTCGGGCTCACCGGCACCAAGATCGGCTGCGATCGCGGCGAGTGCGGCGCCTGCACCGTGCTCGTTGACGACACGCCGGTGTACGCGTGCAGCCAGCTCGCGGTCTGGATGGACGGCCGGCGGATCACAACGGTTGAGGGGCTCTCGTCGGGCAACACGCTGAGCCCGCTGCAGCAGGCTTTCGTCGCGCACGACGGGCCGCAGTGCGGGTTCTGCACGTCGGGTCAGATCATGAGCGCGACTGCGCTGCTAAAGAGATTGCCGCACCCCGCGGCGTCGGACGTGAAGGCCGCACTCAGCGGCAACCTGTGCCGGTGCGGCAACTACAACCGATATGTCGAGGCGGTCGTGGCCGCGGGCGCCGCGACTGGCAGCGGGGGAGGCGAACAATGAGCGTGCAGGATCCCCGCTCACCTTCGATCGCGCCACTGGCGACCGTCGGGCGCGCGACGCCACGCATCGACGCCATCGAGCGCGTCACCGGACGCGCGAAATACACGAACGACGTCCAGCTGCCTGGAATGCTGTACGCCCGGGTGCTGCGGAGCCCGCATCCCCACGCGCGCATTCGATCCATCGACGCTTCGAAAGCTCGCGCGCTCCAGGGCGTGAAGGCAATCATCACCCGCGAGAACTGCCAGGTCGTCTGGGGCGCCGGCGGCATCGCCGGCGGCCAGCAGTACAACGACGACGTCAAGAAGATCACGACGCAGCGGCGCTACGCGTTCAACAATCCGGTACGCTTCGTCGGCGATCCGGTTGCGGCGGTGGCGGCCGAGAGCCGGCATCTTGCCGAGCAGGCGATCAGGCTGATCGCGGTGGACTATGAGGTGCTGCCGTTCGTCCTCGATCCCGAAGCCGCGCTGGCGCCGGATGCGCCGAAGATCTGGCCAGAGGGCAATCTCGCGGTCAACAACAAGAACGAACCGGCGCCGCAGATACAGAAGCGCGGCGACGCTGCCGCGGCGTTTGCCGGTGCCGCCCACGTCTTCGAGGATCGCTACTCGACCGCTTTCGTGCACAACGCGCAGATGGAACCGCGCTCGTGTGTGGCCGCGTGGGAGGGCGACAAGCTCACCGTCTACACGCCGACCGGCGGGATCGCGAACTGCCAGCACGACATGGCCCGCGACCTCGGCATCCCCGACGAGAAGGTCCGGGTCGTGTCGCAGTACATGGGCGGCAACTTCGGCAACAAGAACCAGAACCAGGATGCCGATCTGATTGCCGCGGTGCTGGCGAAAGAAGCCGGCGCACCCGTGAAGCTGGAACTCTCGCGCAAGGAGGACTTCATCGGCGTGCACGGCCGCTGGCCGACGATTCAGCACTACAAGATCGCGGTGGACGCTGACGGCACGCTGCAGGCCATCCAGCTGCGCGGGTTCAGCGGGATGGGGCCGTATCGAAAGAACTCCGGCGCGATGGCCGGCATCGAGCTCTACAAGTGCCCGAACATCGACGTGACCGTCACGCCGGTGTACACCAACCGGACCGTCTCGGGGAACTTCCGCGGCCCCGAGTTCCCGCAGGGTTTCTTCGGCATCCAGTCGATGATGGACGACGTCGCCTGGCGGATGAAGTTGGACCCGGTGGAGTTCGGGCTGAAGAACATGGCCCGGCTGTTCCGGGACGAGACGCCGTTCACGAACTACACGCTGGACGAGTGCATCACGAAGGGCGCCGAGTTGTTCGAGTGGAAGAAGCGCTGGCGCCCGACGCCAGGCTCGGACGCCGGCCCGATCAAGCGCGGCGCCGGCTTCACCTACATGATGTTCCGCTCCGGTCTCGGCCAGAGCAACGCGGTCGTCCAGGTGGACGGCAGCGGCAAATACACCGTCTTCGTCGGCGTCACCGACGTCGGCGCCGGCGCGAAGACGACAATGGCGCTGATCGCCGCCGAGGCCCTTGCCGTCCCGTTGTCGAGGCTCACGGTGGTCTGGGGCGATACAGATCGGTGCCCCTACTCGGTGGGTGAGTCGGGCAGCCGGACCACGATTCAGACCGGCTCCGCGGTCATCGAAGCCGCGCGCGGGCTGAAGCAGCAAATCGCCGAGAAGGGGATGCCGAGCGGATCGCAGACGCTCGTGGCCTCGGCATCACCGAATCCCAAAGTCGCGGATGGCAAAGTGCGCCAGGCGTTTGGCGCGCACTTCGTCGAAGTGGAAGTGGACACGGAGCTCGGCGGCGTGCGGTTGACGAAGTACGTCGCGGTCCACGATTGCGGCCGCATCATCAACCCGCTCGCGGCGACGAGCCAGATCCTCGGCTCGGCGGTGATGGGCGTCGGCATGGCGCTGCACGAGAATCTGGTCTACGACGCGCGGTCGGGACAGCCGCTCACCGCCGGCTTCTACTACGACCGGATTCCCACCCACATGGACGCGCCGGACGTCGACGTCACGTTCGTTGAGAACGACGACGGCTACGGCGCCTTCGGCGCCAAGAGCATTGGCGAAGCCGGCATCGTTCTGTCGCCGGGCGCGATCAACAACGCGATCTTCAACGCGATCGGCCGCCGCCTCAAGGACCTGCCGATCACCCGCGACAAGATTCTGGGGGCGCTGGCATGAAGACCTTCACCAGCCGTACCGCGGGGACGCCGCAGCAGGCGGTCACCCTCGCACAGGACGCCCGCAAGGCCGGGCAGCCGGTCGCATTCATCGCCGGCGGCAGTGACCTGCTGGCGCTGGTCAAGGATCGGATCGTCGAGCCCGACGTGCTCGTCAGCCTTCGCGGCTGGAAGGACGCCGATCGGATCGTCGCCTCCGGCGGCCAGACGACCATTGGATCGCAGGTGACGCTCGACGCGCTGAGCCGTCACGAGGCGATCGCCGCTCAGTATCCGGTTCTGGCCCAGGCGGCCGCGAGTGTTGCCACGCCGCAGATCCGCAACGTCGGCACGCTCGGCGGCAACGTTGCACAGCGGCCCTGGTGCTGGTACTTCCGCAATGGTTTCCCTTGTTACAAGGCCGGGGGCCAGCAGTGCTTCTCGGCGAGCGGGGAGAACCAGCTTCATGCGATCTTCGGCGGTGGTCCCAGCTATATCGTCCACCCGTCGGATACCGCGCCCGCGCTCGTCGCGCTCGACGCCTCGTTCCGCGTGCTCGGCCCGGGCGGCGAGCGGAGCATTGCGGCTCGGGATTTCTTCGTCCTGCCGCGGCAGAACGCGACCCAGGAGAACGTGCTTGGCCCCGACGACGTCATCGTCTCGGTGCAGCTGCCGGCGGCGCTGGCCGGGGCGCGCGGCCGCTACCACAAGGTGATGGACCGCGAAGCGTGGACGCATGCGGTCGTGAGCGCGGCCGTCGTGTTGAAGATGGAGGGCGATGTCTGCCGGGCCGCGCGAGTCGTGTTGGGCGGCGTGGCGCCAATTCCGTGGCGGCTGACTGAAGTGGAGAGGCTGCTCACCGGACAGCGCATCACCGAGGATCTCGCCGCGAAGGCCGGCGAGGCGTCCGTGGTTGGCGCACGGCCGCTGGCGAAGAACGCCTACAAGATTCCGCTGACGAAGGGCGTCGTGCGCCGGACCATTCTCGAGGCCCGCGGATGACCCTCGCCCGGGGTGTGAGCCGCCGCGACTTCCTGCGGCTGCGCCCGACCGCCCGGGGCCGTCTCCTCGAGATCTCGTGCCGCA
>DATJFF010000025.1:0-45269 GCA_035495795.1 Vicinamibacterales bacterium
TTGCGTCGTCAGGCTTGCGCCCATTGCGAACAATTCCCCACTGCTGCCTCCCGTAGGAGTCTGGGCCGTGTCTCAGTCCCAGTGTGGCCGTCCGCCCTCTCAGGCCGGCTACTGATCGTCGCCTTGGTGGGCCGTTACCCCGCCAACTAGCTAATCAGACGCGGGCCCCTCTCCAAGCGCCAGGTCTTGCGATCCCCGGCTTTGGTTTCCAGATGTTCAAACCCGGAACTTCATGCGGTATTAGCGCTCCTTTCGGAACGTTATCCCCCACTCGAAGGTAGGTCACCCACGCGTTACTCACCCGTTTGCCACTCTACTCAGGGCCGAAGCCCCTTTCGCGTTCGACTTGCATGTGTTAGGCACGCCGCCAGCGTTGATTCTGAGCCAGGATCAAACTCTCAAGTTAAATGCTTGAGAGAGCGATTAGGCTCTCATTACTTATACTAACTGTCTTGTGTTCGACGGTTCGCACCTCCGCTCTCGGCTTTCGCCTCGAGCTTCGGCGCGCCGCCGGCTGACACTCGACGGGCTGGTCTGTTTGACTCCACCCTCGCTTGCGCTCGGGCTTCGTCGAAACGTGTGCACGCTCTATCTAGTTTTCAAAGAACCAAGGCCCCGGCGGCTTTCGCCGTCCGGCGTCCCCGGCGCGACCACTGCTCTCCAGCCGCGCTACCCATCAAGGACAGACTTTCAAATCTACGTGACGCTCGCCTGTCGTGTCAACCCTTATTTTCGACGTCGTCGCCGGAACTTTGCAGGACCTGCCGACTACCTTCGAGGGCTTCCGTGCAGCGTGCCGAGGACTTCCTCCAGCAGCGCGGCCCCTAGACCGAGGAACCGCGTCAAGCGCGTCTCACCAATATAGAAAACCGAGCCGGCTGTGTCAACCCCTCGTTCAAACTTTTCTCAACAGGACTTCCCGGGCCACAGCTTTTCTCAACGGGACTTCCGGGCCACAGCCGCCTCTTCCCTATCGTATCCCCTTCCGTCTCCGATGCCGTCCGGTCGCTTCGGTGTTCCCGAGCCTACTCGCCCTCGATGCGCACCAGCCGCCGCTCCCGCTGGCCCTTCTGAAAGACGACCAGACGCCCCTCGATCGTGTCGTCAATGGTGAGCAGCCGGCGATCGTCAGTCACCCGCTCGCCGTTGAGATAGACACCGCCCTGCTTGATGAGACGGCCCGCTTCGCCCTTCGAGCTCGCCAGGCCGGCCGCAAAAGCCGCGTTGGCGACCGTCGAGGTGACCAGCGTCGTCTGCGTCATCGTGGTGGACGGCACATCCTCGAAAACCATCATCAGGTCATCCACACGCGCTGTCTTGAGCGATCCGCCGAACAGCAGCGCCGATGCCCGCTCGGCGCGCGTCAGTTCATCCGCGCCGTGCACCATCGTCGTCACTTCGCCCGCGAGCCGCCGCTGTGCCTCGCGCGCTTCGGGCTTCTCGGAAACGGTTCGCGCGAGATCGTCGATCGTGGCGCGATCCAGCCACGTGAAGTAGCCCAGGTATGCAACCACATCCCGATCGTCGGTGTTGAGCCAGAACTGATAGAAGCGATACGGCGAAGTGAGCGCCGGGTCGAGCCAGATCGTCCCTGCCTCCGTCTTGCCGAACTTCGCGCCGCTCGAGGTCGTCATCAGCGGCCAGACCAGGCCGTGCACCTTCGAACCGCGCACCCGGCGAATCAGTTCGCACCCGGCGGTGATGTTCCCCCACTGATCGCTTCCGCCCATCTGCAGCGTGCAACCGAAGCGATCGTGCAGCACCAGGTAATCGTAGGCCTGCAGCAGCTGATAGCTGAACTCGGTGAACGAGATTCCCTCCTCGCCGCCGACCCGCCGCTTCACCGACTCCTTCGCGAGCATGTAGTTGACGGTGAAGTGCTTGCCGACGTCGCGGAGAAAGTCGAGGAATCCGACCGGGCGAAGCCAGTCGACGTTGTTCACCAGTTTCGCCGGGTTCGAGGGAGCGTCGAAATCGAGGACCCGTTCGAGCTGGCGGCGAATGCCCTGGGCGTTGGCCTCGACCTGCTCGAACGTCAACAGGTTACGCTCCTGGCTCTTGCCGCTCGGATCGCCGATCAGTCCGGTGCCGCCCCCGACCAGGCCGATCGGCGAGTGGCCGGCCCGCTGCAAGCGTGCCAGGTTGAGCATCGTCAGCAGCGAACCGACATGCAGACTGGCGGCCGTGGGATCGAAGCCGATGTAGGCGGTCACGCGCTCGCGGGCCAGCGTTTCGCGCAGCCCCTCGGTTTGCTCCGACACCAGACCACGCCACATCAACTCGTCGATGAGCTGCATTCTGGTTAACTATACTGCCCTCAATGGACATCTCGCGGCGCAGCGCGCTGAGAGCGATGATCGCGAGCGGGGTCGGGCTCGGCGCAGGGACGGTGTCCTATGGCGTCGCGTACGAGCGCCACCAGATCCGTCTTGTCGAGAACGACGTCGAGGTGATCGGCCTTCCACCCGCGATGGAGGGCCTGCGGATCGGGTTGATCACCGACGTGCACCACAGTGACAGCGTCCCAGCCGATCACGTGGCCCGCGCGGTCGAGATGCTTCGCCAGAGCCGGTCCGATCTGATCGTTCTCGGCGGTGACTACGTCTCGTTCCTCGAGCGCGAGTTCATGGAGCCGGTTGCCGAGCTGCTCGCGCCGCTTGCCAATGCTCCGTTTGGCTCGTTCGCCGTACTCGGCAATCACGACGATGATCGCGACATGCCGGCGGCGCTCGAGCAGAAGGGGTTCACCGTGCTGAAGGACCAGCGCACCCGGGTGACGATCAAGGGCGAGCCGCTCGAAATCGCCGGGCTGCGATTCTGGACGCGCCGCACCTCGGAGCTCGCCCGAGTCCTCAGCGGCACCGCGGGAACCACGTTTCTACTCGCGCACGATCCGCGACGCTTGATCGAGGCCGCGGCTTTCGACGTGCAACTGGTACTCTCCGGACACACCCACGGCGGACAAGTGCTGCTGCCCGGAGTCGGGGCCGTCGCCGGGCGGAAGTTCCCGGTGCTCGCCGGTACCGGACGAGAAGGCAACGCCACCGTCTACGTCAGCCGGGGCGTGGGCACGGTCTATGTGCCCGTCCGCATCAACTGTCCGCCCGACGTTTCGGTGCTCACGCTCCGAATGAAGACGTGACGTCGACGAAGCGGCGCCCGTCTATCCGCCATCGGCCGGAGAGTACCATCGCAATCGCGCGCGGGTAGAGGCGATGCTCCTCGACCAGAATGCGCGCCGCCAACGACTCGACGGTGTCCTCGGGCAGCACGGCGACAGCTGTCTGCAGCACGATCGGTCCGGCATCGAGCTCGTCGTTCACGAAATGAACGGTGCAGCCGGTCAGCTTTACGCCGTGCTCGAACGCCTGCCGCTGCGCGTCCAGCCCCGGGAAAGCCGGCAACAACGACGGGTGCACGTTGAGGATGGCGTCCGGGAAGGCGCGCACGAACGCCGGCCCAAGCAGACGCATGAAACCCGCCAGGCACACCAGCCCGATATCGTGAGCGCGGAGCCGCTCGACCATCGCCGCGTCGTAGTCGTCACGCGTCGGGAATTGCCGGTGATCCAACACTTCGGTCGCAATTCCGGCCGCCCGTGCATGTGACAACCCTGGCGCGTCAGCCTTGTTGGAAACCACAATCCCGACCTCGGCATCGAGATCGCCGCGGTCGATTGCGGCCAGGATCGCCTGAAGGTTCGACCCGCGCCCGGAAATGAGCACCCCGAGGCGGCGGGTCACACGTAATGCACTCCGTCGCCGCCAGCCTCGATGGTTCCAATCACGACCGCGTTTGCTTCGCCGGCATTCAGGAGCGCCGATTGCGTCGCCTCGACATCCGCGGCCGCCACGACGAGGATCAGGCCGATCCCCATGTTCAACGAGCGGCGCAGATCCATCTCGGGCACCGAGCCGGCTTCGCCGAGCCAGCGGAACAGCGTCGGTGTCCGCCACGCCCGGCGATCGATGCGGGCGCAGGTGCCATCCGGCAGCACTCGCGGCAGGTTGTCGGTGATGCCGCCGCCGGTGATGTGAGCCATGCCCTTGATCCAGCCGCGTCCGAGGAGCGGCGTAATCACCTGCAGGTAGCTGCGATGCGGACGGAGAAAAGCATCTCCAACCGTCTCGCCGAGGTCGGGAACGTGGCTGTCGACCGTGAGACCGAGCTTGTCGAACGCAATCTTGCGGGCGAGCGAATATCCGTTCGTGTGCAGCCCCGATGAGGGAACCCCGAGCAGCACATCGCCCGGAGCGATGGTCTTGCCCGTGATCAACTGGTCGCGTTCCACGGCCCCGACGATGAACCCGGCAACGTCGTACTCTCCATCCGCGTAGAACCCCGGCATCTCCGCAGTCTCGCCGCCCAGCAGCGCGCAGCCGTTGTCCTGACACCCTTTCGCCAGTCCCTTGACGATCTGCTCGGCAACGTCCGGCGACAGCTTGCCTGTGGCCAGGTAGTCGAGGAAGAAAAGCGGAACCGCACCCTGGACGAGGATGTCGTTGACGCAGTGATTCACGAGATCGATGCCGATCGTGTCGTGCCGCCGGGTCATGAACGCGATCTTGAGTTTCGTCCCGACGCCGTCGGCGCTCGACACGAGCACCGGGTCGCGCCACGACGTTCCCATGGTGAACAGGCCGCCGAACGATCCGATCTCGCTCAACACCCCTGGCGTGAACGTCGCTCGCGCCAGGCTCTTGATCCGCCGCACGGTCTCATTGCCGGCATCGATGTCAACGCCCGAAGACTTGTAGTCCATCATCACGCCACAGCAGGAGTAGGGGTAAGGAGTTAGGAGTTAGGAGTTAGGAGAAAGGAACTAGGAACCAGGAGCCGGAAGAGCGTCGCCTTGCGTTCCTGTCTCCTCCCTCCTGTCTCCTCCCTCCTGGTTAGAAGTCCAGCTTCGCGATCAGATACTCGCACAAGGCCCGAGTCGGCGACTTGTCCGCCGCGGCCCAGTAGGTGCGGCGGACCAGGGCAAAGAAGCGCTCTTCCTCGAGATCTTCCTCGAGCATGTCGAAGCCCTCGGCGAGCAGCGACACGGCCTGATCCCGGTCTTTCCGCGCTTCAAGCACCTTCAGGAGCGCCGGGGAGTTCCGCAGGGCGATCTGGCCGAGCGCCAGAGCCACCGGCGCGCGAAGCGGGTCCTCTGACGGCACACCGATGTCGAGCAGGATCGTCACCGCCTCGCCGTTGCCGCCGGCGCCGATCGCGGCCAACCCCGCCGCGGAGCTGCGAATCAGGTCCTGGTAGCCGGGAAAATCCTCGGCGAAGCCGAGCGTCTTCTGGATGAACTCGAGATGCGACGAGCAGTTCTGGCCAAGCGTGCAAATGGCCGCTGCCACAGACGGCTGGAGCACCTGGGAGCCGGTCCGCTGCAACTCCGCCAGCGTGCCGAGGGCGGCCTTGTCACCCAGCTTGCCGAGCGCGAGCACCGCATCGTCCTGCAGCGGTCCCTCGATCTTTGCAATCTCGAGGAGGCGCGGCAGCGCTGTGGCGATCTTGTAGTCGCCGAGCGCTTCGATCACTGAGCTCCGGAAGTAATCCTGGCCGCGCATCGCGTCGCGAATCAGCGTGTCGCGAACCTGCGGGTTCGTCGGCGCCATCGCAGCGAGCGCTCGGACCAGCGACGGCCGCACGAACTCGCCTGTCTCCTTGTCCAGCGCGGCGAGCAGTCGCGGCGCCAGCCGAGGCGCAGGGTCGTGCTCGAAGAAGCCGTAAGCCACTTCGCGCAGCCGATCGTTCGGCGAACCCAGCGACTCCTCCATCGCGTCGAGCGTGCGCGGGTCGGCGAAACCGACGAGCAGGACCAACGCCTTGAACCGGATGTAGCCGTCAGCGTGTTCGCGAGCCGCCTGGAGCAGGACTGGAACCGCCGCGGCGCCCGGCGCACGCCGAATCACCCGCCCCGCCTTCACCCGCGTGGCGTAGTCGATATCCCCGAGCTTGCCCACGGCCGCCTGCAGATCCTGCGGCGAGGCCGGCGTCGGCCCACGCTCCTGTGCACCGCCGATGGCGACGATCGAGGCGGTCGCGAGCAGCAGGGCCAGCGCGGCGGTCCGCGTTCTCCTTCTCACTTCACACCTCTCACTGTTTCTGCCTTCTGCCTTGTGCCCTTTTGCCTTGTGCCTTTTGCCTTTTGCCTTCAGGCGGCGCCTCTCAGCCGCCTGTTTATGCCACCGGCTCTGTCTCTTCCTCCGGCAGCGGCGCAGGCTGTTCATTGAGCTTGAGGGTGAGCTGCAGATACGCGCTCTGATCCTGCGGGAAGGCCACGGGATATTTGCCCGTGTAGCAGGACGTGCAGTAGGAGCGATCGCCGCCGCGGACCGACTCGACCAAACCTTCGAGACTGAGATATCCAAGCGAGTCGGCGGCCAGATATCGCCGAATCTCCTCGAGCGAGTGCGTCGCCGCGATCAGCTCGCTCCGGCGCGGTGTGTCCACGCCGTAGAAGCACGGCGAGATCGTCGGCGGACAGCTGATGCGGACGTGGACTTCGCGCGCGCCCGCCGCTCGGACCATCTTGACGATCTTACGGCTGGTGGTACCGCGCACGATCGAGTCGTCGATCAGCACGACCCGCTGCCCCTTCAGGATGCTCTTGACCGGGTTCAGCTTCACCTTGACGCCGAAGTGCCGGATCGCCTGTGCCGGCTCGATGAACGTCCGGCCGACGTAGTGGTTGCGAATCAGGCCGAAGCGCATCGGCACGCCGGTTTCTTCTGCGTAACCGGTGGCCGCGCACACGCCCGAGTCGGGCACCGGCACGACGACATCGGCCGGCACGGCTGTCTCCCGCGCCAACCGGCGGCCGAGTTGCGTGCGGACTTCGTTGACGCTCTGGCCGAATACCTCGCTGTCGGGGCGCGCGAAGTAGACGTGTTCGAAGATGCAATGCGACAGGCGCGACGGCGGAAAGGGCCGGATCGAGCGCAGGCCTTCCGCGCCAACGACGATCATTTCGCCAGGCTCGACGTCTCGCTCGTAGGTTGCGCCGATCAAATCCAGCGCGCAGGTCTCGGAGCAGACAACCCACGCGTCGCCAAGCCGGCCGAGGGCCAGCGGCCGGAACCCGTGCGGATCGCGCACCGCGATCAGGTGGTCGCGGGTGATCAGTGCGAGCGAGAACGCTCCCGTCAGCTGCGTCACCGACTCGACGATCGCGTCCTCGAAGCTCCCTGCCTGGGAGCGTGCGTAGAGGTGCAACACCACTTCCGTGTCGCTGTTGCTCTGGAAGATGGAGCCGGCGCGCACGAGCCGCTCGCGGATCTCGTTGGCATTGACGATGTTGCCGTTGTGGCAGACGCCGATCTGCCCATGCACGCAGTCGATGAGGATCGGCTGCGCGTTGCCCAACTTGCTCTCGCCAGCGGTCGAATAGCGCGTGTGGCCGATCGCAACGTGACCGGGCAGCTCCGCCAGGGTGGGCTCGTCGAAGATGTCGGCGACGTGACCCATCTTGCGGATGGTGCGAACCCGGCCGCCGTCGGACGAGGCGATTCCTGCGCTCTCCTGCCCTCGGTGTTGCAGCGAGTAGAGCCCCAGATAGGTCAGCTTGGAGGCTTCGGGGTGCCCATAGATCCCGAACACGCCGCAGGCTTCATGAAGTTTGTCGAACATCAGCAACTCCGGACGGGTCGCGGCCCGTCACACGCCCCGCCTCGAGCGGGGAACGAAGCCCACCAACCGCCGTCCCTCTCACGAGGATAGCGAGGATCGATAGAACCACAAACCCGACAGCAGATCCGACCGACGGCCCCGTCACCGCTGCCGGTCCGGCCGGCATCGTCACCAGCTGCCGTTGAAGACGCGATTGAAAATCGCATCCACGTTCCGCAGCTGCTCGCCCAGGTCGAACGCCTTGTCGATGTCGGCCTCGGCCAGCACGCCCGAGACGTCCGGATCCGCCTTGAGCAAGGGCTTGAAGTCGCGCTGCTCGTGAAATGCGCGCATTGCATTCCGCTGGACCCATTCGTAAGCCTGCTCGCGCGAGATGCCGCGGCGGGCAAGCTCCAGCAGCACCTGCCCCGAGAACACCACCCCACGCGAACGATTGAGGTTCTCGAGCATGCGATCGGGATAGACCACCATCCCGGCGACGATGCGCGTGAACCGCCGCAGCATGTGATCCAGCGCGATGAAACTGTCCGGCAGGATCACGCGTTCCACCGACGAGTGCGAAATATCGCGCTCGTGCCACAGGGCGACGTTCTCGAGCGCCGCCATCGCGTTGGCGCGAATCAAGCGGGCCAGCCCGACCACCTGCTCGCAGCCGATCGGGTTCCGCTTGTGGGGCATCGCCGACGAGCCCTTCTGCCCCTTGCCGAACGGCTCCTCGACCTCGCCGATCTCCGTCTTCTGCAAGCCGCGGATCTCGAGCGCGAACTTCTCGAGCGACGCAGCTGTGATTGCCAGCGCGCTGAGAAGCTCCGCGTGGCGATCGCGCTGGATCACCTGCGAGGAGATCGGCGCCGGCTCCAGTCCGAGTCTGCGGCAGACGTCCACTTCAATCGCCGGGTCCAGGTGCGCGAAAGTCCCGACCGCGCCGGAGATCTTGCCAACGCGAATGGTCTCGCGGGCCCGCTCCACGCGCGCGATGTCGCGCTGGATCTCCGCGTACCACATCGCCATCTTCAGGCCGAACGTCATCGGCTCGGCGTGCACGCCGTGGGTGCGCCCGATCATCGGCGTGGTCCGATGCTCGACGGCCCGGACCTTGACGGCGTCGGCCAGCGCGCGCAGGTTGACGAGCGTCAGGTCGCAGGCCGGCACCATCTGCAGCGCCTGAGCGGTGTCGACGACGTCGGACGAGGTCAGGCCGAAGTGCAGCCAGCGCGCCGCGGGTCCGACCTTCTCGGCTACCGACGTGGTGAAGGCAATCACGTCGTGCTGCGTCGTCTTTTCGATTTCCTCGATCCGTGCGATGTCGAAGGCGGCCTTGGCCCGAAGCTCGCGGGCGGCATCCTCGGGTACCAGTCCGGCAGCGGCCATCGCGTCGGCGGCCGCCAGTTCGACCTGGAGCCAACTCTCGTATCGCCGCTCGTCGCTCCAGATCGCGCCCATTTCAGGGTGTGTGTAACGAGGAATCATCGGGCCTGGCGCTCTACTCCTTCGATGCCGATCAGACGGCCAGCTGCTCGCGCGTCACTTCGAGGCCGTTCACGTTGCCAAGCACGGTCACCCCGAGGGTGCCCTTGGCGAAGAACAGCTCTGACAGCCGGTGCACGTCGTCAACCGTCACCCGCTCGATCGCCGCCAGCATCTCGTCGAGCGTATCGGTGCGATCCCGGTAGATCTCCTGGCGCGCCAGGTGCGACATGCGGCTCGAGGTGCTCTCGAGATTGAGCATCAGCGAGCCTTTCAGGTGATCTTTCGCGCGCCGCAGCTCGACTTCGCCGACCCGTTCGTCGCGCATCTGCCGGAGCTCGCCGACGACCACGTCGATCAGCTCGGACACCGCATCGTTGGCGCAGCCGGCGTAGATGCTCAACGCCCCGGAGTCGGTGTAGGCCGAGAGTCCGGAGAACACCGCGTAGGCCAGGCCGCGCTTCTCCCGGACGTTCTGGAACAGTCGCGAACTCATCGACCCGCCGAGCACGGTATTCAGCGCGTAACTGACGTAGCGGTCGGGATCGCTCTGCGCCAGGGCCGGCATGCCGAGGCAGATGTGACTCTGCTCGAGCTCCTTGCGCCGTACCAGCGTGTTCTGGGCGACCGTAGGCGGCCGGACGTCCACTGGCAGGCCGCGAAGCGGCACGTCGGCGAGCGCGGTTTCCATCAACCGCTTCACCGCCTCGTGATCCAGGTTGCCGACCGCGACCACCGACATGTTCGGTGCGACATAGGTATCGGCGAAGAAGGCCCGAAGCGCGTCCTTGTCGAGCGCGGACACCGACGACGGGATCCCGAGAATCGGCCGCCCCAGCGGGTGATCCGGCCAGAACCCTTCGGCGAACAGCTCGTGGACCAGATCGTCGGGGGTGTCCTCGACCATCTTGATCTCCTCGAGCACGACCTTCTGTTCCTTCTCGATCTCGACGGAGTCAAAGGTTGGATGCGAGACGAGGTCGGCGAGGACGTCCACTGCCACCGGCAGGTGCTCGTCGAGCACCTTCATGTAATAGCCGGCGTACTCCTTCGAGGTGAAGGCATCGAGTTGGCCGCCAATCGAGTCCACTTCCTGGGCGATGCTTTCGGCGGTCCGCCGGTCCGTCCCCTTGAAGAGCATGTGCTCGACGAAGTGCGCGATGCCGGCGTGCGTGGAGGGTTCGTGGCGCGACCCTCGCGACAACCACACGCCGATGCTCACGGATCGGACGTGTGGCATGCGCTCTGTGACGAAGCGCACGCCATTGACCAGGACGTCGCGGCAGATGCTGGGATCGGACACCGTGGTGATGTGCTGCTAAGTGATTGCAGCACAAGGAAATGATTATAGCACGCGAAGCGACGCTACACTGGGGGCGTGGCCGACGTCCCTCTCCTCGATCTCGCCAATGTCGAGCTGGCGGCTCTCGAGGACTTCGTCGCGGCCCGCCGGCATCCACGGTTTCACGCCCGGCAGATCTACCGCTGGATCTGGCGCAAAGGGGTGACCGATCTCGCCGCAATGACCGATCTTTCCCGGTCGCTGCGCGACGATCTGGCGTCCGCGACCACGATCGGCACCCCCCAGATCGCGCACCAGGCGCTATCGGAGGACGGAACCCGGAAGTTCGTGCTCCGCCTGGGAGATGGCCGCCAGATCGAGTCGGTGTTCATCCCTGATACGCCAGCGCAAACCTTCTGCGTTTCCACCCAGGTAGGGTGCGCCATGGGGTGCGCGTTCTGCCTGACCGGCAAGATGGGGCTGGTTCGCCACCTGACCGCTGGAGAGATCGCCGGACAGGTCCGCGTGCTCGCCGGGGCCCTCCACATGCGCGACACGTCCTTCAACATCGTCCTGATGGGGATGGGCGAGCCGCTCCACAATTACGACGAAACGATGAAGGCGCTGCGGCTGCTGGCGAACGAACACGGCCTTGCGGTCAACCCGAGACGCGTCACGCTGTCCACGGTCGGGCTGGTGCCGATGATCGACCGGCTGGCCAGCGAGCCGATCATGCCCAACCTGGCGATTTCGCTGCACGCGACCAGCGAGAAACAGCGCGCCGCGCTCGTGCCGCCGACGAAAAAATACTCGCTCGAAGACGTGCTCGAGGCGTGCCAGCGCTTTCCGGTGTCGAAGCGAGGCCGGATCACCTTTGAATATGTCCTCCTCGCGGGCGTCAACGACTCGCCGGAGGACGCGCGCCGGCTGGTACGGCTGCTCGCAGGGATAAAGGGGAAGGTCAACCTCATTCCGCTCAATGCTGCCGCCGGCATCCCCTTCGAACGGCCCGCCGACAGCGCGGTCGATCGCTTTGCGCGGATTCTCGCGGATCGGGGCGTGCCGGTGTCGGTCCGTAAGAGCCGGGGCCGCGACATTCGCGCCGCGTGCGGCCAGCTGATCGTCGAAGGCCAGGGCAGGAAGTCCCCCGCGCAGCGGCTTTCGGAGGCTCTGGAGGCGTGACGCCGCGGGTATCGGCGGCAGGCCTGCTCGGCGTCATTGCCCTGGCAGGAGGGTTGTTCACTGCGTGCCGTCCGTCGGAGCCGCGGACGCTGAAAGAGTTGCTGAACCAGGCGGCGTCGCTCGATGCCACCGAGCGCGGCCCGGCGATCGAACATTTCATCGCGGCCCATGGCGGGACACCCGTCATCGAGAACCAGTCGAAGGCCGTGTTCCTGGTCCAGGATCGCGGCGGCGCCACCCCGCGCATTGTCGGCGACTTCAACAACTGGGCAGCGGCGGAGAACGGGCAGGATCCGTCCGTAGGCGTGCCCACGCGCATCGAGGGCACCGACTGGTCGTATCTCGACGCGTCGATCTATACGAACGCGCGGGTCGAGTACGTATTGCTCTTCGAGACCGAAGCGATCCCGGATCCGAAGAACCCGCGCACGGTGAGCGCGTTTGCCGGACCGCGCTCCGAAGTGCGAATGCCACAGTGGATTGCGCAGCCCGAGATCGACGACACGGCGGAGGTGCCGGCTGGAACCGTGAGCGGCGAAGCGGTTCCTTCGAAGTGGCTCGGCAGCCCGCGTCGCGTGTGGTTCTACACGCCGCCCGGCTACGACTCGAGCAAGGACTGGTATCCGGTCCTTTACGTGCTGGACGGCGCCAACTACGTGGAGCGGATGCGGACGCCGACGATTCTCGATCGGCTGATCGCGCGCAAATCGATTCCCCCGATCGTCGCGGTGTTCGTCGAGCCCGCCGAACGGCAGGAGGAATACTCACGCAACCCGCGCTGGCGCGCCTTCATGGCGACCGAGCTGGTGCCGCTCGTGGACAAGCGCTTCCGCACGTTCCCGGCGCCGGAGAAACGAGTGGTGCTCGGCAGCTCGCTGTCGGCCTACGGCGCGGTCGATCTGGTCGTGGAGTATCCCGCCGTATTCGGACTGTGCGCGGCCCTGGCCCCTCCGGCGCAGACGCCAACGGTCATCACCAATCAGGCCAAGGGACAGCAGGCGGTCCGCGCGGTCCGATTCTTCGTCCTCTCGGGCACCTACGATTCGATGGCCATGGGCGGCCGCAAGCTGCGCACCGCTCTCGACATCGGAACCGGAGCGGTCACCTACATCGAAGTGCCCGAGGGGCACTCCACCGAGACGTTCCGCGGCCACATCGACGACGCGCTCAAAGCGCTTCTGCCTGGCGAGTGAGCGCCTTGCGTCCGATGTCTCGGCGGTATTGCACCCCGTCGAACCGAACGACCGCCGCCGCTTCATAGGCGCGGCGGATTGCGGCTTCGTAGGTGGTGGCACGCGCGACGACCGTCATCACGCGCCCGCCCGCCGTGATCAGGTGATCGCCATCGCCCTTCACACCGCCATAAAAGGGGAGTACATCCGGGAACTCGGCGGCCAGTCGATCGAGCCCGATGATGGGCTGCCCAGTTTCGACGTCCCCCGGGTAGCCGCGCGCGGCGAGCACCACTCCTACCGCGACGCCGTTCGCGCGTGCTCGGCCCGCATCCCAACCGTCATCGCCGAGCCGGCCTTCCGCCGCGGCCAGCAGCCGCGGCGCGAGCGGCTCATCGATTAGCGGCAAGACGACCTGCGCTTCAGGATCGCCAAACCGCACGTTGAACTCAATCACCTTGGGACCGTCGGCGGTCAACATCAGGCCGCAGTACAAGAAGCCTCGGAACGGGTTGCCCTCGCTCGCCATCCCGCGGAGGACGGGCTCGACAATCTCGCGCCTGATCCTCGACTCGAGCCGCGAATCGGCCAGCGGGCTCGGCGCGAAGGCGCCCATGCCGCCAGTATTCGGTCCTTCGTCGCCGTCGAAGATGCGCTTGTGATCCTGAGCGGACACCAGCGGCTGGCAACCTTCGCCGTCGGCGAGAACGAAGAAAGACAGCTCAGGTCCTCGCAATCGCTCTTCGAGGACGACGCGGGCTCCGGCATCGCCGAACGCGCGATCGACCATCGTCGAGCGGACCGCCTCCTCCGCTGTCCGCGAATTCTCGGCGACGACCACCCCCTTGCCAGCGGCAAGCCCGTCCGCCTTCACGACGACCGCCGAGCCGAGCGCCTCGGAGCGGACGAGATCGAGCGCCTCGTCAGCGGAATGACAGACCCGATACCGCGCCGTGGGCACGCCGTGGCGGGCCATGAAGTCCTTGGCGAACGCCTTACTCGTCTCGAGTTGCGCTGCCTCGCGGGTCGGGCCGAACAACGGCTGATTCGCGTCCGCAAACCGATTGGCGACTCCTACGGCGAGCGGCGCCTCCGGCCCTACGACAGTGAGGTCGATGCCAAGGCGATCGCTCAGGTCCAGTACGGCATCGGGATCCGACAGCGCAAGCGGTTCCGTCGGGAAGGTTCTTGCGATACCGGCATTGCCGGGCGCGCACCACACGCGCTCGACTCCCGGATCCAGAGCAAGCCGCCAGCACAAGGCGTGCTCGCGCGCGCCGGAACCGAGAACGAGAATACGCATTGGACAGAAGGTAGGAGATAGGAGATAGGTGATAGGAATTAGGAGCTAGGAGGCGGATCGCAGGAGGAGCGGGACTCGCTGTGCGATCGCCAGCATGCTGTAACCAACTGTGAACAAACGACTTGCGACTTGTCGATCGCTACGGCTCCTGCCTCCTATCTCCTGTCGCCTCGTCTCCGATGTGGTAGCCTAGCATGCTTGACCGTAGCGTCCCGGAGCGGGTACGCCGGTCGCCTGCCGGTTTCGACCGGCAAATCCCAGCCAGAAAGGGGGTGTGTGCTATGGCCGAAGTCAAGATTCAGGAAGGCGAGTCCATTGAAAGTGCCCTGCGGCGCTTCAAGCGGAAGGTGCAGCAGGAAGACATCATCAAGGACATCAAGAAGCACTCCTTCTATCTGAAGCCGGGTGACAAGCGCCGCGCCAAGCAGGCGCTGGCGCGGAAGCGGAACCGGAAGAAGATGCGCCGGGAAACCGACTAGCGTGTGGTAAGATTCGGCACCTTTTACGGGCCATAACAGCCCGGTTTTCAAGGGTTTCAACCAGAGTCAGGGGACACGGGGCATGGAAATCGCCGAGCGCACGCTGAATGACGTCACCATTCTCGACCTGAAGGGCAAGATGACCCTCGGCGAGGGCGACGAGTTGCTGAAGGACAAGATCAACAGCCTGCTCTCCCAGGGGCGCAAGAGACTGTTGCTCAATCTCGAGGGTGTGCCGTACATCGACTCCGCGGGTCTCGGCGAAGTCGTTCGCACCTACACCACCGTGAGCCGCCAGGGGGGCAGCCTCAAGCTGCTCAACCTGACCAAGCGTATCGAGGATCTGCTGTCGATCACGAAGCTGTTGACGGTATTCGAGACCTACGACTCGGAGTCCGAAGCCGTCTCGAGCTACAAGTAAAGTGGAGCGCCGGTCCGGGGCGCCGAGCGTGCTCGCTGCGCTCCGGCCCGAACAGTGGACCAAGAACTTCATTGTCTTTGCGGCGCTGATCTTCGCGCGCCGATTGCTCGACCCGGCCGCCGCCGCGCTTGCGTTGGCGGCCTTTTTGATTTTCTGCGGGCTGTCCGGAGCGGTCTATCTCGTCAACGACGTTTCGGACCGCGAGGCCGATCGGCAGCATCCGATCAAGTCGCGGCGGCCGATTGCGTCGGGGGCGATCCCGGTCGCGACGGCGCTCGTGCTCGCGATCGCGCTGATCGCGGCCGGCGTCGGCGCGGCGTTCTGGCTGGAGCCCGCCTTCGGGTGGTGTGCGTTTGCGTACGTCGTCCTGCAGGCGGCGTACAGCCGCTGGCTGAAGCACCTCGTCATCCTCGACGTGATGACGATTGCCGCGGGGTTCGTTCTCCGCGCCGTGGCCGGCGGTCTGGTGATCTCGGTGCCGATCAGCGAGTGGTTGCTGGTCTGCACGATCCTGCTGGCGTTGTTCCTGGGCCTCAGCAAGCGGCGGCACGAGTTGACGCTGCTCGCCGGCGAGGCCCGCGGCCATCGCCGCATTCTGGAGGATTACGATCCCTATCTGCTCGATCAGATGATTGCGGTGGTCGCCGCGTCCACGCTGGTGGCCTACATCATCTACTGCCTGGACCCCGACACCGAGGCCCGCTTCGGGACGCATTGGCTGGTCCTGACGGTGCCGTTCCCAATCTACGGCCTCTTCCGATACCTCTACATCGTGCATCGGAAGGACGGCGGCGGGAACCCGTCGGAGGAGCTGCTGACCGATCGTCCGCTGCTCGCGTGCGTCGCGCTATGGGGCCTGGCAGTCGTCGCCATCATCTATCGGCCGTTCGGATCATGACCGGCCCATGGCACGCTCCACAGTCGCGATCCTGAGGACGTCGCCCGCGACGGTCCTCCGGGACTATCACACGCTGATGAACCTGGCGCGGTACCGGGACGTTGTCGCCCCGGACGCCGAGACAGCGCTCAAGGTCAACATCTCGTGGCATTTCTTCTTCCCGGGCTCCTCCACCACGCCGTGGCAGCTCGACGGCGTGATCCGGGCGATGCTCGCCGACGGCTACGCGCGCGAGCGGATTCACGCCTGCCACAACCGGACCGTCGTCATCGACGCCCACCTTGGCGAACGCGAGAACAAGCAGCTGCCGGTCGTCGAAGCCCACGGTTTGCAGAACGTTCACCTCTACGAGGGTGACGAGCCGTGGATCAACATCCGTGACGCAGTCGGCGACCTTGCGAAGCGGTTCCTCTGCCTGAACGAGGTGTATCCCGGCGGATTCATGATTCCGCGCCGGTTCATCGGCGAGAACATCATTCACCTGCCGACCGTGAAGACCCACGTCTTCACGACCACGACCGGCGCGATGAAGAACGCCTTCGGCGGCCTGCTCAACGAGCATCGTCACTGGACCCACCCGGTGATCCACGAGACGCTGGTCGATCTGCTGATGATCCAGCAGAAGATTCACCGTGGCGTGTTCGCCGTCATGGACGGGACCTTCGCCGGCGACGGGCCGGGACCCCGCTGCATGACGCCACAGGTCAAGAACGTGATTCTGGCCAGCGCGGATCAGGTCGCGATCGACGCGGTCGCGGCCCGGCTCATGGGTTTCGATCCGCTATCGATCAAGTACATCCGGCTGGCCCACGACGCCGGATTGGGATGCGGCGATCCCCGCGAGATCGACATCGTCGGCGACATCTCCGCCGCCAACGAGTCGTGGAACTTCGTCGGGCCGTTCCGCAAGATGACCTTCGCGGCCCGGATGCAGCACCAGATCTACTGGGGACCGCTGCGCATGCCGATCGAGTGGTCACTGAAAACCGTGCTGGCGCCGTGGGCCTATCTCGCCAGCGTCCTCTATCACGACAGCTTCTGGTACCCGCTGGTCGCGGAGCGCCAGATGAAGCCCGTCCTGGGCAGTCCCTGGGGACGGCTGTTCGAGAATTGGGAACAGCTGACCCCCGATGCGAACGGCTTTCCGCAGGTCGGCGACGAGCCGGCCGCAGTCAAGCGCACCGGATGGCGGGCATTCGGCCAGTCGCTCGGCATCCTGGGCACCTGCCTGAAGGAAGCACCCGAATTTGCCAGCCGCCGGCGGCACGAGCAGCCGCGCTCGGCGGCGTGAGGAGTTCCATGGCCGATTTCAACATCCGATCCGAATCGGTGGACGTCGAGCAGATCATGAAGCAGATCCGCGGGCGCATCGCCGAGAAGCGCGGAGTGGATTACACCGAAGAACAAATCCGCGAGCTCGCCAACGTCCGCCTCGAGAAGTTCCTGGATCCGAAGAACCTCCGCTCCGACCTGCTGGAGCAGTTCCGCCGGAGCCGCCCTGCCATCAACGTCGAGCCGGACGCGTTCCAGGCTCCCTACACGTTCGACGATCAGACACTCTTTGCCTCTCACAGGGCGCCGCTGCGCTTCATCCGGCGGCTGCTCATGCCGATCCTGAAGCTGTTCTTCAATCCGAACACGCTGAACCAGATCCTGCACACCCAGGCGCAGTTCAACGTCGACCTCCTGAAGCGGGATGCGACCCGCCGCGTCGAGCGAGCCGAGTGGAACTCGCTCTACTACGAGGTCCTGCACAACCTCGTGCTCGAGACGACGCGCATGAGCATCGAGGTGAAGAACCTGCGAATGCGGGTCGAGTCGCTTTCGAGCCGGCTCGACTTCAGCGAACGGCGGGTCCGCGCCCTCGAAGGTGTCGTTCAGTACCGTCCTGAGGCGATGCGGCCTCGCGAGCGCCGCGAAGCGCTCCCCGAGGTAGCGGCAGGGGCGGCGACCGAAGGGGTGGTCGCCGACGGTTCCGAGGGCGCCATCGAACCGCAGACCGGCGCACCCCGGTCCGACGTCGATGGCAGCGCACGGAGACGCCGCCGGCGCCGCCGCGGGCGCCGCGGCAACCGCGAGGGCGTTAGCGCCGGCGCGGGGCCGGAGTCCAACGCGTCCGACCAGCAAGGCGACGAAGGCGGCAGCGATGCCGCTGACATCACAGGTTTCGACGATGGCGGCGACGGCGATACGCCTTCGTCCCCTGACGAGCAGTGAAAGTAGCCATCGTCGTCCAACGCTACGGCGCCGACATCAACGGCGGCGCCGAGCTGCACGCCCGCTACATCGCCGAACATCTCGCCCGTCACGTCGAGGTCGAGGTGTTGACGACCTGCGCGACCGACTACATCACGTGGCGCAACGACCGCCCCGAAGGCGTCGAGACCGTCCACGGGATCCCGGTGCGCCGGTTCCCGGTCCGGCGGGAGCGTGAGCCGGAAGAGTTCGCGAGCTGGTCCACACGCGTCTTCGGGACGACCCATTCCCTGAGGGACGAGCTCTCGTGGCTCGACGCCGAGGGCCCAACCAGCCCCGCGCTCGTCGACTACATTCGCCAGAGCGCGGACAGCTACGACTTCTTCATCTTCTTCAGCTTCCGCTACTACCACTCGTACCACGGCCCGCGCGCCGTGCCGGGCAAATCCATCCTCGTCCCGACCGCCGAACGCGATGGCGCGCTGGGACTGGCCGTGTTCCATCCGGTGTTCCGCGGTGTGCGAGCACTCATGTACAACTCGTACGAAGAGCGGGCCCTCATTCACGGGACAACCGGCAACCATGAGGTGCCGGGCGTCGTGGTGGGAATCGGCTCGGACATTCCCGAGAACCCCAGCGCGGCCCGCTTCCGGCAGAAGTTCGGTCTCCGGGAACGCTTCGCGATCTACGTCGGCCGAATCGACGAGAACAAGGGCTGCAAGGAGCTGTTCGAATTCTTCGAGCTCTACTCGTCGTCGCTGGTGGACGGCGTGCACCTGGTGCTGATCGGCAACCCGGTCATTCCCGTTCCCAGGCATCCCAAGATTCACCACCTGGGCTTCGTGACCGACCAGGACAAGTTCGACGCGATGGCGGCCTCGGAGCTGCTGATCATGCCGTCGTACTTCGAGAGCCTCTCGATGGTCGCGCTCGAGGCGTGGGCGCTCGGCCGGCCGGTGCTCGCCAACGCCGCGTGCGACGTGCTGCAGGGACAGTGCCTGCGAAGCAACGCCGGGCTGTTCTATTCGGGGTTCCGCGAGTTCTTCGAGACGCTGCGCACGCTCGACGGCACGCCCAGCCTTGCGGGCACGCTCGGCCAGAACGGGCGGCTGTACTTCGAACGGCATTACAGCTGGCCGGTGATCGAACGGAAGTACATCGACATGCTCGAGCGGCTGAGCCGGGAGCCGGTCACTCGAACGATGGAGCCGATGCCCGGATGGTGGGCCGCGCGGCGGCGGACGCTGGAGCCCGCAGATGCCATTGTCGGGCGGCTTCCGCGCGGAGCCGCGACGGATGCCAGCGATCAGCCCGCTCCGCCGCCGCTGCGAAACGTCTCCTCGGAGCCGCGGATCGGAGCCGCGATGCCAGCGCCACGGGTGGTAACGGCGAGGACACAAGTCGAGCGGCGCGGGCCTTCCGATCAGCCGCGTCCGGACCGGCCGCGGCTTGACGGCCAGCGCCCGCAGCACGGGGCTGGCGACCGGCGCGGACGTGACCGAAGAGGGTTTCGCGGCCGCCGCCGCACTCCCGGGGGCCGCTGACGTGAAGCCCGCGGTCCACCAGGTGCTCGCCACGCTCGGCTACGGCGATGCGATCGGCAACGAGGTGCTGGGCGTCCAGCGGGTCCTTCGCGCTGCTGGCTACGACTCGGAGATCTTCGTCGAGACCGCCGACCTGCGGCTCGAGGATCTCACGCTGGATTACCGCGACCTGCCGGAAGCCAGTCACCCGGACAACATCCTGCTGCACCATTTCTCGCTCGGGTCGCGCGCCTCCCGCATGGCCTACGCGCTGCCCGATCGGATGGCGCTCATCTACCACAACATCACGCCGCCCCAGTACTTCGTGGACGTGCACCCGCGCCTCGTACAGCTCTGCTATCTCGGCCGGCGGGAGTTGGGGCTCTACGCTACGCGCTGTGAGCTCGGGCTCGGTGACTCGGAATACAACCGCCAGGAGCTCGAAGCGATCGGCTTCCCGCGAACCGACGTCCTCCCCGTCGTGCCGGACTTCTCGCATCTTGCCGGGCCAGCCAACTACATGCAGGCCGGGCTCTTCGACGACGCGTGGGTCAACGTGATGTTCGTGGGGCGGATCATCCCGAACAAGAAGATCGAGGACGTCATCCGCTTTTTCCACGCCTACAACCGCTGGTTCAACCCACGGTCTCGGCTCCTCCTCGTCGGCGCTCACAGCGGCTTCGAGCGCTACGTCGCGATGCTGCAGAACCTGATCGACAGGCTCGGCGTGCCCGACGTGCACTTCCTCGGCCACGTCAGCAACGCGGAGCTGACCGCGTACTACGAGCTGGCTGACGTGTTCTTGTGCGCGAGCGAGCACGAGGGATTCTGCGTGCCGCTGGTCGAGTCGTTCCACATGGGCGTGCCCGTCCTCGCCTACGCCGCGACCGCCGTTCCTTCGACGATGGACGGTGGCGGCATCATGTACGACGACAAGGACCCGATTCGGGTCGCCGCGCTGATCGATCAAGTGGTGACCGACCGGGACCTTTCCGATCGCATCATCGACTCGCAGGACGCCGCGCTGGATCGCCTGATTCGGAAGGACTTCGGGGGCACGTTGCTGCGTTTCGTCGAACAGATGCAACACGCGCCGCGGCGCGAGCATCCGCCGGTGGCGTTCGACTTCTGGGACCAGGTCCACGAGTCCGAGTCGCTCGACGAGCTGCGCCCGTTCCGCCCCGGCGCGTTCATGGCGCTGCCCAAAGAGAGTGCCCCGGTAGCGGCGAACCCCGAGAACCTCGAGAACCCCGAGAACCCATGATCGTGAACCAGTGGGTGCCGGCGGCCCACCGGGGCGATGCCATCGGTGATTCCGCGCGCAGGGTGCGTGACCTGCTGCGCGGGATGGGTCACCAGTCCGACATCTTCGCGATGACCATCGACGAGGACCTGCGCGGCGACATTCGTCCGTTCACCGAACCGGCGTCCCGCCAGGGCGACTTGACGATTTTCCATTTCGCGCTGGTCTCGGCGATGACGGCCGAGTTCGCGCAGCTGCCGCACGGGCGCGTGCTGCAGTACCACAATGTCACGCCCGCGCATTTCTTCGCACCCTACGATGCGGGGGTGTTCCGGCTGGCGACGCTCGGCCGCGAGGATATCCTCACCCTCGTGGGTCGCACCGAGCTCGCGCTCGGCGATTCGGAGTACAACCGGCGCGAACTCGAGGCGATGGGGTTCGCCAATACCGGCGTCTTCCCGATTGCCATCGACACCAGCCGTATCACCGGCGCACCGCCGCGGCCGGCGCTCACCGCGATGCTCGACGATGGGCTCCACAACTTCCTGTTCGTCGGCAGGATCGCCCCGAACAAGAAGATCGAGGATCACATCCGGCTGGCCGAGTTCTACAAGCGCTACGTGGACGAGAAGTATCGGTTCATCTTCGTCGGACGGACCGATGTGCTGCCCCGCTACTACAGCATGGTCCGGGCCCTGATCGCCGAGTTCCAGATGCCGGCGGATCGGTTCGTGTTCACCGGTCCGGTACCCGACGAGGACCTGGCGACGTACTACCGGGCGGCCAGCGTCTACATCTCGCTGTCGGAGCACGAAGGTTTCTGAGTGCCGCTGCTCGAGGCGATGGCCGCCGACCTGCCGGTGCTGGCCTACGCCTCGTCGGCGGTTCCCGACACGCTCAGCGGGGCCGGGGTGATGTTCGAGCCCAAGGATCTCGAGTTCGCTGCCGAACTGCTCGGCGAGCTCGCCTACAACCAAGGCCTCCGGGCCCGCGTCATTGCCGGGCAACGCCGCAGGCTTCGCGACTTCGGTGACGATCGCATCATGCGCGAGCTCGACCGCGTGCTGGCCCTCGGCGGCCGGCGAGCCGCGCTGGAGAACCGACTGTGAAGATCGCATTCATCGTCCAGCGCTACGGCGCGGAGATTCTCGGCGGGTCGGAGTATCACTGCCGCCTGATCGCCGAGCGCATGGCCGCCAAGCATGACGTCGACGTTCTGACCACCTGCGCGAGGGACTACATCACCTGGAAGAACGAGTACCCGGAAGGCGCCGATCGGATCCGCGGGGTGACCGTGCGCCGGTTCGCCAATTCGCGGACGCGTGACATCAAGAGCTTCAACCAGTATTCCGACTGGATATTCCACAACGAACACAGCCGGGACGACGAGATGCGCTGGCTCGAGGAGCAGGGGCCGTGGTCGCCGGCGCTGATGGACTACCTGTCGCGTCATCACAAGGCATACGACGCGCTGATCTTCTTCACTTACCTCTACTCACCGACGGTGCTGGGCCTCGGTCTCGACCCGGCGCGCAGCATCCTGGTGCCGACCGCGCACGACGAGCCGGCGATTTATCTCGGCGTCTACCGCGAGATGTTCGCGCAGGCAACCGCGGTGGCGTTCAACACCGAGGTCGAGAAGCATTTCCTGAAGACGACGTTCGACATGCGGCTGATTGCCGAGGAGACGGTCGGGTGCGGCGTCGATTTGCTCCAGGACGAGCCGCTGCAGCCGCACGAGGAGCCGGAGGACGAAGAGGAGGCGCACAAAGCGCTGCCGCCCCACCTGCGCGCCAGAGGCATGCAGTTCCGGCGCCGTCACCGCCTGCAGGGCCAGTTCCTGCTCTACGGCGGCCGCATCGACGCCGGCAAGGGGTGCGAGGAGCTGATCGAGTACTTCACCAGCTACAAGGAGCAGGGTGGCGACGCGGCCCTGGCGCTGATGGGCGTCAAGCTGATGCAGCTGCCCGAGGTGCCGTGGGTGAAGTTCGCCGGCCTGCTTTCAGAGCGTGAGCGCCTTCAGGCCCTCGAAGCGGCCACGATCGTGGTCGTGCCGTCGCCCTTCGAGAGCCTCTCGCTGCTCGCGCTCGAGGCGATGGCGGTCGGCACGCCGGTGCTGTGCAACGCCCGCGCTGAGGTCCTGGTCGATCACTGCCACAAGAGCAACGCCGGCCTCTACTACGCCGATCGCGAGGAATTCGTCGAGTGCACCAAGCTGCTCCTGGCCGACGAGCGGCTCCGCGATCGAATGGGCCGGAACGGCAAGGAGTACATCCGCCGCAATTACCGGTGGGACGTGATCATGAGCAAGTACGACAGGTTGATCGCCGCGCTCAAACGTTGACGCCACTGGAGACCAGGCCATGACCGCTTCTTCGACGAGCTCGGCTCCCTCGCTGCGGCTGGAGAACGCTCACACCGGTGAGATCCTCGAGCTCCGCCGCCGTCGTCGGGGGAACGAAACCTGGCTGGAACTGAGCGGCTCGCTCCCACCCGGGCGCGAGGGCCCGCCGATGCACATTCATTACGCGGAGGACGAGGCCGGCGAGGTTGCCGCCGGGACGCTGACCGCCCACGTCGGCGGCAAGCAGGTCGAAATCGCCACCGGCGGCGCCGTACGGCTGCCGATGGGCATCGCTCATCGCTGGTGGAACGCAGGGGACCAGCCGTTGGTCTTCAACGGCACCGCCCGGCCGCTCGTCGATCTCGACCGCTACCTGCAGGCGACCTTCGAGGTCTTGAACGCCGGACCGCCCGGCCGGCCGCCGCTTTTCTACATCGCACACGTCGCCCTGCGGCATCGTCAGACGCAACACGTGATCGTGATGCCGGCGCCGCTTCAGGCCGTGCTCTTTCGGGCCGTTGTCGCCATCGGCACCGTGCTGGGCAAGTATCGCGGAACCGATTGGCCAGGCTGCCCGGCGCGATGCGGAGGGGCCCCTGAAGTGAGCGACGGCGAAGCCTGAGCCAGAGCGGGGACGGCGCTACTCGACGTCCGAGCCGACCGGCTCGAGCTCGTCACCGTTCTCTTCGGTGGCGGCCGGAGCATCTGCGGTCGCGGCGCTGGACGAGGCCTTCTTGCGCCGCGGCCGGATGTCGTAGCGCTTGATCATCTCGTTGAGGGTCGTCGGCTTGATCCGCAGCAGCTCGGCGGCCCGCTTCTGGACCCCGCCTGCGGCCTCGAGCGCCGATTCGATCCACTGCCGCTCGTAAGCGGCCGTCACTTCCTTCAGCGACACGCCCTCGGCCGGCATCACGATGTGCGGCAGCTGGAAGCGCGGCGACTTGCGGACCTGCTCCGGGATGCGATCCGCGCCGATGTGTGTGCCGCTGCTCAGCACGACCGCGCGCTCAATCACGTTCTCGAGCTCGCGAACGTTGCCGGGCCAGTCGTATTCCATCAGCAGGTCGAGCGCCTCGGGCGCCAGCTCGAGCGGCGGCCGCCCGTTCTCCTCCGCGTACTTCTCGAGGAAGTGCTGGACCAGCAGCGGGATGTCGTCTCGGCGATCGCGCAGCGCGGGCAGCTCGATGCTGATCACGTGGAGCCGGTAGTACAGGTCCTCGCGGAACCGCCCGTCCTCCATCTCCCGCTTCAGGTCGACGTTGGTGGCGGCGATGATCCGCACGTCCACCTTGATTGTCTCCATCCCGCCCAGGCGCATGAACTCCCGCTCCTGCATGACGCGCAGCAGCTTGGCCTGGGTCTCCATCGGGATGTTGCCGATCTCGTCGAAGAAGATGCTGCCCTTGTCGGCGAGGTCGAAAAGCCCCTTCTTCGGATACACCGCCCCGGTGAAGGCGCCCTTGACGTGGCCGAAGAGCGTCGATTCCAGCAGGTCGGGCGGCAGGTTGCCCGAGTTCACGGTCACGAACGACTTGTCGGAGCGCGACGAGTTGACGTGGATCGCGCGGGCGACCAGCTCCTTGCCGGTCCCGCTCTCGCCGGTGATGAGAATCGTCGAGCGGCTGGGCGCCGCCTGGACGATCAGCTCGAAGACCTGGGTCATCTTCGGGCTGCTGCCGATGATCCCCGAGAACTTATGGTGGCGGCGGGCAGCGTCGCTCTTGAGATGGGCGTTTTCGTCGCGGAGCCGGCGGTGTTCGATCGCGTTCTGGAGAACGACCAGCACCTCGTCGTTCTTGAACGGCTTGGTGATGTAGTCGAACGCCCCGGCTTTCATCGCCTTGATGGCCGTGTCCATCGAGGCATAGGCGGTGATCATCAGCACCGGCAGCCCGTCGTCGTGCTTCTTGATCTCCTCGAGCACCTGGAGACCGTCGAGGCCGGGCATCATCACGTCGACGATCACCGCGTCGAACGGCAGCGCGCGGGCGAGGTCCAGGCCTTCCTGCCCCGCGGCAGCGACCCGCACGGCATACCCCTCCCGTTCGAGGAGGGTCTGCAGGATCTCCCGCATGATCTCTTCGTCGTCGATGACGAGGACTGATCCGTTGCGCCGCATAACGCGTGCTCCGGCGCCGCCGCGGGGCGCCTTCTACATCACCGCGAGGTGCGCGTCGGGCTGTGCCAGCCTGAAGCGCAGCGTGAATCGCGTGCCCTGACCAGGGGCGCTCTCGCAGTGGATCGAGGCCTCGTGCTCGCGCACGATGCCATAGGTAATCGAAAGGCCCAGGCCGGTACCGTGGCCGATGGGCTTGGTCGTAAAGAACGGGTCGTAAATCCGATCCAGGTGCTCGGGCGGGATCCCGCCGCCCGTGTCCGAGACTTCCGCGATCGCTTCGTCACCCTCGACGCGAGTGGCAATCGTCAGCCAGCCGCCGCTCGGCATCGCATCGCGGGCATTGAGGAACAGGTTGAGGAAGACCTGCTGCAACTTGAACTCGAATCCGACCACCGGCACCTGGCCGTCCGCCAGCTCGCGCCGGATCTTGACGCTGCCCTTCTGGAACTGGTGCTCCAGCAGCGACATCACATCTCCTACGACGGCATTCAGGTCCACCCGGGTCCGTTCCGAGGCGTCCCCGGCGTTGCTGCGCGAGAGGTGCAGCAACCCGTTGACGATCCGGGCGGCGCGGAAGGTCTGCTTCTCGATCTTCTCGAGCACCGCGGTCCGCGGATCCTGCGGGTCCGATTGCTCGAGCAGCATCTGGGTGTAGCTCGAAATGCCGGTCAGCGGCGTGTTGACCTCGTGCGCGACACCCGCGGCCAGCAGGCCGAGCGAAGCCATCTTCTCCGAGATGCGGAGTTGCTCCTCGAGCTGGGTCCGCTCGGTAATGTCCTCGAAAATTACGATGCTGCCGGAGGCAGGCAGGGTCTGTCCCATCGGCTGCAGCGGAACAGTGGTGATGTTCACCAGGAGCCGGTCACCGGCGCGCGCGTCTCGCCCCGTCATCGGGACGCGGAACGCGGCGGCGCCGTCGGGATGATTCCGCTGCTGGTCACGAAGGACGTCCACGACAGCCGGGTCGAACAACTGATCGAGAGATCGGCCGAGCGCTGACGCCCGCTGCAGCCCATAGAGCCCGGCCAGCGCCTGGTTCCACCGAATCACCCTGCCGTCCAGTCCGACCACCATCAGGCCGTCGTCGAGCGACTCGAGGATGTTCTCGTTGAAAGCGCTGAGGCGATCCAGCTCGGAGGCCTTCAGGTGCAGCTGGCGGTAGAGCCGCCCGTTCTCGATCGCTACGCCGGCCTGGCTGGCGACGGCGGTGACGAGGCTCAGGTCCTCGCTTGTCAGCGGCTCGCCGCTTTCGCGACGGCCGAGGACGAGCACCGCGACGGCGGCGCCTTTCGAGACGCACGGCACGAAGTAGTAGATTCCGTTGTCCCGCCAGAACTCGATCTCCTCGGCGGTGAAGCGCGTAGCCGCCATCGGATCATCGAGTCGGACGGAATCCCCCGAGCTGACGCGGCCGCCGATGCCCGAGGCGCCGAGCAGGCGCGGCATGCCGGCGTCGAGCCCGTAGACGTGCAGCGGCTCGAAGTCGCCGCGCTCGTTGGCGAGGAGAAACGCCATCGCGTCGAGCTCGATAGTCTCACCGACCCGCGTGACGAGCCGCTCGGCCAGCCGGTCGAGCACCAGATCCGAGCTGAGGTCGCGAGCGAACTCGACGAGCGCCTGCCGGTAGTCGTAGCGATCGCGATAGAAGGCGCGGTCGATCGCCCGCTGCAACCCGTCCTTCACCGGGCGCGCCAGGAGAATCACGACAATCGTGGCAAGGAAGGCGATCACCCAGCGCTGTTCCGACTGGCCCTGAATGAACGACCCGCCCGAGGTCTTCAGGATGACGACGTAGATCCCGACGCTGGCGGCGACCGCCGAGGTGTAGACCAGCAGGCGCTTGAGGATGATCTCGACGTCCATTAGCCGGTAGCGGACAATCGCCGAGGCAAACGCTACCGGAATGAAGCCGAGCGGGACGGCGGAAAGCTCCATCGGCAAGGACGGCTCGACGCCAAACGCGAACGGAACGGCGTAGCCAAGCGCGAAGGGTAACGCGCCGAGCGCCGTGCCCCAGACGATCCAGCGCAGCTGCCGCTTGACCGTGACGGAGCGGGCCCGGACCAACGCGCGCACCAGCACGACGAGACCCGCGGTGAGGAAGCCAGCGAGATAGAGAAGCTCCAGGCGATCGAGCAGGCCGACCAGCCGCACGAAATACTCGGGGTCGATGGCGGCCCGCGCCAGCGCGATCACGCGCGCAAGCCCGAGCACGCCGGCCGGCAGGTAGATGGCCGGTAACCACCGCGACAAGTGCGTGGCGAAGCCTGGATGGTGCGGCCGCTCCGGGAACACGAGCGCGAAATGCAGGAACAGCGGCGGCAGTACCAGGAGCGCGACGACGTCGGCCCAATAGAAGAACCAGTCCACCTTGTCGAGTCGGCCGCTGAATGAAAACGCCAGGACGCCGAAGAAGGCGACCGATAACCAGAAGAAGTGGAGCGTCGCCTGATCCGAGGGCCGGCGGGCGCGCACCGCCGCGCCGACGAGAAGGGTGAACACGCCGACGGCGGCAAGCAGGTAGTAAAGGAGCCCCGCACCGTCGGGCAGCGGCGCCAGCTGCACCTGGGCGACCTCGCGCGAACCGAGACGGAGCAGCGTGTAGACGTGCCGCTCGTCGGGCTCAGCGCGCTGCTGAACCGCCAGCACCTGGGTGCGTTCCTCGACGGGCTGCCCGTCGATGGCGAGCAGGATGTCGCCGGGGCGCACGCCGGCGCGATCGGCTGCTGAAGGAGTGGCAACCTCCGCCGCAACGACGCCTGCGGACCGGTCTACCCACAGGACGCCGTCTTCGACTTCGTGCGACAGCGCACGAGTGACGACGTTCGCGAGCCCGAAAACGAGCAGGCAGATCGTGACCGCGACGGGCAGCGCCGTGTGTCGCCAGTCGGCGCTCGGGGACGGGCCAACCGGGGGCATCGCGTAGGAATACCGCGGCTCGGGGTTCAAGACAGTTCGATCCGGGCCTTCTGGGAGCAAACCGTATACCACAGACGCATTAAGGCTTGCGCCCCTAAATCCTTTACTGATCAACAGTTTGCCGCAATTGAGCCCGGTTCGTCCAGCAGCGGATTCAATCTTTCGTCGCTACTGATCCAATCGAACGAAGGCTGGCGATGGCCGACGCGGCGTGCGTGGGGACCGTCAGAAGCGGACGGTCAGGCCGCCGACAATCCGCTTGGGCGGGCGGACGACGAGAATCTCGTCGTAAATCGAGGCGCCTGGCGTGCTCTCGTAGAAGAGGTTGCGGACGGCTACCAGCATTTCCCACTGCGAGCGCATGAAGTTCATGAACGGCAGCGACTGGTTGACCTGCAACTCGAAGCGTCCGTCAACCCCGCTCTCGTCGGTCGCGGTGGTCACGAACGCGTTGTTGATTCGATAGAACAGGAACACGCGCGTGGCCGACTGCGGAACCTCCGCTTCGATCGAGGTGGTGACGTCGTGAATCTGCTGCCGCTCGGTACCCGAGACCAGAGCAGGCGTCGCGCGGGCGAGCCGGACAAGATCGGCGGAAGATGGCCCGTCTATCCACTGGGCGGACGCGAAGGCGTACTCGATTGAGCCGCGCACGTTGCTCGAGATGGCGTGCGACATCGAGACGCCGACACCGTCGATGTTAGCGTTGCCCATCGTCCCGACGTAGTAATGGCCGAGCGCGGCGGCTGGCGCGTCCGGGCCGCGCAGCCCGAACAGGGTGACCATCTGGTCGTCGACCCGCTGATGGAACGCGCGCACGCCGATCGTCGCCCCGCGCAACAGTCGGTCCGCTCCGGCCTCGTAGTGCTCGAGCCGCTCGGTGCGGAATCCGTCCCGCGACAGAGGCGAGAAGGTCCGCTGCGGCGGCAGCCATGACGCCCGCGTCGGGGGCAGGAACTCCTGCGCGCCGGGCGCGGTCCGCTGCACCGACGCCAGACCGCGGAGCCGCCACGCGGGCGCGATCATGTAGGCGACCGAGACGCGCGGGCTCAGCAGCGACGACTCGTTCAGGTAGTTGTAGTAGGCGAAGTTCGCGCCGTACCCCAGCGACAGACGGTCGGTGACGGCCCATTCGTCGTACCCGAAAACGGAGCCGACGTTGCGCCGGGCATCGGGCATTGCCGTCAGCGCCGCAGCGTTGGCGCTCTGGTAACCCTGGAAGCTGAACGACGATCCGGCCTGGTAACGGTGGGTGGCTCCGGCCCGCGCCTGGTAGCTGCCCGCCACCATCCACGAATCGAGATCGCTCTGGTTCATCGCCGCGCGGACCGCCCACGCGCCGTGCTCGCCGACGTTGGAGCCAACCGAGAAGAACGCCACGCCGCGCGTCCGATCCATCTGCAGCAGCTCGTTGGCGTTGTCGAACGCTCCGGTCGTCAGCAGATCGACCTGGCCGTCGAGATGGATGTCGGCGAACAGCGCCGTGGCTGCGCGCGCGGACTGCTCCATCGCGCGGCCGAGGAAATCAAGAGGGTCGCCGAACGCCGATGCGTCGTCCTTGGGGAGCGCAGCCATCGTGTCCGCGTCGCGCAGGATGCTTCGCTTCAGGCGGCGGAGCCGCCAGGCAACACTGGTCTCGCTGCGATCGCCCGAGTCGGTGTCGGTGCCGGGAGCCGCACCAATGCTGGTGCCGCCCATGCCCGCCTCCGCGACTTTCGGCGTGGACGCCGGACCCTCGCGGTGCAACGTGAACGTGGACGGCGTCCGCGACGAGGGCCGGACTTCGACGATGGTGCCGCGGACGGAGAGGAAGCCTTCGCGGTGGGCGCGCAGCAGGTAGGGCCCGGGCGGCAGCTGCCGCAGTGAGAACTGGCCCAACTTGTCGGAGACGGCGAACGCGTTCGACGACCCGAGGGCGGAAATGACGACCCCCTCGATCGGCTGACCGGCCTCGTCGACCACCTGGCCGACTATCTGGCCAGTGCTGATCGTGGCAATGTCGGTGATGCGCTCAGCATGTCGGACCGGGGGCTGGGCCAGGGCAGGACCCACTCCTGCTGCCAGCACGCAGACGGTCAACGCCGGGAGGGTCAGGCGACCGTAATAGCCCATAAGTTTTGCCAAGGACCGCCCCCCGGCGCTGTCGGGGGCGGTCCGGGAGACTGCCTACAGTTTACGACGCCTTCACCGTGAAGTTCACGTCACGCGTCAAAACTTTGCCGGAAACCTTGTCCGTCACCTTGATTGCCAGGCGGTACTGCCCTTCGGCGAAGCTCGCCAGCGGCACCGTGATGCCCCCCGGGACCGGGAACTTGGCCGGGTCGAACTGGGGTGGCAGGTTGGTGGCGTTGATCGTCTGGGGGTTCGTCTTGTTGAAGAACTTCTCGCCGTCGCCTTCCTTCTTGTTGAACTCGTATTCCATGACGATGTTCGGCTTGCCCGCCTGGTCGAGACCTGGATTGTAGACCTGGAAGAAGATCGACAGCTCCTCGGCCTTCGTGAAATCCATGTCGGAGGCGGGGATCAGCTCCTGGGCGCCGAACACGAACGGGCGCTCGCGGGACTCGTCGGCGCTGATCGGGGCGGTCAGCTGGTTCACCTTGTCGGCGATGAGCAGCGAGCTGGTGTTCATCTCGCCGTTCTGGAAGTCGGGAACGGTCACCGACTGCTTCAGCACGCCTATCTTGGCCGCCTGAGTCTTGGGGGCCTTTTCCGGCAGCCGCTCCTTGATGCCGAGGTACACGTCATAAGTGCCCGGCGGGGCCATAAACACGCGGTTCAGCCGGCCGCTGGCAAGCTGCGCGGCGGGGACGAAATGGATGTCGTCCCAGGGGTATTCCTTCTTGCTGGCTTTGGGGTCGGGCTTGGCGTCGGGGCTGACGACCCGCACGTAGAGGGCGGCGTCGGCCTGGGGAGCGTTCTTGATTTCGATCACGAACGGCACGAACGTCCGGGCTTCCTGCGACTTGAGGAAATACGGCGTGATCGTCATCTGGACATCGGTCGGCGCCGGCTGGCCGGCCATGACGCCGTCCACGACCTTCACGATCGCCTCGATCTCCTGCTGCTCCGCCTTGCTCCGCTTCTTGTTATCGGGCTTCGCCGACTGAGCGAGCGCGAACGACCCCGACAGCGCCACCGCCACGGCGATTGCGACAACACGACGAATAACCATCATCTGTTCCCCCTGAACAACCCTGACAGCTCCATACCCTGAACGGTCAATCATAGGTGTCGGCTGCAACCCAAGTCAAACCCGGCAAGGCATTGTGATTGTTGAGGTTTCGGGCCGCCAGGCACCGCGCCATATAATCAGGCGCGATGCGTCCGGACGACGTGCTGGTCATCGTGCTCGCGGGCGGCGTGGGCGAGCGCCTGGCGCCACTGACGCGCGACCGAGCCAAGCCGGCCGTCTACTTCGGCGGCCCCTACCGGATCATCGATTTCGTCCTCAGCAATTGCATCAACTCGGGCCTGCGCCGCATCTTCATCGCCACGCAGTACAAGTCGCTGTCGCTCAACCGCCACGTGCGCCAGGGCTGGAACATCGTGTCGGAAGAGCTCGGCGAGTTCGTCGAGATCCTGCCGCCGCAGAAGCGGGTCGGCGAGCAGTGGTATCAGGGCACCGCCGACGCGGTCTACCAGAACCTCTACTCCATCGTGCGCGAGGAGTCGCGCTACGTCGTGGTCCTCGCTGGCGACCACGTCTACAAGATGGATTACATGAAGATGCTGCGCTTTCACCAGGAGAAGGACGCCACGGTCACGCTCGCCGCCATCGAGGTGCCGATCGAGGACGGCCGCCGCTTCGGCATCGTCGCCGTTGATGATGCCGATCGCGTGACCGGCTTTCTGGAGAAGCCGGCCAACCCTCCGGCGATCCTCGGTCAGCCCGACATGGCGCTGGCCTCGATGGGCATTTACGTCTTCAACAGCGACATCCTGGTTAGCGCGCTCGAAACCGACGCGGCCGATCCTGACAGCCAGCACGACTTCGGCAAGAACATCATCCCGTCGCTGATTCCCGATGGCCGGATGTTCGCCTACCCCTTCTACGACGAGAACAAGAAAGCGGCGAAGTACTGGCGCGATATCGGCACCCTCGACGCCTATTTCGAGGCGAACATGGATCTCTGCCACGTCAACCCGGACTTCAACCTCTACGACCCTGAGTGGCCGATGCGGACCTACATGCCGCAGGCGCCGCCCGCCAAGTTCGTTTTCGCGGAGGACTGGCGCCGCGGCCAGGCTCACGATTCCCTGATCTCACCGGGCTGCATCGTGTCGGGGAGCCACATCTCCGGCAGCATCCTCTGCCCCAACGTCCGGGTGCACAGCTTTTGCCACATTGACACGTCGATTCTCATGCCCGGCGTGCGCGTCGGCCGGCACGCGAAGATCCGCCGCGCGATCATCGATCGCGACGTGCACATCCCGCGCGGCGCGAACATTGGGTACGATCTCGAAGAAGATCGCCGCCGCCACACGGTTACGGAAACCGGCGTGGTCGTCGTCGCCGCCGGCGAAGAGCCGCTCATCGGCACGATCGACGACAACGCACTGAGGCTGGAAGCCGAAGCCGACCGGCGCGGGTAACACGAAGGCACGAAGCGCACGAACGCCACGAAGACAACACGAGTCAGGAGGGCCAGAAACTCGGGAGCCGGGAGATCACGGCGGCGTTTGGAGAAACGGGCGAGCCTTCGGCCTGCGGTTTCTTCCCCTTCGTGCTCTCCGTGTTCTTCGTGCCCTTCGTGTTTCCAGGCTGACGGAGTCAGATGTGAAGATCATCGAGGTACGTGGGCGGGAAGTGCTCGACTCGCGGGGTAACCCGACGGTCGAAGTCGACGTGACGCTCGACGGCGGCGCGCGGGGACGCGCGGCCGTCCCGTCCGGGGCCTCGACCGGCGAACGCGAGGCGCTGGAACTGCGTGACGGCGACAAGTCGCGGTATCTCGGGAAGGGCGTCTTGAACGCGGTATCCCACGTCAACGGCGAGATCGCCCGGGCCGTCTCTGGCACGTACTTCGATTCGCTCCGGGCCCTCGACGAGACGATGATCTCGCTCGACGGCACGCCGACGAAGAGCCGGCTTGGCGCCAACGCGCTCCTCGGCGTATCGATGGCAGCGCTCAAGGCGGAGGCTGCCGAGGCCGGCCGCCCGCTCTACGCCCACGTCGCCTACCTGGCCGGCAACACCGGCGGCTACTCGCTGCCGGTCCCGATGATGAACATCCTCAACGGCGGGGCGCACGCCGACTCGAATGTGGACTTCCAGGAGTTCATGGTGATGCCGGTCGGATTCGGCTCGTTCCGCGAAGGGCTCCGGGCCGGTGTCGAGATCTTCCACGCGCTCCGCTCGATCCTGAAGGGGCGTGGCCTTTCCACCGGCGTCGGCGACGAAGGCGGCTTTGCGCCGAACCTCAAGTCGAACCGCGAGGCGGTGGAAGTGGTACTCGAGGCCGTCGGTAAGGCCGGCGCGAAGGCCGGCGAGAACGTCTTCGTCGCGCTCGACGTGGCGTCGAGCGAGTTCTGGGCAAGCGGGAACACCCGCTACGAGTTCCACAAGTCCGGCGAGCCGCCGCGCGACTCGGAAGGCATGGTCGCGCTCTTCGCCGACTGGTGTCGCCAGTACCCGATCATCTCCATCGAAGACGGCTGCGCGGAACAGGACTGGCGCGGCTGGGCGATGCTGACCAAAGAGCTCGGCAGCAAGGTGCAGCTGGTGGGCGACGACGTGTTCGTGACCAATCCGTCGATTCTGCGCAAGGGCATCGACGAGGGGATCGGCAACGCGCTGCTCGTGAAGCTGAATCAGATTGGCACCGTCACCGAAACGCTCGACGCGATCGCGATGGCGAGCGCCGCCGGCTACCGCAGCGTGATCTCCCACCGATCCGGCGAAACCGAGGACTCGACGATCGCCGACGTCGCGGTGGGCACCGCCGCCGGCCAGATCAAGACTGGGTCCGCGTCCCGGAGCGACCGCGTGGCGAAGTACAACCAGCTGCTTCGCATCGAAGAGGAGCTCGGAGCCGCCGCGAAGTACGCGGGCCGCGCCGCGATCAAGCAGCTGCAGTAGAAAGAAACCTCGAAGGCTCGAAGGCCACGACGCACGCACGAAGGCTCAATTTGGGAACAGGCCTGCATCCTCTAAAAGGCTTCGTGCGTCCTTCGTGTTCTTCGTGCCTTCGTGGTCTCTTGCGAGGACACCATGTACAAGGTCGTTTTGCTTCGCCACGGTGAATCCACCTGGAACAAGGAGAACCGCTTCACCGGCTGGACCGACGTCGATCTGACCGACAAGGGGCGGGAGGAGGCGCTGGCCGCGGGCCGGTTGCTCAAGCAGGAGGGATTCTCGTTCGACCTCGCCTTCACCAGCGTGTTGACGCGCGCGATCCGGACCTGCTGGATGACCCTCGACGAGCTCGGCGAGCTGTGGATTCCGGTGCAGCGCAGCTGGCGCCTCAACGAGCGGCACTACGGCGCGCTGCAGGGGCTGAACAAGGCCGAGACCGCCGCCCAGCACGGCGATGCGCAGGTGAAGATCTGGCGCCGGGCGTATGACATTCCGCCGCCGCCGCTCGCCCCCGACGACCCCCGGCACCCTTCACACGACCGGCGCTACACAAGTCTGTCCCCGTCGGAGCTGCCGCTGACCGAATCGCTGAAGGACACCGTCGCGCGGTTCCTGCCCTACTGGCACGACACTATCGCGCCGGCGATCACCAATGGACAACGGGTGCTGATCGCCGCGCACGGAAATTCGCTGCGGGCACTGGTCAAATACCTCGACGACATCTCCAACGCCGACATCGTCGAGCTGAACATCCCGACCGGCATCCCGCTCGTCTACGAGCTGGACGCCAGGCTCCGGCCGATTCGCAGCTACTATCTCGGCGACCAGGAGGCGGCGAAAAAGGCTGCCGCCGCGGTGGCCAGCCAGGCATCGAAGCGCTGACCGCCCGGAGCCTTCTGCCTTCTGCCTTGTGCCTTGTGCCTTCAGGCTGCGTTCTTCCGCAGCCTGCTCTTAGTTGGCTTCCTCCACCTTCGCCTCTTCGGCGGCAATGCGCAGGGATCGGAGGAAGCGTCGGTCGTTGACCGTCATCTCGTAGGGCTTGCGCGGGATCAGCGCTTTCGCCGTGGCTCCGACCCGCGCCGGTACCGCCGTTCCATCTGGCGGCTGCGGGCGGTTCACGAAGCCCACCACCGCCTCCAGGTTCACCTTCATTTCGTAGCCGGCGGCGCGAGCCCGCTCGCGGCACGCCTCGACGTCCGGGTTGTTCGAGACGGCTGCAGCAATCGCGTCGGCCAGCTCGCGGGCAAACCGGTTCACCATGTCATCCATGAACTAGCCCCTCCTCACCCTGGCGCGGCCGGTGGGAACCGGCGTGCGCGTGCCGACAGCTCCCCACCGGGCGGCGGGTCGAATTCGGCGCGAAGTCGTCATGTTGGGGCGGGACGAAAAGCGGGGTTTCGGTGCACATTTTAGGGACGCGACTTGTGTGTGTCAAGAGAGAACACACAATAAGTTGTGGCTTTTCTGTAAGTTGCCGCCCGGCATTACAATGCGCCACATGTCTTCCTCGGAGGTCCGCCGGTTCTATGCGGTGGAGGCCGACCTCGCGGGCTTCGACGTGGAACGGGACCTCGGCTACCCCGGCCGTTTCCCGTTCACGCGCGGCATCCAGCCGACCATGTACCGCGGCCGGCTCTGGACCATGCGGCAGTACGCCGGGTTCGGGACAGCAGCCGAATCGAATCGGCGCTACCGGTATCTCCTCGCCCAGGGTGTGAGCGGCCTCAGCGTCGCCTTCGACCTGCCTACGCAAATCGGCTACGACTCGGACGCGGCCCTGGCCGCCGGCGAGGTCGGGCGTGTCGGCGTCGCGATCGACTCGATCGAGGACATGGCGACGCTTTTCGACGGCATTCCGCTGGACCGTGTGTCCACGTCGATGACGATCAACGCCACTGCCATCATTCTCCTGGCGCTGTACGTCGCGGTCGGCAAGCGCCAGGGCCTGCAGCCGAAGCAGCTTTCAGGCACGGTGCAGAACGACGTCCTCAAGGAGTACATCGCCCGCGGAACCTACATCTACCCGCCGGCGCACTCGCTGCGGATCATCACCGACATTTTCGCGTTCTGCGAGCGCGAGGTGCCGCAGTGGAACGCGATCTCGATCAGCGGGTATCACATTCGCGAGGCCGGCTCGACGGCGGTCCAGGAGGTGGCCTTCACCTTCGCCAATGCGATCGCCTACGTCCAGGCCGCAATCGACGCCGGTCTGGACGTGAACGCGCTCGGCCAGCGGCTCTCCTTCTTCTTCAACTCCCACAACGATTTCCTCGAAGAGGTCGCGAAGTTCCGCGCCGCGCGGCGGCTGTGGGCGCGGCTCATGCGGGAGCGCTTCGGGGCCACGAATCCGCGAGCGCTCCAGCTGCGTTTCCACACCCAGACCGCCGGTTCGACGCTGACCGCCCAACAGCCCGACAACAACATCGTCCGGGTCGCGGTGCAGGCGCTGGCCGCGGTGCTCGGGGGCACGCAGTCGCTGCACACCAACGGCCGCGACGAGGCGCTGGCGCTGCCGACCGAGGATTCCGCGCGGATCGCGCTCAGGACGCAGCAGATCATCGCCCAGGAAACCGGCGTCACGAACACCATCGATCCGTTTGCCGGTGCCTACGAGATCGAGCGGCGCACCGACGAGATCGAGGCCGGCGCCCGCGACCTGCTGACGCGGATCGACGCACTCGGCGGAACGCTTGCCGCGATCGAAACCGGCTACATCCAGAGGCAGATTCAGGACTCCGCCTACAAGGCCCAGGTGGCCGTGGACGATGGCACGTCGGTGGTGGTCGGCGTCAATCAGTATCAGAGCGACGAGGCGTCGACGGTTGACGTGTTCCAGCTCGATCCGGAGATCGAGCGGCAGCAGGTGGCGCGGGTGCGCGCCGTGCGCCAGGCGCGAGACGGGTCCAGGTGGCGGGCGGCGCTCGACGCCGTCGGCGCCGCAGCCCGCGGCCGCGACAACCTGGTCACGCCGATCGTCGCCGCCGTCGAGGCCTCCGCAACCATCGGCGAGATCGCCGATACGCTGCGGGCCGAGTTCGGCGAGTATCGCGACCAGGGCCTGGATGTCTGATCCGCTGCTGTCGGTCGAGGGGTTGACGACGACCTTTCCCACCGCGGCCGGGCCGCTCGCCGCTGCCCGGGAGGTCTCGTTCTCGATCGGCCGGGGCGAGACGCTGGGTCTCGTCGGCGAGTCGGGGAGCGGCAAGTCCGTCACCGCGTTCTCGATCATCAGGCTGGTGCCGCCACCGGGACGAATCACCGCCGGGCGAATCGAGTTCGAGGGGCGCGACCTCCTGTCGCTACGCGACGACGAGATCCGGCAGGTACGAGGCGCAGGGATCGGGTTCGTGTTCCAGGAGCCGATGGCGGCGCTCAATCCGGTGATGCGGGTCGGGGCCCACATCGCCGAGGCGCTCAGGGCGCACGGCCTCGCCTCCCGCGCCGACGCGCGCGGCCGCGCCATCGACCTGCTGCGAGCCGTCCGTATCGCCGATGCCGAGCGGCGCGTGGACGACTATCCCCATCAGCTGTCCGGCGGCATGCGGCAGCGAGTGATGATCGCCATCGCACTCGCGTGCCGGCCGCCTCTGGTAATCGCTGACGAACCGACGACCGCGCTCGACGTCACGGTACAGGCGCAGATTCTCGACTTGCTGCGCGACATGAAGCGCGAGTTCGGGATCAGCCTGCTGCTCATCACCCACGACCTCGGCGTCATCGCCGAGACCGCCGATCGCGTCGCCATCATGTACGCCGGCCGCATCGTCGAACAGGGGCCGGTCCGGGACATCTTCCGATCCCCGGCGCACCCCTACACGAGAGGGCTGCTAGCGTCGATTCCCGGAGGAGCCGCTGGTTCGCGCCTGAAGGCGATCGACGGGACCGTGCCGAACCTGGCCGCGCTGCCGCCCGGGTGTTCGTTCGCGCCGCGCTGCAGCGCGCGCATGCCGCATTGCACGGACGCGTTTCCCGACGAGACATGGGTTGGCCCCGGTCACACGGTGCGGTGTTACCTGCATAGCCCGGCGTCAGCCCGCACTCCTCGGGCCGGAGATTCCCGGCTTCCGACTCCCGGCGAGGCTCGGCCCTGATGGCCCTCGTCGAGGTCCGCGGCCTGGTCAAGCACTTCACCCGCGGCGGAGGCCTGTTCCGCGAGAAATCGGTGGTCAAGGCCGTTGACGACGTGAGCTTCACGATCGAGGAGGGCGAAACCTTCGCGCTCGTCGGCGAATCGGGCAGCGGGAAGAGCACGACGGGGCGATGCATGCTCCGGCTCGTCGAACCGACCGGCGGCGAAGTGTTCTTCAGGGGCGAGAACGTGCTTCAGTTCTCGAGCGCCCGGATGCGCGCGGCCCGTCGCGACATGCAGATGGTCTTCCAGGATCCCTATTCGTCGCTGAACCCGCGGATGCGCGCGTTCTCGATTGTCGAGGAGCCGCTGGCGATCCATCGGATTGGCTCGCGCGCCGAGCGGCGCGACCGGATCGCGGAGCTGTTCCGCCTCGTCGGCCTCGATCCCGCGCACCTGGATCGTTATCCGCACGAGTTCAGCGGCGGTCAGCGGCAGCGGATCGGCCTGGCCCGCGCGCTCGCGCTCAACCCGTCGTTCGTCATCGCGGACGAACCAGTCTCGGCGCTCGACGTCTCGATCCAGGCGCAGGTCATCAACCTGTTGATGGATCTCCAACAGGAGTTGAAGCTCACCTACCTGTTCGTCGCGCACGATCTCCGCCTGGTCCGGCACATTTCGAGCCGCGTGGCCGTGATGTACCTGGGAAAGATCGTCGAGATGGGCGACACAGCGCGGATCTTCGACGATCCGCGGCATCCTTATACCCAGGCACTGCTCTCGGCGGTGCCGGTGACCGATCCGGATGCACCGAAGTCGCGAATCGACCTCGACCCCGCGCGCGTCAATCGCGAAGCGCCATTGCGGGAGGTGGGGGTGGGGCACCTGGCGGCTGTGTAGTGCGGCAGTTGAAAGTTGAGCAGTTCACAGTTCACAGTTGAAGTTCACAGTTGCAGTTGCAGTGACAGTGACAGTGACAGTGACAGTTGCGGTCGAAGTGGGGGTTGCGCTCACTTGGGGTATAACGCGGCATGCTCCGGGGTGTTCTGGCGGCGGCGATCATGGCCGTGCTCTCGGCAGCTGCGGCAACGCAGAGCCGGCAGGACGAACCGGCAGCTGCTGTCGCCGATCGGCTTCGATCGTACCTGGTGGATCTCGAACCCAGGTTGAGCGCCCTGGTCGCCGAGGAGCGCTTCGAGCAGGCCATCACCCAGGTCAGCGAAGGCGGCACCACTCAGCTCCCGGTCCGCCGCATGCTGGTGTCGGAGATTGGGTTCGTTCGCGTCGCTGACGATCACGCCTGGCTCGGCCACCGCCGCGTACGGAGCATCGACGGTCGTCCGGTGCGCGCCGACGCACCGGGCCTGGGTGACCTCTTCACGCGAACCGGGGCCGAGCAACTGGTCGCGGCGCGACGGATCTCCGATGAGAACTCCCGCCACAACCTGGGGCACCCGCGGAGCACCAACGTACCGACGCTGCCGCTCGACCTGTTGCACCCCCGTCACGCATCGGCCTACTCCGTCTCCGGCGGCAACCGTGAAACACGCGGCGGCGTGCGGGTTGCGCGCCTCGACTTCACGGAAGGCCTCAGGGGCGCAGTCGTCGCCTACGACTCGCGCGGCTTCGTTCGCACGGCCGTGCGGGCCTGGGTCGAAGTCGAGACCGGGGCCCTGCAGCGCGCTGAGGTCACCCTCGTTCCGCCTGTGACGGCAAGGGAGAACCACGTCGTCCGGGTCGACTACGAGATGAACGACCGGTTCGGGGTGCGCGTGCCGGTTCGCTTGTCGGAGCGGTTCTGGGCGGGCGGTACGGGCGAGGGCAAAGCCACGTACCGCAACTATCGCCGGTTCGAGACCGGCGCGCGCGTCGTTCCCGCCGCCGGAGTGAGCCTGTTATGACCCGGCGCATCCGACAGCGGTTGGCGGCAATCCTTGGCGTGCTGGCACTCTTCAGTCGTCTCATTGCCGCGAGCCAGGATCAGCCGACCGCCGAGCATCTGTTGGCGAGGCTTGACACCTACTTCGAGACCTATCACGACGCGCTGGGGAAGCTCGTGGCCGACGAGCGGCTGGTGCAGGAAGTCGGCGGGTCGGCGTCTCGACGCGCGTCGGGCGTGAACGCCATCAAGCTGACGCAGGACATCCGGTCGGATGTCGCCTTCATCGAGCTGCCGGGCGACAACGGCTGGCTCGGCTTCCGGGACGTGCGAACCGTGAACGGCCGGCAGGTGCGCGCCGCGGGCCCGTCGCTGGCCGAGTTGCTGCTCAAGGGCAACGCGGACAATTACCAGCAGGCGCGGGCGCTGCTGCTCGCGAGCGCGCGGCACAACCTCGGCGACCCGCGGACCACCAACCTGCCAACGCTTCCGCTCGAATTGCTGCATCACCGGCATCGATGGCGGTACGACGTCCGGATCGAGGGCAACGACCGCGTCGAGGGACGTCGCACGACCATGGTCGTGCTCACCGAACGCTCCACGCCGTCACTCATCCGCCGCGGCGATGGCGGGGACCTGATGACACGCGTTGTCGGCTGGATCGAACCGGACAGCGGTCAACTCTGGCGCGCGGAAGTCCGGCTGGAGGATCCCCGGATCATCTTTGCCGAACGCCATGCGGCGCCGACGCTGCGGGTCAACTTCGGCCTGCACAAAGCGCTTGGCGTCATCGTGCCGACCCATATGGAAGAGCAATTCTTCGACAGCGTCCACAGCAGCGGCGTCGGCAACGCGCGTTACGACAATTTCCGCCGGTTCGAGACCGACGCTCGCCTCGTCCCGCCGCCGAATTGAGCGGTGAACACCGGGCCGGTCAACTTCTTGCTTCAGCCGCCGTTGCCTGGGTCGGCCCGTGCGGCTCCTGGCGGTAGTCCTTCTCCACCTGGCCGTCTCGAATCGACACGACCCGATGTGCGTAGGCGGCGATGTCCGGCTCGTGGGTGACGACGATGATGGTGTTGCCGCTCGTATGCAGGCGAGCGAAGAGCCCCATGATCTCCACGCCGGTCTTCGAGTCCAGGTTACCGGTCGGCTCGTCGGCGAGGAGGATGGAGGGGTTGTTGACCAGGGCGCGGGCAATCGCGACGCGCTGCCGCTGACCGCCCGAGAGCTCGTTGGGACGGTGGTTCATCCGGTGAGTGAGCTCCACCTTGTCGAGTGCCGACTTGGCGCGCTCGAGCCGATCCTTTTTCGCCACGCCTGCGTAGACCAGCGGGAGCTCCACGTTGTGCAGCGCCGAGGCGCGCGGCAGCAGGTTGAAGGTCTGGAAGACGAAGCCAATCTCTTCGTTCCGGATCCGGGCCAGCTCGTTGTCGTTCATCGTGCTGACCTCCTTGCCGTTGAGGAGGTAGGTGCCCTTCGACGCCGTGTCGAGGCAGCCGATCAGGTTCATCAGCGTGGATTTGCCCGAACCGGACGGGCCCATGATCGCGACGTACTCGCCGCGCTCGATCGCGATGGTGACGCCCTTGAGGGCGTGAATCTCCTCATCGCCCATCACATACGTCTTCCACAGGTCGCGAGTCTCGATGAGCGGCATGCCGACAGTGTACATGGACGCCCTGTACCGGGCCCTGGTTCCCAGCCCGGCCGCGGCGTTGGGGTCTTGAGGTCTTGAGGTCTTGAGGTCTTGAGGTCTTGAGGTCTTGAGGTCTTGAGGTGAGCGAGGACCGCAGCCAGTCACGAGATCGCTAGATAGCTCACAAGATCATCAGATAGATCACCAGATCCCCAGATCCCTAGATCAGATCACCAGATCACCAGCTCACGAGATCACCAGATGACAGTCGCCGCTACCCCTCTTCCTGATACTGCTCCCGGAGCCGCGCCACGACCGAGGGATCGGCCAGCGTCGTGGTGTCGCCGAGCGTCTTGCCCTCGGCGATGTCGCGCAGCAGGCGGCGCATGATCTTTCCCGAGCGCGTCTTGGGCAGATCGGCCGCGAAGATGATGTCGTCGGGACGGGCGATCGCGCCGATCTTGCGGCCGACGTGGCTCTTCAGTTCGTCGGCGAGCGCCTCGGAGTGGTGCACGCCTTCCTTCACCGTCACGAAGGCGCAGAGCGCCTGGCCTTTGATCTGATGCGGCCGGCCGACGACCGCCGCCTCCGCCACCTTCGGGTGATCGACGAGCGCGCTCTCCACTTCCATCGTGCCGATCCGGTGGCCGGCGCAGTTGAGCACATCGTCCACGCGCCCGAGAAGCCAGTAGTAGCCGTCTTCGTCGAGCTTGGCGCCGTCGCCGGTGAAGTAGATATCGTTCGACCAGCGGCTCCAGTACTGCTGCACGTAGCGATCCGGGTCACCGTAGATGCCGCGGAGCATCGACGGCCACGGCCGGGTGAGCGCGAGCAGGCCGCCGCCGACCGCGACGTTGCCGCCCTTGTGATCGAGCACCTGCGCGGTGATCCCGGGAAACGGCTGCGTCGCCGAGCCCGGCTTGGTGCGGGTGATGCCGGGCAGCGGCGTGATCATGATCGCGCCGGTTTCCGTCTGCCACCACGTATCGACAACCGGGCAGCGTTCACCGCCGATGTGAAGGTGGTACCAGACCCACGCCTCCGGATTGATTGGCTCGCCGACCGATCCGAGCAGCCGCAGCGAGCGCATGTCGTGTCTGGCTGGCCAGTCGGTGCCCCAGCGCATGAAGGCGCGGATGGCAGTCGGCGCGGTGTAGAAGATCGTCACGCCGTAGCGCTCGATGATCTCCCAGAACCGATCCTTCCGGGGCCAGTCGGGCGCGCCTTCGTACATCACCACTGTTGCGCCGTTGGCGAGCGGACCGTAGACGACGTAGCTGTGGCCAGTCACCCAACCGATGTCAGCGGTGCACCAGTAGACGTCGTCTTCCTTGAGGTCGAACACCCACTTGGTCGTGGCGTAGGTGCCCAGCAGGTAACCGGCGGTGGTGTGGACGATTCCCTTCGGTTTGCCGGTGGTGCCGGACGTATAGAGGATGTAGAGCATGTCCTCCGAGTCCATGGCCTCGGCCGGACAGTCGGTCGACGCGCCATCCATCAGCTCGTGGTACCAGCGATCGCGGCCCTCGCGCATGTGGACCGGGATGTCGCCATAGCCGCGCCGCACCACGACGACGTGCTCGATGCTCGGGGTTTCCTGCAGCGCATCGTCGGCCATCGTCTTGAGCGGAACGATTCCGCCGCGCCGGTAGCCGCCGTCGGCGGTGACGAGCAGCTTTGCCTGTGCGTCGTTGATCCGATCGCGCAGCGACTCGGCCGAGAAGCCGCCGAACACCACCGAGTGCACCGCGCCGATCCGGGCGCACGCGAGCATCGCGATGGCGAGCTCGGGGATGAGCGGCATGTAGAGGGCCACCCGATCGCCCTTGCCGACACCCAGCCCCTTCAGCACGTTCGCGAACTGGCAGACCTGCCGGTAGAGATCGAAGTAGGTCAGGGTCCGGCGATCGCCGGGCTCGCCTTCCCAGATGAAGGCCGCCTTGTTGCGGCGCCAGGTGCGGACGTGGCGGTCCAGGCAGTTGGCGCTGACGTTCAGCTTGCCGCCGGTGAACCACTTCGCATGCGGCGGCTTCCAGTCGAGGACCTCGGTCCATGGCTGGATCCACTCGAGCTCACGCGCGAACTCGGCCCAGAACCCCTCAGGATCTTTCGCCGCCCGCGCATATACCTCGGGGTCCGACACATGGGCCGCGGCTCGGAACTCGGCCGGGGATTCGAACGAACGATCCTCGCGCAGCAGCGCGTCGATTTCTGACATATCGCCCAGATTATAGATAGCTTGCGGCTGGCACGTGGTGACCTCGTGATCCGGTGATCTGGCGATCTGATCTGGCGATCTGATGATCTGGCGACCTATCTGGTGAGCTGGTGAGCTGCCACGGCCGCGGAACTGAACTGCAAACCGTGAACTTCACCTGGCAACTATCAACTGCCAGAACTTTCAGCTTTCGAGGCCGCCCGGCGGCGGCAACGGCGGCGGGGGCGGCGGCACGATCGGCGGTGGCCCGAACGATGGCGGCGGCTCGAACGATGGAGCAAACGGCGGCGGCAGCGGGGGTGGTGGCGGCGGAGGCGGCTCGTTCTTGCGGAAGAACAGCGCGCCGAACAGGCCGCCCAGCATCCCGAACACGCTGCAGACGCACACGGTGACGAAGAAACCGATCACCGCTGCCAGGCCGCGAACCGGGCCGCTCCGCAGGCTCTCGAGAAACGAGCGCACGTCGGGCGGCATTTCGTTGGCGTTCGAGAGCACCTTGTCGAGCATGCCGCTCTCGAAACCGATCATCATCGCGCTGATCGGGATGGCCACGACGGTCCAGATCACGGCGCCGATGATGCCGGCCAGGAGCCCGACAAGAGCGCCGTCGCCCACCGAGATCGGCGCCGGCCGCTGCTGCTGCATCAGGTAGGCGGCAAGCCCGCCACCGAACAGGATCCACGCGCAGCAGCAGTTGGCCAGGTTGATGATCGGCAGCGCCGAGAGCACCCCGATCACCACTCCGCCGAGCAGGGCCGGTTGGAGCATGCGCAGATAATACTTGACGCATGCTATCTGTCGATCTGGCGACCTGGTGATCTGGCGATCTGATCTGGAGAGCTGGTGATCTCGCGATCTATCTGATGAACTCAGAATCGTTTGCCATCAGATCCTGAATTCACCAGATAGATCCTCAGATCACCAGATCATCAGATCAGATCTCCAGCTCACCAGATCGTCAGATCGCCAGATGACAGCGAACCGAGGGCTAGTCGTAATACTCGAGCCCGAGGTGAGTAATCAATTCTTCGTTCTTCATCCAGCGCAGCGTGTTCTTCAGCTTCATCAGCTGGATGAACAGATCGTGCTCGGGATAGACCTCTTTGGCGTGCATCGGCGCCTTGAAATAGAACGACAGCCACTCCTGGATGCCGTGCATCCCGGCGCGCTTGGCGAGGTCGAGGAACAGCGCCGAGTCGAGGACGATCGGCGCG
>DATJFF010000026.1:0-20600 GCA_035495795.1 Vicinamibacterales bacterium
CGTCGTCACGCGATAGCCGCCGACATCGACGCCCCCCGATGCGGCTCGTGTCTCAACCGTGAGGGACTTTCGATCCCAGTGCTCGGTGCCGCTCGTGTAGTGGGCAGCGCGAACCGCCAGTGTCAGCGTGTCGCCGCCGGACTCTCGCGGCGCCAGCACGCGCACGTCGAACCTGCGCTCGGCGCCCCGGGCAAGCGGCACCGTCGTTTCGATGCGCCGCGCGGCGTGATCGACATTTGGAGCATCGAACCCTCCGGCATCGACCAGGAACCCCATCAGCGGCCACTCCACCCTCACCGCCACCGCCCCGGCGTCGTCCTGGCCGGTGTTGCGGAGAACCACGATGAAGGTGGCGACGTCGGCCTCGCGAAGGGCCGGCGGCGAAACGAGAATCTCGGTGGCGGCGAAGGCCGGCTGTGTGCTCACGCGCGCATCTTACCGGCCCAGCCGTTGACACGATTCAAACAATTGTTTTATACAGGTGTTTAACCATGCGCAAGGTTCTTCGACTCGTCCTCGTGCTGGCGCTCGTCGGCGCGGGGGGCTGGTACTACGTCGTCCAATCCCGCCCTGCGGCGCTCATCCTGACCGGCATCGTGACCACCAACGATGTCGTGATCGCGCCCCAGATCGGCGGCCGCCTCGTCGCGCTCGATGTCAAGGAGGGCGACAGCGTCGCGGCGGGCCAGGTGCTGGCCGAGATCGAGACCGGCGAACTGGCCGCGGACCGCGACTACTACGCGCACAGCGCCGAGAGCCTGCAGTCGTCGGTTCGCGAACAGGAGGCGGGACTGCGACTGCAGCGCAAGCAGCTGCAGGAGCAGGAAGTCCAGGCCGAGGCGTCGATTGCGACGACCATCGCGTCCCACGCCGCGGCGGTCGCGGACGCGGAGCGCGCCAAGGTCACCTTCGAGCGAACCCGCGATCTCGCCGGGAGCGGCCTCGCTCCCGCGCAGCAGCTCGACGAGGCGCGGACGTCGTACACCGCCGCCCAGGCCCGCGTCGAGTCATTGGCCCGCCAGGTCGATCAGCAGCGCGCCGCGCTGGCGCTGGTCCGCGCCAACGCCGAGCAGATCGCGATGCACCAGAGCCAGGTCCAGGCCTCCCAGGCGCAGCTGGCGGCGGTCGGCGCACAGCAGCACAAGGCGACGGTGCGCCTCGGGTTCGCGCAGCTCGTCGCGCCGGTGGCAGGCGTGGTCGACGTGATGCCGGCACGCATCGGTGAAGTGATCCCCATCGGACAGGCGGTGATGACGCTGATCAATCCCGACGACTTGTGGGTCCGCGCCGACATCGAGGAAACCTACATCGATCGAATTCGCAACGGCGACGTGCTCACCGTGAGGCTTCCCTCGGGTGAATCACGCCAGGGAACGGTGTTCTACCGCCGCATGGACGCCGGCTTCGCGACGCAACGCGACGTCAGCCGCACCAAGCGCGATATCAAGACCTTCGAGACGCGCCTTCGCGTAGACAACACTGACCGCAAGCTGGCGGTGGGTATGACCGTATACGTGGACCTGATCGTGCAGTGACAAGGCAGAAGGCAAAAGGCACAAGGCAGAAGTGAAGTCTGCAAGGACTCAAGGGCCAAATTCCTCAAGACCTCAAGACCTCACGACCTCAAGACCCTAAGACCCCAGGACCTCCTGTGAGCGCCATCGACGTCAGGGACATCCGCAAGCAGTTCGGCGACTTCACCGCGGTCGACGGCATCTCGTTCGCCGTTCAGCCGGGGGAGATCTTCGGTCTGCTCGGGCCGAACGGCGCCGGCAAGTCCACGCTCATCCGGATGCTGACGACGCTGCTGCCGCCAAGCGGCGGCACCGCAATCGTCGGCGGTCATGACGTCCGCGCCAACCCGGACGGGGTGCGCCGCGCGATTGGCGTGATCCCGCAGGCGATGACCAGCGACACCGAGCTGAGCGTCGAGGAGAACCTGATCATCTTCGCCAAGCTCTACGGAGTGCCGCGCGACACGCGGCGCCGGCTGATCGACGAGCTGCTCGCCGCCGTCGAGCTCACGGAGTGGCGCCACAAGCAGGTGATGTACCTCTCGGGCGGCATGAGGCGGCGCGTCGAGATCGCGCGCGGCCTGGTCCACGAGCCGAGCATCTTCTTCCTCGACGAACCGACCACCGGTCTCGACCCGGTCTCGCGCGTCGCGGTGTGGGAGATGCTCCAGAAAGTGAAGCGTGAGCGGAACCTCACGGTGCTGCTGACCACGCACTACATGGACGAGGCCGACAAGCTCTGCGATCGGATCGCGATCGTCGACCACGGCCGCCTCGCCGCGCTCGACTCGCCGCTCAAGCTCAAAGCGTCGATTCCCGGCCACAACGCGATCGAAGCCAGCTTCTCGACGGTGCCCGCGCAGTGGGCGGAGCGGCTGAAAGCGCTGCCGCACGTGCAGTCGGTGACCGGCGACGACCACGTCTTCCGGATCGCCACGACCAACGGGCCGGCCACCACTGCGGCGCTGGTTGCCGAGGCGTCGGCGGCCGGCGTGGATGTTCAATCGCTCGGCGTCAAGAGCACCACCCTCGACGACGTGTTCGTGCACTACACCGGTCGGGACCTGCGCGATGCGCTGCAGGATCCCGCGCCGCGGCAGTTCTCCATGCGGCGGTAGGAGGAGCGACCATGCACCGAGCAATGGCCATCATCGAGCGCGAGCTGCGGCGGTTCCGCCGAAGCCCGTTCCTGATCGTGATGTCACTGATCTTCCCGCTCGTCCAGCTGATCGTCCTCGGCTACGCCTTCGGCGGGAACGTCCGCAACCTGACGGTCGCGGTGGTCGATCAGGATGGCGGGCTGCCGGCGGTCAAGGTGCGCGAGCTGGCCGGCGCGGTCGCGGCCAATGCGCGGACCTTCGAGACCAGGTCGTTTGCCACCGAGGGTGAGGCGCTCGAGGCGCTGCGGATCGGCCGCGTCAATGGCGTGCTCACCATCCCGCCCGACTATTCGCGACGGGTCGTCGGGGAGCGGGAGCCGCGCCTCGCGCTGATCGAGGACAACACCGACAACTTCGTCGCGGCCACGCTCGCCGCCTCGGTGAGCGGGCTGGTCACCGGCCTCAACGAGAAGCGTCCGACCACCGATCGCCTGGTGAGCTCGACGCAACTCGACGTCGTCGAGCTCTACCCCTACGTGCCCTACGTCCAATACCTGCTTCCCGGGTCGATCACGATGTCGATCTTCATGATGGTGATGATCGGCGGCGGCATCATCTTCATCGACGACAAGGCGCGCGGCCTCCATGAGGGCTACCTGGTCACGCCGATCACCCGGCTCGAGCTGATTGCCGGCTTCAACATCTCCGGCACGATCAAGGCGGTACTGGCCGGGGCGGTGCTGATGACGATTGGCTCGCTGATCGCCGGTGTCCCCGACCCGCTCGACCCGATGCGGATGTGGCGGATGACCGTGGTGATCACGATCACCTCGCTTGCCCTCGTGAGCATGATGTTCCTGCTGATGGTCCGGGTGAAGGATCCGCTGATGCCGCGGGCGATCTTCGGGCTGCTCAACACCCTGCTCTACTTCCCGAGCGGCGCGGTCTACCCGCAGCAGGCGTTCCCGGGCTGGATGAAAGCGATCGCGGTAGCGGATCCGTTCACGTATGCGGTTCACGCGTTCAAGAGCCTGCTGCTCAAGAACACCGGGTTCGGGGCCATCGCCTACGACCTCACGTTCCTGACGCTGTTCTCGATCGTCGCGATGACCGCGGCGACGCTGCTCTTCAGGCGGAGCCTGTGATCGTGGCGGCAAGCCAACCGGCGAAGACACCGGACCTTCGCACCCGCGACCGGCTGATCGACGTCGCGGCGGAGCTGTTCGCCGATCGTGGTCTCGAGCGGACGACGGTCCGGGAGATCTGCGCGGCCGCCGGCGCCAACGTCGCCGCCGTGAACTACTACTTCGGCGGCAAGGACGGCCTCTATCACGCGGTGGTGCAGACGGCGATCCGGGTGATGCGCGAGACCAACGATCTGTCGATCGGGGCCGGGCGCGGAACTCCGCCCGAGGCGCAGCTTCGCGCCTACATCCGGGTGTTCCTGTCGCGCCTGCAAGGGCGCGACCGCCTGTCGTGGATTCACAAGCTGATGGCCCGCGAAGTCGCCGAACCCGGTGAAGCCATGCGCATCGTGATGCGTGAGGTCCTCGAGCCGCGCATGCACTACCTCCTCGGCCTCGCGGCGGAGATTTCCCGGCTGCCGGCCACCGACGTCCGGGTCGTCCGTGCCGTCCTGAGCATTCAAGGGCAGATCCTGGTCTTTGCCCGGCAGCTGCCGCCCAGTTCGCCGCCGGCGTGGACGCGCGCCGTCAAGGACACGTCGGCGGTTGCCGACCACATCGCCGACTTCTCGCTCGCCGCCTTGCGCGCGCTCGCCGCCCGGCCAGAGTAGCGTCGGACCTGTCCGAGCCCGCCGATCTGCGGCATAATCGCGCCTCGCCCCAAAGTACGCGGCTGCGCCACCGCGGACGAGGCCGTTCCATGTTTGTCGAACAGTTCGCCCTGCTCGTCCTCGAAGCGGCCGCGATGGCTGGCCTCGTTCTCGGCCTGTTCCGCGCCCGCAGCGTCCTCGGCCTCTCGCCGCTCTACATCGTGATGGGCGGCTTTCAGTATCTGGAAGCGACGCTCTCGCTGCAGGTGTCGCTCTGGCCAGGCTTCGAGGTCTATCCGGGATCGTCGGTGATGTTCACGGCCAACCTCTTCGCCGTGCTCCTGGTCTACTTGAAGGAGGACGCGCTCGAGGCGCGCAAGCTCGTCTACGGGCTGGTGCTTGCCAACGCCGGACTGACGCTGGTCTCGCTGCTCGTCAGCGCGCACTTCGTCTTGCCCGGCATCGACACGACCACCTCGATGAGCGCGCGCGAGTTCATCAACAACGCGCAGATCGCCATCGTCGGGGCCAGCCTGTTGTTCGTGGACGTCATCGGTATCATCCTGGCCTACGAGTACATCAGCCGCTTGACCCGGTTCGTGTTCGTGCGCCTGCTGGTCGCGCTGCTCGTGGTCGTCGCGTTCGACAACTTCTTCTTCGCCGGGTTCCTCCGTTTCGGCCGATCGGACTTTTTCGAGACGATGATCGCCGGGCTGGTCAGCAAGGCGGGGGCCACGCTGTTCTACGCGGTGGCGTTGTGGGCCTATTTGCGATTCATCGAACCGCACGACATTCCCAGCACCGAGGGTGACATCGGCGACGTGTTCCAGATGCTGACCTACCGGCAGCGCTACGAGCAGGCGCGGGAGCAGATGATTCACGATCCGCTGACCGGGCTTTACAACCGGCTGCACTTCGAGGAAGTGGTTCCGCGGGCCCTGGCGCACGCCCGCCGCTACGACGAGCCGCTCAGCCTGCTGATCGTGGACGGCGACGGGTTCAAGCAAGTCAACGATCGCTTCAGCCACCTGGAGGGCGATCGGGTCCTGAAGCTGATTGGCGAGACGATTCGCGCCGAGGTGCGCGCCGCCGACATTGCCTGCCGCTACGGCGGCGACGAGTTCATCATCGCGCTGCCTCGCACCGGCGGCGACGCCGCGCGGGCGCTGGGCCAGCGCGTCCAGGTCCGGCTCCGCGAGACCTGCGCGTTCGCCACGCCACCCTACCCCTGGGGGATGCTGACCGTGACGATTGGCATCGCGTCGTACCCCCAGGACGGGGAGTTCGCATCCATCGAGGACCTGATTCGGGTCGCGGACCGCCGCCTCTACGCCGGCAAGGGCTCCGGCCGGAACATCGTCGTCTGGCAGGACCAGGGCCCCGTGCCCCACGCAGCGGGGGCGTAAAGAACCGGTGCGACAGGTGCGACGGGTGCCTGGGCGCGACTGGACTACCAGTGCGACCGGCCCGTCCAGTGCGACCGGTGCGCGCCGCCCGTCGCACCAATCGCACCCCGCACCCGTCGCCTGAGGACAGTTTCCTTTTCTGGGGACACCACCCCTGCAAATTTGTCGTCGATCTCCCTGTAAACTGCTGGTTTTTGGGTGCTTCAGGCGGGTACGGGCCTTGCTGAGGGCAGGGGTGGATCCGAGGAGTTTCAGCACATGGGTATCAACAAGCTGGTCTTCGCCGCGTTGACCATCGGGTGCCTGGCAGCGGCCGGGCTCGGTGGGTTCCTCGCGGTTCGCGCCGGGCAACCGGCGCCGGCCCTGGCAACGCCAGCCGTTGAGCCCGCCGCGGCGCCGGCCAATGCCACACCTGGTACGGTCACCGAATCCGAAGGTTTAATCACGCCGGCTCCAAGCTCCCCCGCCGCACCAACCTCCCCGGCAGCAACCCCGGCGAAGCCGGCGCCTCCAATCGCTCGGAACACGCCGCCGGCCGACTCCGTCGCGGTCGAGACACCGCGTCCCCGCAGCACCACGAACCGTCGCACGGCGCCGCCGGCCGAATCGCGGCGCAGCGATTCGACATCAGCGCGCGGCAACGCTCCCGAACCGGGCCCGCAGTCCGCGTCGAACTCCCCCAACGGTAATGTCGGAACCATGTGGGAGACCCGCCCTGCGGTTGAGCCGGAGCGGCCGCCGGTCGCGGAGGAGCCGCCGGCGCCAGCCGCGCCGCCGGTGCCTGAATACGTCGATCTGGAAGTCCCGTCGGATTCGGTTCTCGGCCTCCAGGTGGAGCGGACCGTGACCAGCGACACCGCGAAGGTCGAAGACAAGGTGAGCGCTCGGGTGACCAGGGACGTGCGCGTCGGTACTCGCGTGGCAATTCCCGCCGGCTCGGTGGTCAGCGGTTCGGTGACCGAGGTCGATCGCGGCGGCAAGATGAAGGGCAAGGCGCGGCTCGCGGTGCGCTTCCACACCGTGACGCTCGCCGACGGCACGCAACTGGCGCTTCGCACGGACGCCGTCGTCCGGGAAGGCGAATCACCGGCCCGCGAGACGGCGGCCAAGGTTGGCGGCGCGGCAATCGGCGGCGCGATCCTCGGCGCGATTCTGGGCGGCGGGCGCGGCGCGGCGATTGGCGCGGGCGTCGGCGCCGCAGGCGGCACGGCGGCCTCGATGGCCAACGATCGCAATGCGGCCACGCTGCCAGCAGGCACGAACGTCACCGTCCGCGTCCAGCAGCCAGTCACGGTCACCGTGCAGAAGGAGTAGTCGCGAACCCCGCGAACTTCGCGAACCTCCCAAGCTTCAGCACCCGAAATATCCTCCACCACCGTTACCGCCACGATTCGCGAGGGTCGTGGCGGCTTTTTTTTGACCGCGCCGAAGGTTAGCTGGCGATCAGGGTGTGCGGAGGCTGGCGCTCGAATGTAGGGGTATGATGACCGCCTCCGGAGGATTACAGACGATGCGTATCGCCATCACGACTGTTGCCGTTATCGCCGCTTCCGCTCTCGTGCTGGCGCAGGAGAAGCAGACTCGCGCCGGCATCACGAACTTTACCAAGGTGGACGCCGTGGTCGCCTGCGGCGGCGCCACTGAAACGTCGGCGCTCGACGGACTGAAAGCCGACGGATTCAAGTCCGTCGTCAACCTGCGGGTCGCGACCGAGCAGGGCGCGAACATCGAGGAGAACCAGGCCAAGGCAAAGGCGCTCGGCCTCAACTACTTCCACCTGCCGCTCTCGGGCGCCGCGCCGGATCCGAAGGTGGTCGATCAGTTCCTCGCGGTCATTGCAAACAAGGCCAACCAGCCGGTCTACGTTCACTGCGCGTCGGCGAACCGGGTTGGCGCGGTCTGGCTGGTGAAGCGCGTGCTGCAGGACGGCTGGACCGTGGACCGCGCGACGACCGAAGCGAAAGCGATCGGCCTCACGGCCGCGCCGCTCGAGAAGTTCGCTCTCGATTACATCGCCGCGCACCCGAAATAGGCCCGAGGCTCTGGGCTTTAGGCTCCAGGAAGAACTTCTGTCTCATCCAATGTCGAGGACAGCGCGACAGTGATCTCTTTCTAGAGCCTAGAGCCTGAAGCCTGCTTCTGGCATCAATTCTGCTGAGTTCCCGTCCGGGGACTCATTCCCCTTCGCTACTGTCGGGATTCATGACACGGAGGGAGACTTCTATGCGATCGCGCTGTGCGTTGTTCGTCCTGCTCGCGCTGGCGCTCCTCGTCGGGACGCCGTCGTTCGCGCGCGCACAGGGAACGTACTTCACGCCCTACATCGGGAGCTCGTTCAACTCGTCGGTGGACGACTTCGATTTCGGAACCAAGCTCCACTATGGCGCGGACCTGACCTTCCTCGCGAACAACGGCCTCGGGTTCCAGATCGACTTCGGCTATTCGCCGACGTTCTTCGAAGCGGGCGAAGACGAGTTCCTCGATCTCGAATCGAAGGGCAGCGAGACGACGCTGATGGCGAATCTGGTGCTCGGCGGCGCGACCGGGCTCTACGCATCGGGCGGCCTCGGCCTGATGCGCTCGCGCATCGATTCACCGTCGGACCTGTTCGAGTTCTCCGACAACGGCTTTGGCGTGAACGTGGGCGGCGGCCTGCGCATCGGCTCGAAGAAAGGTTTCGGTGTGAAGGGCGACCTGCGCTACTTCCGACAGGTGAACGACCTGGGACGGGTCTACAACCTGGAGCTCGGCGACTTCTCCTTCTGGCGCGCGACCGCCGGCCTGTCGTTCGGCTTCTGAGGAAAGAAGACCGCGAAGGCACGAAGATCACGAAGGACGCACGAAGACTCTTTGGGGAATGCACGCGTGACGCCCAGGACGCGTCACACCCCTTGATGGACTTCGTGCCGACCTTCGTGTCCTTTGAGCCTTCGTGGTTTCTTTGCGGCACGTTGACAGCGGGTGGCCTGCCGGGGGATACTTCAGGGTCGTTCGTGCGGCGATTTCACCGACTTGAGGGCCGCATCGAGTGCAGCTAAGGCTGGGCTCGACAACAATCTAAGTCGCGAGCCAGGCCCGCGACCAACGCGGGCTTTTTTTTTGGAGTGTGAATGGGCAACCGATACATCTTCTCTTCGGAATCGGTCGGCGAGGGACATCCCGACAAGGTCGCCGACACGATTTCGGATGCGGTCCTCGATGCCTGCCTGGAGCAGGACAAATACAGTCGCGTCGCCTGCGAGACCTACGTCAAGTCGAACGTCGTGATCATCGGCGGCGAGATCACGACCAAGGCCAGGCTCGACTTCGCCAAGATCGCGCGCGACTGCATCCGCGAGATCGGCTACGTCAACGACGATGACGTCTTTCACGCCGATCGGGTGTTCGTGAACCTGCTGATCACACAGCAATCCCCCGACATCGCTCAGGGTGTGGACGCGAAGAAAGCGCTCGGCAAGAAGACCGCGAAGCAGGGGGCCGGCGATCAGGGCCTGATGTTCGGCTACGCCAGCGACGAGACGCCGGAGCTGATGCCGGCGCCGATCATGTTCGCCCACCGCCTTGGCCGCCAGCTCACCAAGATCCGCAAGCAGGGCAAGGTTTCCTGGCTCCGGCCCGACGCCAAGTCGCAAGTCTCGGTCGTCTACGAGAACGACAAGCCGGTCGCCATCTCCAACGTCGTCATCTCCACCCAGCACGCCGCCGACGCCTCGCATGACGAGATCGAGCACTTCTGCATCGAGGAAGTAGTCCGCAAGGTCCTGCCGGCGAAGATGCTCACCAGCGAGACCGAGTTCCTGATCAATCCCACCGGCCGCTTCGTCGTCGGCGGTCCCCAGGGCGACACCGGCCTCACCGGCCGCAAGATCATCGTCGACAGCTACGGCGGGATGGGTCGGCACGGCGGCGGCGCGTTCTCGGGCAAGGATCCGACCAAGGTGGATCGCAGCGCCGCCTACATGGGCCGCTGGGTGGCGAAGAACGTCGTCGCCGCGAAGCTGGCCGCGAAGTGCGAGGTGCAGTTCGCCTACGCCATCGGCCACCCGGATCCGGTCAGTGTGCACGTGGACACGTTCGGCACCGGCCTGGTGTCCGACGAGAAGATCGTCCGCGCCATCAACAGCGTTTTCAGCTTCCAGCCGGCCGACATCATCGAGCAGTTGAAGCTCCGCCGCCCGATCTACTCGAAGACCACCAACTACGGCCACTTCGGCAAGAGCGACAAGGAACTGACCTGGGAGGCCACCGACAAGGTGACCGCCCTGCTGAAGGCCATCAAAGCCGCTGCCTGACGTCAAGGCACAAGGCAAAACGCGCAAGGCAAAAAGGGCCCGGCGCTGCTGATGCAGCGACCGGGCCTTCGTCTTTCGGGCGGCGTTCTGCCTTTAGCCTTTTGCCTTCTGCCTTGGCCTACTGTCCCGGAAAGATCAGCGGCAGCCCGTTTTTCGAGTTGCCGATGATCACGATCTTCGAGTTCGGGCTCGCGACCAGCTTCTCAGTCGCCTCGATCCCCTTCCATTCGAGCAGCTGTTCGCTGATGCCCTGGGTCACGATCCGCTGGAAGTCCGACACGCCCTGGGCCTCGATCCGCTTGCGTTCCGCCTCCTGACGCTCTTTCTGCAGCACGAATTGCATCCGCTGCGCGTCCTGTTCGGCCTGCTGCTTGGCCTCGATCGCCTGCTTGAGAGTGTCGGGCAGCCGGATATCGCGGAGCAGCACATTTTCGACGATGATGCCGCGCGGCTCGAGCGCGCGTTTGAGCTGATCGACCATCTGCTGGGCGACCTGCTCGCGCGCTTCGCTGTAGAGCGCGTTGGCGGTGTGGGCGGCGGTCACGGCCCGCATCACCGAGCGGAAGTTGGGTGACACGAGCACGTCGGTATAGCGCGGACCGATCTTCTGGTAGACCTCGGCGGCCCGGCCCGGATCGAGCCGGTGCAGGAGCGAGGCTTCGAGGGCGATGATCAGCCCTTCGCTGGACGGCACCTCGGCGTGCTCTTTGGCTTCCTGGGTGCGAACCGAGAGCTCCGCCACCCGCTTCAGCGGGTTCAGCAGGTGAATGCCCTCCGACAGCTGCTCACCGGTGATCGCCCCGAAGAGCGTCACCACCCCGACCTGGCCCGTGTTCACCGTCCGCACGGTGCACGACAACGAGAGCGCCACCAGGACCGCGATGACGCCGAGGAGCCCAAGACGCCGGAACAACGCGGCAAACCTGTCCATGTCTCGCATATCGGACCAAGGCCCGAGAAAGTTCACAGTTGGGCAGTTTAGAGTTGCCAGTTGAAGTTCACAGTGCGCAGTTCAGAGTTCACAGTGCGGAGTTCACAGTTGCAGTTCCAGTTGGCAGTTTTGGTTCCACTATGGAGCCTGATTGTCGCTTTCTGTGTCCATTGCGACTGCTCAAGGGCACTGATCACTGAAACTGAAACTGTGAACTGTGAACTGTGAACTCTGCACTGCGCACTGTGAACTGAAACTGGCAACTGTGAACTGCTCAACTGTTAACTGCTACTGGCGCATGCCTTCTGTGATGATGCCTACCCTTTCCACGCCTGCGCCTTTTCCCGCATCAACGACCGCCACGATATCCCCGTAGCGAAGCGTGCCGGCTCCGGCGATATAGAGGGTCTTGTCGCGGCGGCTCGCGTAGATCTCGCGCAAACGGGGCTCGAGCGTGGCAAGGGTCACCGGCTGCTTGTTGATTGCAATCTGGCGATCGGCCTGGTACTCGACCACGATCTGCTTGTCGACGACCGCGTGATCGGCGGTGGTCTGCGCGGGGAGATCGACGTCCAGCCCCTTCTGCGACAGCGGCAGCGAGGCCATGAAGATCACGAGCAGGACCAGGAGCACGTCGATCATCGGGGTGATGTTCATCTCGGACGAGGCGCGAAGCTTGGTCGGCTGCATGGCTCACTCCTATCGCGGTGAGTTCAGCTGGAACATCACCGTCACGGTCATGATGACGGGCACTGGAACGCCATTGAGGAGCGTCGGCGTGTAGACCCACTGGCGAACCGCGGTGAGCGCCGCCTCGTCGAGCAGCGGCGGGGAGCGCAGGACCCGCGCCGACTGAACGCGCCCGTCCGCAGCGATGGTGGCTTCGATGATCACGGTGCCCTGGATATGCGCCGCCAGGGCGGCGGACGAATAGATCGGCGCCACGTCGTGCACCTTCACCGGCGGCCGAATGCCTGCGCCAGGGCGCACCGGCTTCTGCTCGACCCGCGGCGGCGGTGGCGGTGGCGGCGGCGGTTCGCCGACCAGCGTTTCAATCGAGTTGACGCCTGGAATCACGCCGGCCATGGACGAAGACATGTCCGGCAGTTCGAATTGACGGGGCATCTCAGGCCTGATGTCCGGCGGCGCCTCGGTCGGGGCCAGGTTCGGGTTGATCGGTGGCGTGGCTGGCTTTGTCGAGACAGGCGGGGCCGGCGGCGGAGGCGCCGGCGGGATGGTGATCAGGTAGTAGCTGATCTCCTCGCTGGCGAGTCCCGGTAGGACGACCGGACCGAGAATCGTGGCGCCGATGACGGCGAGCACCGCCAGCGCGTGGGCGGCGAGCGAGAGCGGAACGGTGTAGCGGCTGCGGGAGCCGACACGGACAGAAGCCTGCTGGACATCGCCGAATAGATCGCGAGGCATGGCTGTCTCCTTTGCGGAAGGACACGGTCACGTACTGCTCGCGGCGATCGGCCGATCTCGCGCTTCTTACCGGTTTTGACACCGGTACCGATAGAACGGGCTCAACGGGAAAATTTGCAGGTGCAAGAGGCATCGGTGCAAAGGTGCACGGGCGTGAAAGGTGCACGGGTGCACGCGCGTGCATGAGCGCCTTGACACCGCTGTGCATCTGGCCCAACAGTGACGCTATGCGCATCGTGCCTGTCATGCTTGTCCTGCTCGCCGCAGCGGCTGTCGGTTCCGGCGGCGGCGCTCGGGCCAACGCTCGGCCCGACCTCGCCGTCAAAGGAGAGGTGGTCGAGATCGGATGCTCGATCAACAAGGGCAAGGACGGACGGGGCAACCCGCACGCGACATGCGCGCTCGACTGCGCGAGACGAGGAGAGCCGCTCGCCGTGCTCACCAGCGACGAGTTGTACGAATTGACCGGCGACTTCGCCGCAAACCGCAACGCGCGCCTGCTCGACTTCGTCGCCAAGTCCGTAACGGTCACCGGCGAGCTGTCCGAAGCCGACGGCCGTAAGCGGCTCAACGTCAGGACCATCCGCGTCAATTGAGAGAAGGCCCATGCGACATCGTCACCTCCCGCTCGTCGTCCTCGCCCTGCTGGCGCTCGCTGCCGGTGCCGGCGCCCGCGCGCAGATGCCCTCCTCGCCCTCGATCGACGATCTCCTCAACCTCAAACGGGTGGCGACACCGGCGCTGTCGCCCGACGCAAAGTGGGTCGCCTACACGGTCCGCGAGACGAACTGGGACGATAACGCCTACGAAACGGAGATCTGGGTCGCGCCCTCCGACTCGGGAGAGCCGCACCAGTTGACCAACGCCGCCAAATCGAGCAGCCAGCCCGCCTGGTCGCCCGACAGCAGGACGCTGGGGTTCATCTCGGATCGCGATGGCAAACGGCAGATCTACCGCATCGACATGGCCGGCGGCGAAGCGGAGAAGCTCACCAGCGCCGAGGAAGGGGTGACCAGCTTCGCGTGGGCGCCGGATGGCAAGTCGATCGCGTTCACGGCCCTGGATCCGCAGACCGATGCGATGAAAACCCGCGACAAGCAGTGGGGCGAGGTGAAGATCGAGGACGAGGATCAGCGTTACACGCACCTCTACGTGCTGGATCCGGCGACGAAGAAGACGCGCGCGCTCACCTCAGGCGCGTTCGTGGTCGGGAGCTTCGACTGGTCGCCGGACGGCTCGCGCATCGCTTTCGATCACCGGGTTTCGAGCGACGCTGGCGAGGGCGGCTCCGCGGACATCTCGATCGTCGATGTCGCCTCCGGCACCCGCACTCCGCTCATCACTCAGCCGGGCCCCGACAGCAATCCGCGATGGTCGCCGGACGGATCGCGGATCGCGTTCGTCACGGCGATGGCCAAGACGTTCTACTTCTACGAGAACAGCGTCATCGCGGTCACGACACCGGGCACGGCCGGAGTGACAAGCCTCACCGACGCGTTCGACGAAGACCCGTCGCTGGTTGACTGGACGACAGGAGGAATCGTGTTCTCGGCGGCGCAACGGACAGCCGCGGCCTTGTTCACGCTCGACCCGGCGTCGCGTGCGATCCGCAAATACCAGGCTGGCGAGGCGTGGATCGGCACGCAGTTCTCGGTCTCGGCCGATGGTTCACACGTGGCGTTCGTGGGCGCCGGACCGAAGGAGTTCGCGGACGTGTACGCTGGGGAAGTCGCTGCGATCGCCTCGGCGCGGCGCATCAGCGATACGCGCGCCCAGGTCGCCTCGTGGCCCGCGCACACGCGCGAGGTGGTTCGCTGGAAGAGCCAGGATGGGGCGGAGATCGAGGGCGTGCTCCACAAGCCGGCGGGCTTCGAAACCGGCCGGCGTTATCCCCTGCTGGTCGTGATCCACGGCGGGCCGACCGGCATCTCGCGCCCGCTGCCGTACAGCAACTACGTCGGGACCTACCCGATCGACGGGTTCCTGGCCCGCGGCGCGCTGGTGCTCGAGCCGAACTACCGCGGCAGCGCCGGCTACGGCGCGAAGTTCCGGGCGCTGAACGTGCGCAACCTCGGCATCGGCGACGCGTGGGACGTGCTCTCGGGCGTCGACTCCCTGGTGGCTCAGGGCCTCGTCGACCGCGATCGGGTCGGAAGTATGGGCTGGAGCCAGGGCGGCTACATCTCCGCATTCCTCACTACGCGCCATGCCGATCGCTTCCGCGCGATTTCGGTTGGCGCAGGCATCTCCGACTGGATGACCTACTACGTCAACACCGACATCCACCCGTTCACGCGTCAATACCTGAAGGCGACGCCGTGGGACGACCCGAAGATCTACGCCGACACGTCGCCGATGACGTATATCAAGCAGGCAAAGACTCCGACGTTGATCCAGCACGGCGACCAGGACGCGCGCGTGCCGATTCCAAACGCCTTCCAGTTGTATCAGGGCTTGCGCGACGTCAACGTGCCGGTCCGCCTGTCGATCTTCAAGGGCTTTGGCCACGGCATTAACAAGCCCAAGGCCAACCGCGCGCTGATGGAACAGAACTGGGAGTTCTTCGGCAAGTACATCTGGGGAGAGGGAACTGCTACCCAGCGCTGACGAAAAGAAACCACGAAGACGCGAAGAAACGAAGGACGCACGAAGCCTATTCTCGGGTGTCACGCGGGTATTCCTGACAATGTCACGCGTGCTTCCCCAATAAGGCCTTCGTGGCCTTCTTCGTGCTCTTCGTGCCTTCGTGGTTTCTTTTTACTTCACCGCGGAGAACGGGATATCCAGGATCGGGTACTGCTCCCAGCCGTTGTAGTTGAAGTGCCACCACTCGTTCGGCTCGACGGTGAAGCCGTGGCGCTCCATCACCTGGCGTAGCAGGTCGCGCTTGCCCCGGGCTTCGGGCGGGCCGCCCTTGTAGTCGGGATACGCGCGCGGCGTCATCTCGTCGTAGCCGCTCGGCATCTCCACCGCGGTCCCGAACGCCAGGTCGTACATCGTCAGGTCCACCGCGCAGCCGCGATTGTGCTTCGAGCCCTGGGCCGGGTCGGCGACGAACTCGCGCTGGTAGCCGCTGGTCATGTCCCAGAACAGCTTCGTGATCGCCCACGGCCGGTATCCGTCGTGGATGAGGAGCCCATAGCCGGAGCCGCGCAGTTCCTTGTGTGCCGCGACCAGGGCTTCAGCTGCCGGCCGCTGCAGGAACGCACGCGCCTCCTGGTAGACCGGCTTGCCCAGGAAGTTGTTGGTGCCGGCGTAGCGGATATCCAGCTTGATCGTCGGATCGAGCTTCACCAGTTCGACGAGATCGGCCTGCCTGGTCGCGCGCGGGTCCTTCGGCGGCCCGCTCTGTGCCTCGAGCGCGACCGCAATCGTTGCGCTGCACGCGAGCAGCGTGAGAACACGAAGGACACGAAGATCACGAAGATCACGAACCGGGAAGAGAGCCTCTTTCGGGCGAGGGCGGGACATGGGTGGACTCCAGGTCGGCATTGGCGGCTAGCATACCCCCAGCGCGGGCCGAGGACGTGATGCGTCGCTCCTGAGCGGCCTCGAGGCCAGCCGACATCAGTTCTCCGCCGACAAATACCCCGCCGGTCAGAGGGCGCACGGCCCTTTTGTGCGCGCGGTTCTGAGCGTCGCGGCGGGGGATTTGACCGGCTGGCCTCGCGGACGCCGCGAGCGATGCGCCACGGCATCGGCCATGCTGACCGGCTTCCGCTTCCGCACTGCCGACGCGATCAGTACTCGTCGAAGAAACGCTGAACCTCGCGCGGTTCCTTCGTCTTCGTCAGCGCCAGCATCAGCATGATGCGCGCCTTCTGCGGCGTCAGATGTTGCACTGCTACGGTCGGCGGGATCGGCGGACCGCTGGCGCCGGCTGGCCGCAGCCCCGGCGCGCCCGGCGACGACTGGAGCACGTGCTCGCCGCTCGGAAATACCTGGGCAATCACCACGCCCCTTTTTCGTATGTCCGTGAACGCGTCACGCTCGCTCGGCGAAAAGCCCGTCGTCGTGACAACCAGGCCCTGCGTGCCATCGCCAAGCCGCGGGCCGTCGCCGCCCGGATAGGAGTAGACGAGCTCCACCTTGGGCAGGACATCAATCGTCGCGATATCGAAGTCGGTCTCGGCGCCATGTTTGCGGACCGGGCGGAAGAAGAACTCCGGACCGTCTCCGGCGACGACGCCGACCATCCCCATCTCGCCGCCGCTGAACCCGCCGGTGCGGGGATAGAGCTTGCGGTTCTCCCGCGCCGAGATGATGCGGTCGTCCATCACCACCAGCACGCCCATGCCGCGTGCGTGATCGGACCCGGCCGTGCGCACCGCTGACAGCAGGTTGATCGGACCATCCGGGCTGATGCCGGTGGCCGGCCGCTGCGCGCCGACGATCACCACCGGCTTGTCCGACTTCACGGTGAGGTAGAGGAAGAACGCCGTCTCCTCGAGACGGTCGGTGCCGTGGGTGACGACCACGCCGTTGAGGTCGGAGCGCTGGAGGAGCTCGTTGATTCGCTTCGAGAGCGCCACCCACTGCGACGGCATGATCTCGGTGCTGGCGACGTTCGAAAACTGCTCCGTTTCGACCTGTGCGTACTTCGTCAGCTCGGGAACGCTCTGGACGATCTCGCCGACGGTACGCGTGCCGGCCCGGTAGGCCCCGAGCGTGCCCGGCGCGTCCTGCACGCCGGCGATAGTGCCGCCAGTGGCGATGATGCGGACAGTCGGCAGGATGGACGACTGAGCCACCGGCTGCGGCTGGGCCGCCGCAGGCAGCGCCACCAACACGAAGAGAGCGGTGAGCCAGCAGACCATGGGCGGATCGTAGCGTACCGCTACAATCCTCCGTGCCGATGAGCGACCAGTCGCCCTCGCCCCGGAAGCCGATCGTCTACTGGCATCGAGACCTTCCGCCGGTGAGTGCCGAGGTCATCGCCGATCACGTCGTCGAAGCGCTGAGCGGGCGCGTTCCCGGCACCCTCTCGCACCGTGACGAGCTCTGGGATCGGTGCTATCAGGAGCTGATGGCAGCGGCGCAGGCCCGCATCGAACAGGAAGTGCATCGCCTCGGTGGTGACTACGCGCACGTGCACGACGAATCAATCGAAAGCAAGCACGACGATGCCGCAGCCGAGGCGTGGCTGCACGGACGATTCAGCTACGTGCTGTATCGGGCCGCCGGCGGGCGTTGACTCGTAACCCACGGAAGCGGTGCGCTCGCTCGCGGCCGGTCTACTGCGGCCGCCAACCGAAACTTCGGACCGCGGCGTCCACGTCGTCGTAGACCTCGAACACGAACTTGAGCTTCAGCATCGCGAGCAGGTGATGGCTTCGCGCGGTGAGCCGCGCGAGCCGCATCGCGCCGCCGTTCTGCGTCACGCGCTTCGACTCGGCCACCAGCATCCCGACCCCGGCGCTGTCGATGTAATTGACGCCCGACAGGTCGATGACGAACTGACGACGGCCCGCCTCGATCATCTGGTCCACGTAGCGTCCGAATGCGATGTCGCCATCGTCCAGGGTGAGCTCGCCGGAGAGGACGAGCACCGAGACATCACCCTGCTGCTGGTCGGCGATTTGCAGCTTCGACGGTTCGGCCATGACCTCGTCACGCGAAACTGCGTACCGCCGCCTCGACGTCGTCGTAAATCTGGAACAGCGCTTTGAGGTTCAGCGTCGCCAGCAACTGTTGGCTCCGGGCGGTGAGGCCGGCAAGGCGGAGTACCCCGCCGTGCTGCCGGATCCGCTTCGCCTCGGCGACCAGCCGGCCCACGCCGGAACTGTCGATATAGCTGACGTTGGCGAGGTCGACCACGACACTGCGGCCGCCGGCGGCCAGCACCTCGTCCATGTGGCGTCCAAGCGCGAGATCGCCGTCACTCATTCTCATTTCGCCGGACAAGGTCAGCACCACCACCTGGCCGTGTGTACCTCGTGAGATCTGCAGTCTTGAGCGCTCGTTCGTCATAGTCGGCCGCAGGATTTCGCGAAGTATATGCGACAGCTGGCGATACCGCCGACGCCGGTGGCCCGGGCGGGTCATTCGCCAAGCGGCACAACCTGGACAGCAGCGTCGGGGACAGCGGCGAGGAACCGATCCAGCGTCGAGCCGCGCCACAGCAGCTCCCACCTGGTTCGCGCCGTCTGCCCGAAGATAACGTGAGTCACACCTTCACGCTGCGCAAACGCGATCAATCCGTCGGAAGGACGTTCGGCCCTGACCCGCACCACCGTCGCGCCAAGACTCTCGGCGAGGCGAATATTTTCCTGCAGCGCCTGCGCGTCACCGGGCCGGATCCGCCCCGGCTTTTCCCGCGGCGTCTCCACGAAGACAGCGTACCAGCGCGCGCCGAGCCGCCCCGCGATTCGAGAGCCGGCACGAAGCACGCGTGGCGCCTGCGCGTTCGAGCTCATGCAGACCATGACGCGCTCGGGAATCAGCGCCGGTTCCAGTCCCTCCCGCGCCCGGTAGGTGGCCGCCTTCTGTCCCACCTCGTCCGCGACCGCACGGAGTGCCAGCTCGCGCAACGTGGACAGGTTCCCCTTGCGGAAGAAGTTCGTGAGCGCCTGCTCCACCTTTTCCGGCTTGTAGATCTTTCCTTCGCGCAGGCGATTGCGGAGTTCCTCAACCGTCACGTCGACGTTCACGACCTCGTCGGCCCGGCTGAGGAACGTGTCCGGCACCGTTTCACGCACCCGCACGCCGGTGGCGCGGGCCACCGCGTCGTTGAGCGTCTCGAGATGCTGGATGTTGACGGCGGTCATCACGTGAATGCCCGCGTCGAGGATCTCGATGACATCCTCGTAGCGCTTCTCGTGGCGGCTGCCGGGTACGTTGGTGTGGGCGAGCTCGTCGACGATGCACAGCTGCGGCCGGCGGGCGAGGATCGCGTCGATGTCCATCTCCTCGAGCGTCACGCCCCGGTACTCGATGCGCCGTCGCGGGATCAGCTCCAGATCCTGCAGCTGCGCGTCGGTCTCGCTCCTGCCGTAGGTCTCGATCAGGCCGACCACGACGTCGAGCCCGCGCGCCCGCAGCGCGTGCGCGTCGCGCAGCATCTCGTAGGTCTTGCCGACGCCAGGCGCCGCGCCGATGTAGACCCGCAGCCGGGCCCGCTCGGTCTCCTTGATCCGTTCGAGCAGCGCGTCCGCCGATGGGCGCGTGTGGGTCATGTCCGCCTATTGCTCGAGCGGCGTGCGCTCGTCGAGCGCGAGATTGAGGAGCAGCACGTTGACGACCGGCTCGCCAAGAAACCCCAGCTGCCTGGGCTCGATGTGCGATTCAACGAGCTGGCGCAGATCGGCCTCCGGTATGCCACGCGCGCGGGCCACGCGCGGGACCTGGTAGAGCGCCGCGGCCGGGCTGATGTGCGGATCCAGTCCAGATCCGGATGCGGTGACCAAATCGATCGGCACCGGGGCGCCAGGGTTGTCCTTCTGCAGCCGAGCCACGTCGGCGGCGACGCGGTCGATCAGCTTCCTGTTGGTCGGACCGAGGTTCGATCCCGACGAGACGCCCGCGTCGTAGCCGGTGCCGGCCGCCGACGGGCGCGAGTGGAAGTAGCCGGCCGAGGTGAACGGCTGCCCGATGATGCGCGAGCCGATCACCCGTCCGTTCCGTTCGATCAGCTGGCCGTTGGCCTGGTCCGGAAACATCACCTGGGCAAGGCCGGTAACCACCAGCGGGTAGACGAGGCCGAGCAGCACGGTCGTCACCACCGTCATCAGCGCTGCGGTCTTCAAGTGGCGAATCATAGAGGTCTTGGGGTCTTGGAACAGCACGCCTATGCCAATCCGACCGCCGTGATCAGCAGGTCGATAGCCTTGATGCCGATGAAGGGCACGACGATGCCGCCGAGCCCGTAGATGAGCAGGTTGCGACGGAGCAGCGCGGCCGCGCCCATCGGGCGGAACTGCACGCCGCGCAGTGCCAGCGGCACCAGCAGCACGATGATCACCGCATTGAAGATCACCGCCGACAGGATCGCGGACTCCGGCGTTTGCAGCCGCATGACGTTGAGCGCCTGCAGCTGGGGGTAAGCCACGAGGAACATCGCGGGAATGATGGCGAAGTACTTCGCCACGTCGTTCGCGATGGAGAACGTCGTCAGGGTTCCGCGCGTCATCAGCAGCTGCTTGCCGATCTCGACGATTTC
>DATJFF010000027.1:0-2424 GCA_035495795.1 Vicinamibacterales bacterium
CCTCTCAAGGCCCAAACACGGGTTCGAATCCCGTTAGCGCTACTGGCACCGGGTTCGGCCCCATCGTCTATCGGTTAGGACGGGACCCTTTCAAGGTCCAGAGAGGGGTTCGACTCCCCTTGGGGCTATGGTGGACCGGTACTGTTGCACCACGCGCCGCTAGCTCAATTGGCAGAGCAAGTGACTCTTAATCACTAGGTTGTAGGTTCGATTCCTACGCGGCGCATCATGATCGACATTTCCGCTAGTTGACGAGAGCGCCCTGACCTCAGGCCAGGGCGCTCTGTCTTTCTTGCTACCGCGTCCTCCCTACCGCGTCGCCGGCAGCCGGCTCCGTCCCACACAGCACTAGTTGAAATTAACGATCGCCGTGCCGCACCCCACGCCCTGGACCCAGAGATTCTGGACGCCCGGGATCTGCGGGGCGAGGTCCCTGTCGGCCACGATCATCTGTGCTCTGAACGACTTCTCGTCGCCGTCGCCTGCGCGGTAGAAGTCGGCGAGCAGCACGGCGGTGTGGGCGTCCGTCACAGCCGGCTTCAGCGCATCGGCTGCAGTGCACTTGAACATGGTGGACGCGAGCAGCTGAAAGGTATCCCACCGGACGCCTTCGCCGTCGGCGCAGCCGGTGAGCGGGCCCTGGGCGATCGTGGTGCCGATGCAGTCGAAGCCACCGCTGGAATGCACCGACGTCTCCATCGGGACGGTGTTCGAGGCGGTGGCTGGGTCGAACGACCCGCCGCCGGTGAGCCGAACCACGCCCGTCGGAAATCCGCTGGCGGTTCCGTTGAAGCCGAAGCCGGCTCGGCCGCCGGCGCTGAAGGCCGGACCGGCAGGGGTGGTGGCATCGCTGCACGCAAGCGTGAGCGCGACGCCAAGCAGCGGAAGCAGGGACACGGGAGCGAGCAATCTCATGACAACCTCCTGACGGAACGTGGGTGTGGGTCCGATGCAAGCCGTTCGGCATCGCCGGTTCACAAGGGTACTGGCGGCGTGCGGAGGCAAACATCAGTCGGGGCGCCCACGACCCGGAGGGATTTTCCGAACGTCTCTGTCAGTGCGCGGACTACCTGGCGTGCCAGACTCGGCTGGGTCACCGCGCGGATAGGCGTGGCAGGGTAGCGTGCGATATGCCCCCATCCACCAGGCCGATCCGACTGTCACGTCTCAGTTTGGGACTCGCCATCGCTGGCCTCGTCGCCGCCGGCTTGTTCGTCGGTCTGGCACTGGGCCGCCGGGAATCCACCGATCGGCCGGCCGACGATCTCACGACCGAGACCGTGGTCGATCCCCCTTCGCCAGCCAACGATTCCGCTGACTTCGGGGCCGTTCGGGCGAGCATGCGCCGGGTGCACTACCGCGTCTTCCACGACGTCGCGCTCGAGATCGGTCTTCTCCAGGGCGCGCTCACGCCGACCCGGTCCGGCCGTCCGGTGTCGTTCGACGACCCCGGCTCCTTCAACATCGCGATCGACACCGCACGCATCACTCTCGATACCGCCGACCTGAGCGGGCTGCTGAATCAGTTCGTCTTCCACTATCGCGGCGCCGCCATCCGCGACCTCCATGCACGAACGGAAGACGGGCGGCTCAGGCTTCACGGCAAGATCCACAAGGTCCTGACGCTCCCTTTCACGATCGTCGCGTCGGCGCGCGTCACGCCCGACGGCCTCATCCGGCTGCACCCGGACCAGGTGCAGGTGCTGGGCATCGGCGTGAAGGGACTTCTCGGGGCGTTGAGCGTGGAGCTCGACGACCTGATAAGCAGCAACCGGCTGCACGGCGTGACGGTGATCGGCAACGAGCTCGCGCTGGATCCAACGGAACTGCTCCCGCCGCCGCGCATCCGCGGCCGCCTCGAGGCGCTCATCATCGAGCCCGCTGCCGTGGTCCAGGTCTTCGGCCGCCGCCGGGAGGGTGTCTTCGCTCCCGTGCCCCCGCTGGGACGCGCGTCGATTGCGCTGCGAGGCGGGCGGCTCCAGTTCGGCAAGCTCAGCATGCTCGATGCGGATATGCGCATCCTCCGACCCGATTCCTCGGGACGACTCGACTTCTTCCTGGGCGACTACCTGCGCCAACTGGTGGCGGGATATCACACGACCACGGCGGTCAACGGCCTCGATGTCGTGATGCCGGACTACGCCGCGACGGAACGCGGCGAACACCTGCACCCCGCACGCTGATGCTCCGCCGCCTGTAGGCAGGATTCCTACAGTGTCTCGGCCCGGCGGCCGACTGCGCCTCCTGGTACTCGGCCGTTTCTTGTGGCCATGCAGCGATGCGCAACTTTTTCGGGATCCGGCGTCTCCACCGCCAACGCTGACGGCACGGCAGTCGTGCCGACGTTTGCCTGCCCGGAAAGTCAAGTAAACCTTGCACTTTTTGGGTATAAACCCCACATTGAGCCGGAAACCCACCGCGCTC
>DATJFF010000028.1:0-11593 GCA_035495795.1 Vicinamibacterales bacterium
GCGCGGACAGGCGCACGCCTTTGAGCGTTGCAGTGGTTTCCATCATGTCCTCACTTGCGCCGCGCCGCGGGGGCCGCGACCTTCTTGTCGGACGAGTGGCCCTTGAACGTGCGCGTCAGCGCGAATTCGCCGAGCTTGTGACCGACCATGTTCTCGGAGATGTAGACCGGCACGAACTTGCGTCCGTTGTGGACGGCGATCGTGTGGCCGACCATGTCGGGGATGATCGTGGAGCGGCGCGACCAGGTCTTGACGACGCGCTTCTCGCCCTTGTCGTTGAGGTCGTCGACCTTCTTCAACAGGTGGTCGTCGATAAACGGACCTTTCTTCAATGAGCGAGCCATTTACTTTTTCCCTCTGCGCTTGACGATGAACTTCGTCGTTCGTTTGTTGCGCCGCGTCTTGTAGCCCTTCGTCGGCTGACCCCACGGGCTGACCGGGTGACGTCCACCCGATGTCTTGCCCTCGCCGCCGCCCAGCGGGTGATCGACCGGGTTCATCGAGACGCCGCGGTTGTGCGGCTTGCGTCCGCGATGACGGGTGCGGCCCGCTTTGCCGATCGAGACGTTCTCGTGGTCCAGGTTGCCGACCTGCCCGACCGTCGCGAGGCACTCGATGTTGATCAGCCGGAGTTCGCCGGACGGCATCTTGACCGACGCCTGAAATCCTTCCTTCGCGACCAGCTGCACGGCCGACCCCGCGGATCGCGCTCGTCACCTACGCGGACGGCGAGAAGCGCTACATCCTGCAGCCGCTCGGCCTGAAAGTCGGCGACACGGTGATCGCCGGCGACAGCGTCGACATCCTGCCGGGCAACTGCCTGCCGCTCGGCCACATCCCGCTCGGCACGATGGTCCACAACGTGGAGCTGAAGCCGGGCAAGGGCGGCCAGCTGGCGCGCAGCGCCGGGGCCGGCGTCCAGGTGGTGGCCAAGGAAGGCGAGTACGTCTCGGTGAAGATGCCGTCGGGCGAGATTCGCAAGATCGCCACGGTGTGCATGGCCACGATCGGCCAGGTCGGCAACATCGATCACGAGAACGTCTCGATCGGCAAGGCCGGCCGCAGCCGCTGGCTTGGCAAGCGCCCGCACGTGCGCGGCGTGGCCATGAACCCGGTCGATCACCCGCTCGGCGGCGGCGAGGGCAAGACCTCCGGCGGCCGGCACCCGGTGACGCCGTGGGGCGTCCCGACCAAGGGCTACAAGACGCGCACCCGGCGCCCGAGCGACGCGTTCATCGTGCAGCGCAGACCGAAGTAGTTGTTTTTGCCTAGAGCCCAGAGCCTAGAGCCTAGAGCCTGATTATGAGCCGTTCACTGAAGAAGGGGCCGTTCGTCGACACCCACCTGCTCGAGAAGGTGGAGAACATGAACCGGGCCAACGAGAAGAAGGTCGTCAAGACCTGGTCGCGCCGCTCGACGGTGATTCCCGAGATGGTGGGCCACACCCTCGCGGTGCACAACGGGCGCAAGTTCGTGCCGGTCTACATCACCGAGAACATGGTCGGCCACAAGCTCGGCGAGTTCTCCCCGACCCGGCAGTTCAAGGGACACGCCGCGAAGGCCGACAAGGCCGCGGCCTCGGCGCCGGCGGCGCCGGGCGGGAAGGCCTAGCCATGGTGCAAGCAGCGGCGACGGCGAAGTACATCCGCACCTCGGCCCAGAAGGCCTGCCTGGTGATGGATCTGATCCGCGGCAAGGACGTGAACCAGGCGCTCACCGCGCTGCAGTTCAGCCGCAAGTCGGTGGCGCGCGACGTGGCCAAGGTGCTGCGCTCGGCGGTCGCCAACGCGCAGCAGAAGGAAGGGTTTGGCGGCGAGGTGGATCGTTTGTTCATCTCGAAGTGCTTCGCGGACAACGGTCCTTCGCTGAAGCGGGTTCGTCCCGCCCCGATGGGCCGGGCCTTCCGCGTCGTCAAGCGGACGGCGCACCTCACCGTTGAGGTGACGGAGCGGCCCCAGGTGGTGAAGGCGGTCGGCGCCGAGACGCCGAAGCGCCGGGTCAAAAAGAACCAGCCGGCGGCAGCCGAGTAAGAGGGAGACACAGTGGGCCAGAAAGTTCACCCTTACGGGTTCCGGATCGGGTTCAACAAGACCTGGAAATCGCGCTGGTTCGCGGACAAGGAATACGCGGACCTGCTGCATGAGGATCTGTCGCTCAAGAAGGACCTCAAGCGGCGGTTCCAGCACGCCGGCGTCGCCAAGGTCGAGATCGAGCGCGCCGCCAACAAGCTGAAGATCGACATCCACACCTCGCGCCCGGGGATCATCATCGGCCGCAAGGGTCAGGAAGTCGACAAGCTGAAGCAGGAGATCCAGAAGCGGACCAACCGCGAGGTCTTCATCAACATCCAGGAGATCCAGAAGCCGGAGCTCGACGCGCAGCTGGTCGGCGAGTCGGTGGCGATGCAGCTCGAGAAGCGCGTCGCGTTCCGCCGCGCGATGCGCAAGGCGGTCGAATCGGCGCTGCGCTTCGGCGCCCGGGGGATCAAGGTCCGGGTCTCGGGCCGCCTGAACGGCGCGGAGATCGCCCGCTCGGAGTGGTACCTGCACGGGCAGCTGCCGTTGCAGACACTGCGCGCCGACATCGACTACGGGTTTGCCGAGGCCCACACGACCTACGGGCAGATTGGCGTGAAGGTGTGGCTCTACAAGGGCGAGCGGCTGACCCCTCGGGTCGGGCGCGAAGAGGAGTACGGCGGCGGCCGCAGCGATCGGGACCGCGATCGCGGACCGCGGCGGCCCCGTCCCGAAGCGCGCGGCTGACGCGACCAGCGTTGAGGACTTGACATCATGTTGATGCCAAAGAAGGTGAAGTTCCGGAAGCAGCAGCGCGGCCGGATGCGCGGCAAGGCGTGGCGCGGATCCGACGTGTCATTCGGCGATTACGGGCTGAAGGCGCTCGAGCCGTGCTGGCTGACGGATCGGCAGATCGAAGCGGCCCGTGTCGCGATGACCCGGTTCATCAAGCGCGGCGGCAAGATCTGGGTCCGGGTGTTCCCCGACAAGCCGGTGACCAAGAAGCCCCAGGAGACGCGCATGGGCAAGGGCAAGGGCGCGCCCGAGGGCTGGGTGATGGTGATTCGCCCCGGCCGGATCCTCTTCGAGATGGAAGGGGTGACCGAGACCGAGGCGCGACGGGCGATGGAGCTGGCTTCGGCCAAGCTGCCGATCAAGACCAGGTTCGCGACCCGGTTCGCCGAGGAGAAGGTGTCATGAAGGCGGTGGAGTTGAGGGACATGGACGTCGACGGGCTCCGTTCGAAGGAGCAGGAGCTCGACGATCAGCTGTTCCGGATGCGCATCCAGAAGTCGATGGGCCAGCTCGAGGCGCCGGGCAAGATGAAGGACGTGCGCCGGGATCTGGCGCGAATCAAGACCATCCTCAGGGAGAAGGCGAAGTAGTCATGGCGTCGAAGGCAGAGCTCCAGGGCGTGGTCGTCAGCGACAAGATGCAGAAAAGCGTCGTGGTGTCGGTCGAGCGCCGGGTCCAGCACCCGGTCTACGGCAAGACCCAGAAGCGGACCACCCGGTTCGTGGCGCACAACGAGGGCGACGCGGCCCGGATGGGCGATCGCGTGGCGATCGCCGAAACCCGGCCGCTGAGTGCCCGCAAGCGGTGGACAGTGACGCGCATCATCGAGCGCGCCGTCGCGGTGTAGGAGGAGGACGACCATGATCCAGATGCGATCGATCCTCGACGTCGCCGACAACTCCGGCGCGCGGAAGATCTCGGTGATCAACCCGATTGGCGGGTCGACCGGGCGCTACGCCTACCTCGGCGACATCATCACCGCCAACGTGAAGGAAGCGGCGCCCGAGTCGAACATCAAGAAGGGCCAGGTCGTGAAGGCCGTGGTCGTGCGGGTCCGGAAGGAGCAGCGCCGCAAGGACGGCAGCTACATCCGGTTCGACCGCAACGCCGCCGTGCTGATCAACGACCAGGGCGAGCCGATCGGGACCCGCGTGTTCGGTCCGGTCGCCCGCGAGCTGCGCGAGCGCAAGTTCATGAAGATCATCTCGCTCGCGCCCGAGGTGCTATAGCCATGCCGTCGATGAGCATTCGCAAGAACGACCAGGTGATCGTGCGGACCGGGAAGGATCGCGGCAAGCAGGGCCGCGTCCTGATGGTGCTCGCCGCGAAGAACCGGGTAGTGGTCGAGGGCGTGAACGTGATCAAGCGTCACACCCGGCCGAACCCGCAGAAGAACATCAAGGGCGGGATCGTCGAGCGCGAGGCGCCGATTCACGCCAGCAACGTGATGCTGCTCGATCCCGAGGAGAACAAGCCGACCCGGGTCGGGCACCAGACGCTGCCCGACGGGCGGCGGGTCCGGATTGGCCGCAGGAGCGGCGCGGTGGTGGACAAATGAAGTCGCAGATGGCCCGGTTGCGGGAAAAGTACCAGCAGGAAGTGGTGCCGGCGCTCCGCAAGGAGTTCGGCTACACCAGCGTGATGGCGGTCCCGAAGATCACCAAGGTCGTGGTCAACATGGGGCTTGGCGAGGCCACCCAGAACGCGAAGGTGGTCGACACCGGCGCCGACGAGATCGGCAAGATCACCGGCCAGAAGGCCGCCGTGCGCCGCGCCAAGAAGTCGATCGCCCAGTTCAAGGTCCGGCAGGGGATGCCGATCGGCGCGATGGTGACGTTGCGCGGCGAGCGGATGTACGAGTTCCTCGACCGGCTGATGAGCATCGCGCTGCCGCGCGTGCGCGACTTCCGCGGCGTCTCGGCCAAGGGGTTCGACGGCCGCGGCAACTACACGCTCGGCCTTCGCGATCAGCTGATGTTCACCGAGATCGACTACCTCAAGGTGGACAAGGCCCGCGGCATGAACGTGTGCGTGGTGACCAGCGCCAGGACCGATGCCGAGGCGCGCAAGCTGCTGCAGCTGCTCGGCATGCCCTTCCGGCAGAACTAGAGAGGACGACTGTGGCGACGACTGCGAAGATGGTCCGGGAGAAGAAGACGCTCAAGTTCAAGGTGCGCCATCGCAACCGCTGCCGCCGCTGCGGCCGGCCGCGCGCCTACATGCGGAAGTTCGGCATGTGCCGCCTCTGCTTCCGCGAACTGGCGCTGACGGGCGATGTCGCCGGCGTCACCAAGAGCAGCTGGTAAGCGCCAGTTGAGAAGCGATTCCGGGAAGAGCCGAGAGCTGGAACATGACTGATCCGATTGCCGACATGCTGACGCGGATTCGCAACGCCGTGCACGCGAGACACGCGCGCGTGGAGTTGCCGGCATCCAAGCTGAAGACCGAGATTGCCAAGATCCTCCAGGACGAGGGCTACATCGCCGGCTACAAGCTGGTCGAGACGCCTTCCGAGCGGCCGGGCAAGGCGCCCCGCCAGGTGATGCGGGTCTTCCTCAAGTACGGGCCTTCCGGCGAGAAGGTCATTTCCGGCCTCGAGCGGGTGAGCCGGCCGGGCCGCCGGGTCTACGCCGGCCGCGACGGTGTGCCCCCGGTGCTCGGCGGCCTCGGGGTCAACATCCTGACCACGTCGCAGGGCGTGATGACCGGCCGCTCCGCCCAGAAGGCGGGCGTCGGCGGCGAGATCCTCTGCAACGTCTGGTGACGCCATGTCGAGAATTGGAAAGAAGCCGATCGCGATCCCGAAAGGGGTCACCGTCAAGGTCGACGCCAGCGGCGTCGACGTGAAGGGCCCGAAGGGCCAGATGAAGCAGGCGCTCCCGCCCGGCGTCACCGCCGTCGTCGAGGACGGCCAGCTCCTGACCCGCAAGACCGCCGACGAGCGCGAGCTCGACAAGTTCCACGGCCTGGCCCGCAGCCTGGTCAACAACGCCGTGCTCGGCGTCACCGAGGGCTGGAAGAGGGAACTCGACATCGTCGGCGTCGGGTACCGCGCCGAGTTGAAGGGCAAGCAGGTAGTGCTGGCGCTCGGCTACTCGCACCCGGTGGTGTTCGACGTGCCGACCGGCATCGACGTGGTGATCGACAAGCAGACGCACATCACCGTCACCGGCGTAGACCGGCAGCTGGTCGGCCAGGTCGCCGCCAACCTGCGGCGGCTCCGCAAGCCGGACCCGTATCAGCAGAAGGGCGTCCGCTACACGGGCGAGAAGTTGAAGAAGAAGGCCGGAAAGACCGGAGCGTAGGTTATGAGGATTGAGACCAAGGAAGACCGCCGCGATCGGATCAAGTTCCGGATCCGCAAACGCCTCCAGGGAACGCCCGAGCAGCCGCGGCTGACGGTGTTCCGCAGCGGCATGCACATCTACGTCCAGGTCGTCGACGATCTCGCCGGACGCACGGTGGCCGCGGCCTCGAGCGTCGAGCCGGCCGTGAAGGCGAAGCTGGCCGAGGGCGCGCGTGGCGGCAACCGCAAGGGCGCCGAAGTGGTCGGGCAGGCGATCGCCGAGCGGCTGAAGGAGAAGGGCATCACCCGCGTGGTGTTCGACCGCAACGGGTTCCTGTATCACGGGCGCGTCCGCGCCGTGGCCGAAGCGGCCCGGCAGGCCGGCCTTCAGTTCTAACGCAGAAGGCAAAGGCAGAAGGCAGAAGGCAACGGTATGCGGACACGCGAGAAGATCGACCCGACGCAGCTCGAGATCAAGGACACCGTGGTGGCCATCAACCGCGTGACCAAGGTGGTCAAGGGCGGCAAGAACCTGAGCTTCAGCGCCCTGGTGGTGGTCGGCGACGGCCACGGGATCGTGGGCTACGGCGTCGGCAAGGCGAAGGAAGTGCCTTCGGCGATCAAGAAGGGCATCGAAGCGGCGAAGAAGAATCTGATCCGTGTGCCGCTCAAGGGCACGACGGTGCCGCATCCGGTCGTGGGCCGGTTCGGGGCCGGGCGGGTACTGCTCAAGCCGGCGCCGGAAGGCACCGGCATCATCGCCGGCGGCGCGGTCCGTGCGGTGGTGGAGTCGGCAGGCGTCTCGAACGTCCTGACCAAGTCGCTTGGCACTGCCAACCCGCACAACGTGGTGCGCGCCGCGTTCACGGCGCTGCAGCAGCTGAAGGATCCGGGTATGGTGGCCCGGCTCCGCGGCAAGGACGCCGAGGAGATGGCCGCGCCGGCGCGGGCGTGAGGAAGAAGACGAGTCATGGCTGAGCAGGCGAAGAAGAAGCTGAAGATCACGCTGGTCCGAAGCCCGATCGGCTTCAATAAGACCCAGGCCGCGACGGTCCAGGGGATGGGCCTGCGCAAGATCCGGCACACCGTCGAACTGGCCGACACGCCGGAAACGCGCGGGATGATTCACAAGGTGCGCCACCTGGTGCAGGTGGTCGAGTAGCTGAAGCAGGTAGAGCGATGAGTCTCAACAATCTCAAGCCGGCAGACCGCTCCAAATTCGCCAAGAAGCGGGTGGGCCGCGGTCCGGGTTCGGGCAACGGCAAGACCGCCGGCCGCGGCAACAAGGGCGCGCAGTCGCGTTCGGGCTACTCCTACAAGCGCGGGTTCGAAGGCGGCCAGATGCCGCTGCACCGGCGCGTCCCGAAGCGCGGTTTCAACAACACCGACTTCCGTACCGAGTACGAAGTGGTGAACCTGGATCAGCTCGAGGCGCGGTTCGACGCCGGCGCCACCGTGACCCCCGACGCGCTTCGTTCGGCGGGCCTCGTCAACGGCCGCGACATCCGCGTCAAGGTGCTGGCCCGCGGCGAGGTCAGCAAGGCGCTGACCGTCCAGGCCCACAAGTTCAGCGGCAAAGCGGCGGAGAAGATTGCCGCCGCCGGTGGCAAGGCCGAGGCCATTGCGATCGGTTGAGTGAGCGACTGAGGATACGCGGTCAAAATCGAGGCGACTCACGTGGTCGATAGCCTGAGAAATCTGTTTGCCGTCGCGGACCTCCGCAACCGGGTGCTGTTCACACTCGGATTGCTGGCGGTGTATCGGGTTGGCAACCACATCCCCACACCGGGCGTGAACCCGGAGGCGCTCGCGGTGCTGGCGCAGCAGGCCCAGAACACCATGTTCGGCCTCTACGACATGTTCACCGGCGGGAGCCTCTCGCGAATCACGATCTTCGCGCTGGGGGTGATGCCGTACATCAGCTCGTCGATCATCCTGCAGCTGTTGACGGTGGTGTGGCCGTACCTGGAACGGCTCTCCCGCGAAGGAGAGCTCGGCCGCCGCAAGATCACGCAGTACACCCGCTACCTGACGCTGCTGCTCGCGGCGGTCCAGGCGCTCGGCATCGCCGTGTGGCTGGAGCGGAACACCGGCGTCCCCGGCGGGCTGCCGCTCGTCTACAGCCCGGGCTGGGGCTTCCGCCTTGGCTGCGTGCTGACGCTCACCACCGGCACCATGTTCATCATGTGGCTGGGCGAGCAGATCACCGAGCGCGGCATCGGCAACGGGATGTCGCTCATCATCTTCTCCGGCATCGTCGTCAACCTGCCGCGGGCGGCGCTGGCGACGTTCGACCGGATGCGCACCGGCCAGATGAGCCTTCTGGTGGTGGCGCTGCTGCTCGTCCTGATGGTGCTGGTGATTGCCGCGATCATCTACGTCGAACGCGGCCACCGGCGGATCACTGTCCAGTACGCGAAACGTGTCGTCGGGCGGCGGCAGTACGGCGGCTCGAGCACCCACATCCCGCTCAAGGTGAACACCGGCGGCGTCATTCCGGTGATCTTCGCGAGCTCGATTCTGACCTTCCCGGGGACGCTGGCCGGCATGCTGCAGGCCGGCGGCTGGGCGGATGCGTTCGTGCGGCAGATTCAGTACGGCATGCCGCTGTACAACCTGCTCTACGTGACGCTGATCATCTTCTTCGCGTACTTCTACACGGCGATCATCTTCAACCCGGATGACGTGGCCGAGAACATGCGGAAGTACGGCGGCTTCATCCCCGGCATCCGGCCCGGTAAGCGCACCGCGGAGTACATCGACACGATCCTGGCCCGCATCACGCTGGTCGGTGCGATCTACCTGTCGCTCGTGGCGATCCTCCCGGAGTTCCTGCTGACCGGCTTCCGGGTCGCTCCGATTCCGTTGATTGGCGAGCAGCTCGACGCGATCCTGCCGCGATTCATCACCGAAGGGCTCAACGTGCCCTTCTTCTTCGGCGGGACGTCACTGCTCATTGTCGTCGGCGTGGCGATGGATACGGTGAACCAGGTCGAGTCGCAGCTGATCATGCGGCATTACGACGGGTTCATGAAGAAGACGCGGATTCGAGGTCGCCGCGGGTGACGCCGTGGCGCTGAATGTGGTGATGCTCGGTCCTCCGGGGGCGGGCAAGGGCACGCAGGCGGAACGATTCGCCCGGGAACACGGGATCCCGAAAATCTCGACCGGCGACATCCTCCGCGAGGCGGTCCAGAGCGGCAGCGATCTCGGGCGCAAGGTCAAGGCGCTGATGGATCGCGGCGAGCTCGTGAACGACGACCTGATCATCGGCATCGTGCGCGAGCGGCTGGCCAAGCCGGACTGCACGGCCGGGTTCGTGCTCGACGGTTTTCCGCGGACGGTGCCGCAGGCCGAGGCGCTCGACGCGATCATGACGGGCCGGGATCCGCTGATCGTGGTCGAGATGAAAGTGCCGGACGAGGAGCTGGTCCGCCGCGTCCAGCGCCGCCGCGTCTGCAAGGAATGCGGCACGAACGTGTCGGCGTTTGGCGCCGGCCCGGGGCTGGTTCAGTTGTGCGAGCGCTGCGGCGGCGAGCTGGTGACGAGAAGCGATGACTCGGAAACGATCGTGCGCGATCGGTTGAAGGTGTACTGGCGGGATACCGCGCCGATGATTGCCTATTACGGCAAGCGGTCGACGTTCCGCTCGATCGACGGCGCCCAGCGCCCCGAGCAGGTGCGGCTGGGGCTGGTCGCGGCGATCACCGAGATGGCGCGAGAGGCGGGGGTGCGAGTGAACCCCGCGGGCTCCGGCGTCAAGACCGGGCGCGGTGCGACGGGAGTGTCGGCCCGAAAGGGAGTCGGCGCGTGATCACCTGCCGATCGGCTGCGGAGCTCGAGCGGCTGGCCCGGGTCAATCGCCTGGTGGCCGCCGTGCTGTCCGAGCTGATGGCGGCGGTGGCGCCGGGGGTGACGACGCGGCAGCTCGACGAGATCGCCGAGCGGCTGATTCGCGAGGCGAGTGCGGTGCCGGCCTTCAAGGGCTATCACGGCTACCCGGCGACGATTTGCGCATCGGTGAACGAGCAGGTGATCCACGGGATCCCGAACGACCGGCCCCTCAGGGAGGGGGACGTCCTGTCGATCGACCTCGGGGCGAAGCTCGATGGGTTCTTCGGGGACTCGGCGGTGACGGTGCCGGTGGGCCGGATCTCGCCGGAGGCGCAGCGGCTGCTCGACGTGACGAAGACCTCGCTCGAGCACGCGATTGGGGTCGTTCGCGCCGGGGCGCGGGTGCACGACATCGGCGCCGCGGTGCAGCAGTACGTGGAGGCCAACGGCTTCTCCGTGGTCCGCGAGTTCGTCGGCCACGGGATCGGGACCGCGCTCCACGAGGAGCCGCAGATCCCGAACTACGGGACGCCGGGCCGCGGCTCGCGGCTGGCGGAGGGCATGGTGCTCGCCATCGAGCCGATGGTGAACGCCGGCAAGGCGGCGGTGAAGGTGCTGGCCGACGGGTGGACCGCGGTCACGAAGGACGGCAGCCTCTCGGCGCACTTCGAGCACACGGTGGCGGTGACCGAAACCGGGTGCCGGGTGCTGACGCTGCGGGATCAGGTGGTGGCCGAGGCAGTGTGACCGAGGCCGAAGGGACGGTGACCGAGCTGCTGCCGAGCGACCTCGTCAAGGTCGTCCTCGCCGGCGGCACGCACCAGGTGATCGCGCATCACGCGGACCCGGTGCGGCGGAATTACGTGAGGCTGGTGGTGGGCGATCGCGTGCGGGTGGCGTTGATGCCGCGAGACCTGGGTCGCGGGCGGGTAGTGGAGAAGATATAGAGAGAAAGTTAACAGTTGAGCAGTTCACAGTTGCCAGTTGAAGGTGGCAGTTTTCAGTTCAGAGCTGCAACTGCGAACTGAGAGTGAGACTTTGAACTTCAACTGTGAACTCTTAACTGTTGAACTGTTAACTTTCGAGAGGACTGCATGAAGGTCAGAGCGTCAGTCAAGAAGATCTGCGACAAGTGCAAGATCGTGCGCCGTCGCGGCATCGTGCGGGTGATCTGCACGAACCAGAAGCACAAGCAGCGGCAAGGATAAGGCGAGGACCTATGGCACGTATTTCAGGTGTCGATCTGCCGCGCAACAAGCGCGTCGAGATCGGGCTCACGTACATCTACGGGATCGGGCGGTTCCGTTCGAACCGGATCCTTGACGCGGCTGGGGTGAGCCCGGACATCCGGGTCAAGGACCTGACCGACGACGACGTCCGGAAGATCAGCCGGGTGATCGAGGAGCAGGGCGGGGTGGAGGGCGATCTGCGCAAGGAGATCTCGCTCAACATCAAGCGGCTCATCGAGATCGGCAGCTTCCGCGGCAGCCGGCACCGCCGCAACCTGCCGGTCCGCGGGCAGCGCACGCGCACCAACGCGCGGACACGGAAGGGACCGCGCAAGGGTGCGGTCGCCAAGAAGAAGACGGTATAGGTAGGCCATGGCAAAAGCAGAGACGACTGGCGCCGGGGCGGCAAAAGAAACCACCCGCAAGAAGAAGAC
>DATJFF010000029.1:0-3077 GCA_035495795.1 Vicinamibacterales bacterium
TCGGCCGGGCGATTACCGCCTACCGGGTCCTCCGCCAGAGCCCGGGGCCGGCCGGCAAACTGCACATCCCGTTGCGCTATTCGACAGGAAAGGTGCTGGAAAAGTAATTCACCGGTTACGAAAAGCCTTCAGCCGGTCGCAGCGGCCGAACGGCCGGATCCAAAAGTATTTCAGCTGACACCAGCCGCCGAATGGCTGGATCCAGAGAATCTTCAGCCGGTCACCGCCGCCGAATGGCCGGATCCAAAAACACTTCAGCGGACACCAGCGGCCGAATGGCCCGCTCCACAGAATCTTCAGGCGGTCGCAGCGGCCGAACGGCCGGATCCAAAAGCATTTCAGCGGACATCAGCCGCCGACTGGGCCGATCCCGCGGCCGGAGGTTTGGTCGCGCTCGCCGGATCTGGCGATCCTGTGGCCAGTAGATCGGATCCGGATCGTCTGGCATGTGGATCCCGACGCCGTGAAATCGGCCCAGATTGTCCGACCTCTGGATCGTGCGCTTCAGACCTCGGCATCGTGCCGCCGGATCTCCCGCCAATGACCTTCAACCGGCTGCGCTGAGCGGCCGCGGTCCCTCGCCGGCGGGCATGCGCTCCCGAACGACCCGCGCGGGCACGCCGGCGGCGATCACATTCGCTGGAATCGGTTTCGTGACGACGGACCCGGCGCCGATGACGCTGTTGGCGCCGACGTCGGCCAGGATGACGGCTGCGCTTCCGATCCAACTGCCGGCGCCGATCCGCACCATTGTCGGTTGGCCTTCTTGTTCCCTGATCGGGATCGTCGGGTCGTCGATGCCGTGCATGTGGGCGCCGCTCGGCACGTGGACGCCCGCGGCAAGCAGCACGTCCTGCTCCAGATGGACGAGGCCCAGGTGGCAGCCCGGTCCGACATAGACGTTTTGCTCGAGCACCGCGCCCGGCTTCGAGAGCGTCGTCCCGAAACAGATGGTCGCTGACGGATTGCAGCGGACGCCGGCGTAGGGCAGGAAGGCTCGCCGCAGGTACTGCCCGCGAACTCCCGGGACGCGCGACAGGGACTGTGTCGCGCTTTCCAGAGCGCGGTCGCGGCCGATTGCGAGCGCCGCGAGGTGAAACGCAACGATTCGAGGGACGACGAGCAGCGTCGCGAGGGCGGTGACGAGTCCCTTCAGGGCGTGGCGCATGTTTCGAGCAGGGGGGCGTCGGTCCGCAACTGGTAGCTGGCGGCAAGGCGATCGTAAACCGCTTCGACGCGCCGCAGGCGTGAATCGAACGACAAGTCGGTCTCGATGCGCCGGCGGGCGGCCGCGGCCCTGGCTGCCGTCGCCTGTTCGTCGCCGAGGACGTTGAGCATGGCGGCTGTCAGTGCCAGCGTGTCGGAATGCGGCACGATCAGCGCCTCGCGGCGATCGCGGGCAAGTTCGGCGGTGCCGCCGGCGTCGGTCGCCACGATCGGCGTCTCGAGCGCCATCGCTTCCAGCACCGAATTCGGTGTGCCTTCGTAGATAGACGACTGGACGAACGCGTCGAGTGCGTGGTGCAGGTTCGGGATGTCGCTGACGTGGCCGAGCAGCCGGCACGACGGGCCGAGGCCGAGCGCGTCGATCCGCTCCTGCAGGCTCTGGCGCAGGCTGCCGTCGCCGGCAATCACGAGCCGCGCACGCGGATATTGCCGTACGACGCCGGCGAAGCTCTCGATCAGGCGGAGGAAGTCCTTCTGCGGCTCCAGGCGACCTACGGCGCCGAGCACGGTCTCGTCCTGTTTGAGGCCGAACTGGCCGCGCGCCGAGACCTGGCGCCAGCGCTCGCGCTTGAACATCTCGGGATCGATGGCGTTGAGGACGACGGTGACGTTGTCGGGCGCAGCGCCGGCCTCGATCAGGCGATTCCTGATGTCGCTGGAGACGGCGACGACGTGGGGCAGCCGCGCCAGGACCCGGCGGTCGCCCGGGTAATAAATATAGCGTTCGCGGGCGCTGTGGCCCGTCCAGCCGTGCGCGGTCGCCATCGGGATGACGCCGGTGGATCGCCACAGGAGCCAGGCGAGCAGGTCCGTCTTGTACTCGTGCGCGTGGACGATGTCGATGTGGCGGGATCGTACGAGTGCCTTGAGCTGTGGCCAGATGCCGCGATCGAAGGAGTGGCGTTCGCGGACTTCGACGTAGTCCACCGGCAGATCCTGCGCGCGTTGATCGATGTGAAATACCGGGTCGCGCGTGTCGCGGATATAGCAGACGGTAATGGCATAGCGCGACGGATCCGTCCGGGCGGTACCGAGCAGGATGGTTTTCTCCGGGCCGCCGCCGGTCCCGCGGACGGTTCGCAGTTCGAGGATGCGAAGCGGCCGGTCAGACAAGCGCGCGTTCCTTCATCACGTCGTGGCGAGTGCGGTGCGTGGCCCGGAAGACGAGGGCCAGGGCACGCGCGGCATCGTAGGCCAGCGCAACCGCCAGGTTGTCCAGGATGTCGATGATGCTGGTCGGCGGATGCGCCGCGCTCATGCGCAGCGTTCGCAGCAGCGTCAGTGCGCCGAAGGCACCGGCCGCGAGGACGCCTGCCTGCCAGCCGATGAGCGGGGAGAGCGCCAGCACTGCCAGGCACATGAGCCCGGTCATCGGGATCAGCAGGCTGACCAGCGCCCGCGCGGTCAACGGTCCCCGCAGCGTCACGCGCATGTTGTTGCGCCCGCGCCACAGCTCGCCCCTGAAGACGGCGCGCAGCGTGGACGGATCGCCCCGGTGCACGCTGCGTAGCGCTGGATCGGCCAGCAAGCGATACCCGGCGGCGGCCAGCCGGTTACAGAAATCGACGTCCTCGCAGGCTTCCAGAGTCGTGTCGAACCCGCGAAGGGCTTCGAAGGCCTTGCGCCTGACCACCAGGTTGCCGCTGCCCAGCCACTGCGTCACCTGTGGCCGGTCCGGCATCGTCCGGAGGTGGCCGTAGGCACGCTGGACGCGGTTGGCGTCGGCGGGGGAGGCATAGGGTGCGCCGGCGGCGGCGGTGCACGGGTCGTCGAACACGGGCAGGGCGGCGCGAGTCCACTCCCGATCGAGCTCGTGGTCGGCGTCGACGAACGCGATCAATTCGCCCGTG
>DATJFF010000030.1:0-22775 GCA_035495795.1 Vicinamibacterales bacterium
CCCCATCATCGGCAGCAGGTTCGACGACACCCGCAGCACGCCGAGCCGCTCCGGTTCACCCCGGCCCGTGACCGTCGCGTACGCGCCGATGGCAATCGCGACGTCGCTGAACGCGGTCGTGGCCTGCCGGATGTCGAAGTATTGTGCGGTGGAGAACCAGTCTTCCGTGATGCCCAGGCCCGGCGATCGGTTCCAGAGAATCACCAGCCGTTCGGGATCCGCGTAGGGCAGCGGCCGCAGCAGGACGCCTGCGGTAACCGAGAACAGCGCCGAATTCGCGCCGATTCCGAGCGCCAGCGAAACGATGGCGGCGGCACTGAAGCCGCGATGGTCGATGACCAGTCGCCTGAGCAGCGGCCAGGCGGAAGTAAAGGCTGCCGGCATGCCGCACATGATCCGTCAACGCGGCCTCTGCCTTCAGCCTTTTTGCGCTCTCTGCCTTCTGCCTTGTGCCTTTGCCTTCTGCCTTTTGCCTTCTGCCTTTTGCCTTGACCGAGCGCAGCCGCCTATTGAATCGACCAGCGGCGGGCGACGAACGTGACGGGCGCGGGCGCCTCTCGGGCGAACTCCGCCCAGCTGCGCGCCGCATCGGGAAGATCCCCTTCGATTGTGCCTCCGCATCGGACCACATCCGATGTGTTCAGCCAGGCGCGCTTGACGACGCAGTGGACGCCGAACTCCGGGACCCGCAGCCGGAAGAACGGTGGCAGTACGTTCGTGCGTGGGCCCGCCATCTCGAGACCGACTCCGCCGACGCTTGCCTCGCGGATCGTGACCGTGACGCCGTTGGCCGTCGCCGGGATCGGTTCGACCGGCTTGCGAGGGTAGCGGCGCGCCGGCCGCCCTTCGGCCAGCGCGAGGCCGACGGCGATGATCACGGACTCGCGCGTCATCGGCCGCGCCAGGACGTTGAGGTCGCTGCGAAGGCTTGCCGGCAGGTGGCCGGACTCGCCAAGTGCCACGAGCGGGCGGTTGGCGCCGAGCCGGCGAACCAGGTCGCGCACGTCGTTCTCGCGCGGAACGAGGACCAGGTCGGCCAGCAGCGCCTCGATCGGCGCGCCCTGGAGGTGCTCCTCGAGGCGCCCCACGTCGGGCAACTCGATGAGGTCGTAGCCGGTCTGACGAAGCCACTCGGAAATCTGTGAGCGTTCGTTGGATTTGGGACAAGCGACAGCGATAGTGGCGCGGTCGTTCATGGCCGCCTCGAGCGCAAGTTCCAAGCCATCCAGCTCGTGCGCAGGATAGCGCGCGAATGCGCACGCCTCCACCCCGCAACCGCGCCCGGGCCTCACGGTTTCGGTATTCCGCTCGCGGAATTGTCAGTGGAGGCGCTCGAGAGGTGATGTTCGCGGCCGAGCCGAACGATATACTGAAGGACTGCGCAACCCCCCGGAAACTCAACAGTATAGCTGCGCGATGCACACCGCCCTCGTCGTCGACGACTCGCCGATGATTCGCCACATGGTGAGAATGTCGCTCGAGGACATTGGCGGGCTGACGATCACCGAGGCGGGGACCGGCCTCGAGGCCATCGAGCTGCTGATGATCAGGGGCGCCGATCTGGTGGTGCTCGACCTCAACATGCCGGACATGCACGGCCTCGAGGTCCTGCGTTTCGTTCGACGCCACGCGGCATTCTCCTCGCTGCCGATCATCGTCTTGACGACGCGCGGCGACGAGAACACGCGCGAATCGGCGATGGCAGCGGGGGCGAGCCTGTTCCGCACAAAACCGTTCCGGCCCGACGCGCTGGCGTCCGATGCCCGGGCCTTGTTGGATCAGCCGGCGCTCGCGCCGGCGCGGTCGGGAGCCGGCGCGTGACGGGCGGTTCCGGCGAGAGGCGGCTCCCGGACGCGATGCTCGACGAGTATGCCGTCGAGTGTGAAGAGCACCTGACCGCTGCGCGCGATTCGCTCGCCAGGATTGAACACGAGTCGGACCAGGCCGTACGCGCGAAGCTCCTCGAGGAGGTGTTCCGCGGCTATCACTCGATCAAGGGTCTGTCGGCCATGGTCGAATTGCACGACGGCGAACGCCTTGCCCACGCGCTCGAAGAGTGCCTGCGCGGCGTCCGCCAGGGACAGCCGCTGACCACCGCGATCCTCCAGTCGCTCAACGCCGGCACCTCGCAGCTCGAAGCCCTCATCGCCGCTTTCCATCGCAACGCTCCGCTTCCGTCCATCGAGGCGGCGCTGTCGCAGCTGCCGGATGCAAGCGCATCGAGCCGCGCGGTAACTGACGGCAGCGAGAAGACCGGCTCGACAGCAACTCCAGAACCGCCGGCGACCAGCTGGCTCGTGACCTTCGTCCCTTCCCCTTCGCTCATCGAGCGCGGGATCAAGGTGGACGTCGTGCGGGGCCGGCTCTCGCAGATCGGCCGGATTCTCGGAGCGACGCCGCAGGTGAACAGCGATGGCGCGGTCGCCTTCGAGTTCCGGATCGCAGGGGTCGCCGATGCTGCGGCGTTTGACGAGGCGTGGCGCGAAGACGGAATGACGTGGACGCCTGCGCCGCTGGACGAGACCACGACAGCAGAGACGCGGCCGAGTGGCGCGGACAGCGGCGGAGTCGCGCACCCGGGGTCCGGCGTGCTCGCCCCTGCGCATGTCGTACGGGTCGATCTGCCCCGGTTGGACGCGCTGATGCAGCGCGTGGCGGATCTCGTGATTACCAGGGCCCGTCTCGACGACGTCATTACCCGGGTGGAGCGCTACGTGCCAGTGGCGGACTGGCGCGCGCTGCGCGAGCACGAGCAGACGCTGGAGCGTTACCTTCGCGATTTGCGCGAAGACGTAATGCGGATCCGCATGGTGAGAGTGGACGAGATCTTCCGGCGCATGCCGTTCATCGTTCGCGATCTTGCCCGCGATAGCGGTAAAGAGGTGACGCTGGAGATGAGCGGCCAGCGCACAGAGATCGACAAGTTCCTGGTGGACCGCCTGATGGAGCCGCTCCTCCACCTGGTGCGGAACGCCGTGAGCCACGGCATCGAGCCGCCAGCCTCGCGTCGGGCGGCTGGGAAGCTGCTCCAGGGCACGATTCGCCTCGGCGCCGCCACGGTGGGTGACATGGTGTCGCTCACGATCGAAGACGACGGCGCGGGCATTGACGTCGCGGCCATCCGCCAGCGAGCGGTCGCGATGGGCCTGCCCGATCCAGGCGAAGGCCTGACTGACGAGCAGGTACTCGATCTGATTGCCCATCCCGGGCTCTCGACGCGGGACGAGGCCGATCGCGCGAGCGGACGCGGCGTGGGGATGGCCGCAGTGCGGGCCGCCGTTCACGAGTTGGGCGGCCGCCTGAGACTGAAGAGTGAGCCCGGGCGCGGCACCTCGTTCTCGCTCGAGCTTCCGGTCACGCTCACGATTACCGGGGCGCTCATTGCCGCGATTGGCCCCGAGACATTCGCGGTGCCGCAGGGCGCGGTGCGGGAAGTGGTGGAGATCGAGGCGGCGGCCATCCGGCAGATGGAACGCCACGAACTGGTGGTGTATCGCGGCCGGGCGCTGCCGCTGCTCCGTCTCGACGCCTTCTTCGGCGTGCCGCGCTCCGAGCGGTCCCGGCTTCACGCCTTCGTGGTTGGTTCCGGCGAAGACGCCATCGCGCTTGTCGTCGATCGCATCGTCGGTCACCGCGAGGTCGTCGTACGGACGCTGACCGATCCGCTGGTGAAGACCGCCGGCATCAGCGGCGCCACGGAACTTGGCGACGGACGATTGATCCTGATTCTGGACGTCCTCGCGCTCAGCCGGCACGCTCGAGGGCGATCGCCGGCGGTCGCTGCGCCGTTTCAATCGCCTGCCGCGTCGAGGAGGGCACTGGCATGACCCCCGGCTCCGACAGCTACATCCTGTTCACGCTCGCCGGCACCACCTACGCACTTCGAAGCGAGTACGTGCGCCACATGGAGATGTGCGACCACGTCACGCGCGTGCCGAACGCGCCGGCGTATGTCGACGGCGTGGTCTCCTCCCGCGGCCAGGTCGTGCCGGTGATCAACCTGCGCGCGCGGTTTGGATTCGATCGCGTCGAAGCGGACGCCCGGACCCGGCTGATCGTCGTCGAGCTGGAGTCGCGAGTGGTCGCATTGCTGGCTGACAGCGCCCGGGAATTCGTGACGATTCGGCCCGACAGCATTCAGCCCCCGGGCACAGCCCTCGCCGGATTGAGCGGCGAGTACCTGGAGGGGATCGCCACGATCGGCGATCGGCTGGTACTGATTCTCAACGTGAAAGACATCGTCAACGCAGCCAACGCACCCGGCTTCGCGGTGGTGTGACCGTAGACCTGGATGGAGTGACCATCATGGCAGCACGAGGCAACGGAGCAAACGGACTCGATCACGGCCTGGCGGCCGCGGAAGCGGCGCGCTTGCGGGACGAGGCCGGTCAAATCTCCAGGACCGCATCGATCATCGCCCAGACCGCGCAGGAAGTGGCCGAGGGGGCAACCAACCAGTTGCGGTCCTTGGACAACGCGCTGAGCGGCACCAACCAGATGGCGGCCTCGCTGCAGGAAACCGCCGCCCAGGCGGAGTCGGTGAGCGCGTCGACCGAGCAGGTGGTGTCGGCGCTGGTTGAGTTGTCGGCGTCGATCGAGCAGGTGACCGGCAATACCGACAGCCTCGCCCAGTCGGCCCGCGACATTGCCGGTTCCGCCCAGGAAACCGAAGCCTCGATCAAGACGGTCTCCGGTGCCGCCCAGCAGATGGCGGGGGCGGCCCGCGAGGTCACGACCGCGATCAGCGACGTCGGCGCCTCGATCAAGGCGGTGAGCGCCGATACCGACCTCCTTACTTCGACGGTCAACGAAACCGGGGCCGCCATCGAGGAGATCGCGAAATCGGTCCAGGGCGTGTCGAACAACGCCGACGACCTGCTGGCGGCGGCGGAGGAGTCGTCGGCCTCGGTCAACGAGATCGCGGCGTCGATCGAGGAGATCTCGGCGATGACCGAGTCGCTGGCGACGGCGGTGGAGCAGAACGGCTCGGCCACCGAGCAGCTGGCCCGCTCGGTTCAGAGCGTGGCCGACAACGCCGCGCGGATCAGCGACTCGGCGACGGCCGCGGCAGCGAGCGCGACCCAGCTCGATCGATCGGCGCAGTCGGTGGCAGGGCTGACCCGCCAGGGCGACGAACTGTCGAAGCGGGTGACGCGCGATGTCGAGGACGGCGCCGCCAACGTCAAGCGCTCGATCGACGGCTTCGGCCGGGTCCGCGAGTCGATGACCCGCTCCTCGACCGTGATTCGGGACATGGGACGGCGGGCCAAGGAGATCGGCGGCATCGTCGACACGATCAACCTGATCGCGGAGCGAACCAACCTGTTGTCGCTGAACGCGTCGATCGAGGCGGCCCGCGCCGGCGACGCTGGCCGTGGGTTCGCGGTCGTAGCCGAGGAGATCCGCAACCTGGCCGACCGCGCCGCCAAGGCCACCGCCGACATCGGCGCCATCATCGGATCGCTGCAGGAAGTCGCGCAGGAAGCGGTGGCCGCGTCCACCGAAGGCCTCCGCGCCGCCGATGAGAGCAATGCGATGGCCGAGGATGCGCGTTCCGGCCTCCACAAGATTCTGAGCGGTGTCACCGAGAGCGCGCAGGTGATGTCACAGATTGCCCACGCCTCTGACGAACAGCGCGAAGCGGTCCGGGCCGTCGCGGTCTCGACCACGGCGACCGCCGAACAGGCCCGGATGGTGTCCACGGCGACTGCCGAACAACGCACGTCGGTGACGACCCTGGTGCAGTCCAACACCAGTGTTCGCCGAACCTCGCAGGAGCTCCGCAAGGCGACCACCGAGCAGAGCAAGGCGGCGCGCGACATCACCAAGGCGGCGCAGAACACAAAGGATCTCGCCGCCCAGCTCCGCCGCGCAGCATCGGAACAGGCCCGGTCGGCTAGCCAGATCACGCAGTCGGCCGACTCGATGCGTCGCGGCGCGGCGGCCACCACTCGCACCCTGGCCGCCCAGGCGACGTCGGCCGAGCAGGTGGCGCGCTCGGCGGAAAGCCTCACCCGGACGGCGGCAGGCGTCACCTCGGCGCTGGCCGAGCAGGCCGCGGCCGTGACCGATGTGACCAGGGCCACCGACAGCATTCGTGTCCAGGCCGAGCAGGCGGCCCGGGCGCTCCGCGAGCAGGCGCGCACGATGCGGCAGGTGACCGATGCCGGTGCCACCGCAGCCCGGCAAATCAAGCAGATCACGGCTTCGAACCGGGAGCACACGTCGGTCGTCACCTCGCTCGCCAGGCAGTTGGCCGAGATCCGCGAGATCACGGATCGCAACGCACACGGTGTCCAGGCCACACATGGCGGCACCGAGGACTTGCTGCAGCGCGCGGACGCGCTGTTGTCGATCACGCGGGGTCGCGGTACGCGCGCCGCCCGGTCCGGAAAGCCGCCAAACGGCAATGGCCGAGTCTGACGAGCTCCGGCAGAGACGCCGTGCCTTCGCCGATGCGATGGCCGGGCTGCGCCTCGACCCACGCGACCTGGCCCGCGGCAGCGCTGCGGTGTCGTCGCTGCGCGTGCCGATCGACGAGGTCGTGCCCGGCTTGATCGAAACGCTCGGCGCGCCTGATGCCGACCTGCGTTCGCTGGCCGCCCAGCTGCTCCGATTGCAGGGTGACGCCGCTGCCATTCCTTCGCTTCTCGCCGCCCTGCAGGACGCCGATGAGAACGTCCGCTTTCATGCGATCGAGGCGCTGGGCGCGCTCGGGGCAGCGGACGCGGTCGAGCCGTGTGTCGCCGTCGCCTCCGGCGGCTCGTGGTTTCTGGCCGCGGGAGCGCTGCAGGCACTCGCGGACATTGGCCGCCCGCTCGATCCCGCGCGGCTGCGCGGGCATCTGAAGAACCGGTGGCTGCGCGAGTCGGCCCTCATGGCACTGGCCGCCACCGCCCCTGAATCGGAGCTGGAAGCGGTTGCCGGCGACGCCATGGCCCTTCTCGACGCTGGAGCGTCTCCAACCGCGTGCGCGAAGAGCCTGATCACGATTCACGCGCGGCTCGACGCTCGGCACGGGGGTGGTGATGCGTGCCTGCGTTTGTGGCTGCCGCGCATCGCGACCTCCGCAACGCTCGAGCGTCTCGTCCATGCCGCGGAGGACAGCGGCGGCGACGAACGGACCGTGCTGACCCGGGTGCTCACATGGCTGTCGGGACCGCAGGTCGCGGCCGCGCTCGTCCGGCTCCTCCCCGACGCGGAGCGGCCCGAGTTGCTTCTCGACGCGCTGGCGCTGCACCAGCGCGATGCCATCGTTCCGCTCCTCGCGGCTCTGGGCCCCGACGCACCCGCCTCGCCGATCGTGATTGCCGTGCTCGGACGGATTGGCGACGGCACGGCGACCCTGCCACTTCTCGACCAGCTCCGCGCATTCCCCGATCGCGCCATCGTCATCGCCGGAGCGCTGGCCCAGCTGCGGGATCCGCGGGCGCTTGATGCCCTCGTCGAACTGCTCGCCGCCGACGACGCGGCGGTGCGGCACGCCGCAATCGGCGCGATCAACGCCATTGGTGCGCCGGAGACCGAATTCCGCCTTCAGGCGCTGCTCATCGATGCGCGGCCGCACGTCCGCGAGGCCGCGGTGCGCATTGCCGGGTACTTCGGGTTCCGGAGTTGTGTCTCGGCGCTCGTGGCGGCATGTTCAGATTCGGTGTCCGGCGTCCGTCTCGCTGCGCTCGAGTGCATTGCCGGAGTGGATCACCCTGCGGTGGAGGCGCGGTTGACCGCGGCCCTCGCCTCCGAGGACGCGCCGACGCGGATTTCTGCGGTCCGCGGCCTCTCGGCCTGGGAAGATCCCGTCGCGACGTCACTGCTTCGCCTGGCGCTCGCCGACGAGGACATGTGGGTACGGTATTCCGCGGCCCGCGCGCTGGGGCCTCGGCTCGACGAATCGGCGCGCGCCGAGCTCCTCGATTGCGCCGCGACCGATTCTGCACCGCCGGTTCGCATTGCCGCGCTCGAGGCGGCAGGCATGCCCGCTTCCGATGCCGAGCGCGCCCTTCTGGCGCGACTGGCCACGGATGACCCCGAGCCCGAGGTGCGGGAAACCGCGCGCGCGATGCTCGCTCGCTCCGATCGCAACACCGCCGGGCGGCAGCGCGCATGAGCTACGAGTCGGACGCGCTCGGGTTGTCGGGCGCGTCGGCGCGGCTGCTTCGCGACCTCGTTCACGAGACCCTGGGTCTCCACTACGACGACTCGCGCTTGCCGCAGCTGCTGGATCGCGTCTCGCCGCTCGTCATCCGGCGCGGGCTCACCTCGCTGCTCGATTACTACTACCTCCTGAAGTACGAGACCGAGCGTGAGGAGGAGTGGGCGCGGGTGACCGAAGCCTTGGTGGTGAACGAGACTTATTTCTGGCGCGAAATCGATCAGCTGCAGGCGCTCGTTGCCGAGGTCGTGCCGGACCTGGTCCGGCGGCTCCACGGCCGGACGCTGCAGATCTGGGCGATTCCCTGCGCGACCGGTGAGGAACCGCTGACCCTGGCGATGCTGCTCGACGACGTGGGCTGGTTCTCGCGGGCGCCGATCCGGATCGTGGCCAGCGATGCGAGCCGCGCCGCGATCGACCGCGCCCGCGCCGGAATTTACCGGGAGCGGGCGCTGCGCCAGCTGCCGCCCGCGTTTCGCGAGCGCTACTTCACTCGCGAGGACGGAGCGTGGCGGGTCAGTGTCGACCTCTCCCGCCACGTCACGTGGCAGGTGGAGAACCTGGTGAGCCCGCAGGCCATCGCCGCGCACGCCGGCGCGTCGATCGTGCTGTGCCGCAATCTGTTCATCTACTTCTCGGCGGAGGCGATGCGGAAGGTCGTGGGCCAGCTTGCCGAATACATGGCATCCCCGGCGTTCCTGTGCCTCGGCGCAGCGGAGTCGCTGCTGCGCCTCGACACGCCGTTCGAGCTCCGCGACATCGGCGGATCGTTCTTCTACGTGTGCGACGGGACCACGAACCGCGCAGCTGAACCCTACTCCCAGGCAGCGGAGCAACTGTGACAACGCCTCCTATACGCGTGCTCGTGCTCGATGATTCCGCCTTCGTCCGTAAGACGGTCAGGCAGATGTTGACTCGTGACGGCGACATCGAGGTCGTGGCCACCGCCCGCGACGCGGAAGAAGCGCTCGAGCTCGTCGAGACACTCCGCCCCGACGTGGTGACCACCGATCTGATCATGCCGGGCATCGACGGGGCCGAGTTCACGCGCCAGTTGATGGCGAGGCGTCCGACACCAGTCGTCGTGGTCAGCATCGCGTCGGCGTCGCACGAGCGAGTGCTCGCGGCGCTGGAGGCGGGCGCGGTGGACTTCACCCGCAAGCCGACCGCGCTCGCCACCGACAAGGTGCTGGAGATTCAGGACGAGCTGGTGAGGAAAGTGCGCTCGGCCGCGCAGCAGTCCGCGCCACGGGCGATGCCGTCACCCTCGAACGAATCGGCTGCCAACGAGCTTGCCGGCCGGCTCTACCGGCAAGCCTTCGATATTGTCGTGATCGGCATCTCGACCGGCGGCCCGCAGGCGCTTCGATCGCTCATACCTCGGCTGCCGGTCGATCTTCCCGTGCCGGTTCTGATTGTCATGCACATGCCGGTGGGATATACCGAAGCCTACGCGCGCCGGCTCGGTGAGCTGTCCCCCTTGACGGTAAAAGAAGCCGCGGATGGGGATCTGCTGGAACCCGGCCAGGTGCTGCTGGCCCGCGCCGGCTATCACCTGCGGATCAGCCGGAACGGCGCCGGCCGGATCGCGGCAAGGCTCGATTGGGAGCCGTCGAGCAGTCTCCATCGGCCGTCGATCGACGTGCTGTTCCGGTCGGCGGTGGACGTGTGGGGAGGACGGGTGCTCGGGGTGGTGATGACCGGCATGGGCGCAGATGGACGCGAGGGCGCGGCGTGGATCAAGAGCGCGGGCGGCACCGTGCTGACCGAAGCGGAGGACAGCTGTGTGGTGTACGGTATGCCACGGTCGGTCGTCGAGGCTGGCCTCAGCGACGCGAGCTGCACGCTCGAGGCGATGCCGCGGGCGATTCTGGAGCTGCTATGAACGACCGTAAGGTCCTCGTCGTCGACGACTCGGCCCTGATGCGGCGCAGCCTGCGCCAGATCTTCGAGCCCGAAGGCTGGCAGGTGCTCGAGGCCGACAACGGCCTGGCCGCGATCGAGCACTTCTTCGTCGAGCGGCCGTCGCTGGTGATGCTCGACCTGGTGATGCGAGGCATGTACGGCCTCGAGGTGCTCGGCAAACTGCGGCAGATCGATCCGGAGGCCCGGGTGATCGTGGTGTCGGCGGACGTCCAGTCGTCCTCGCATGCGATGGCCCGCGAGAACGGCGCGTCGGGCTTCGTGATCAAGCCGTTCAACCGGGAGCAGATCCTGACCGCGGTCAGCGCCGCGCTCGAGGAGAAGTCATGGTAATCCTGTCCGACGAACGGCGGGACGCCGTCACCGAGCTCCTGAACATCGGCTTCGGGCGGGCCGCTGCGTCCTTGTCGGCGCTGACCAACGCCCGCGTCGAGCTGCTCGTGCCCGAGGTGCAGATGTGCCGCATCGAGGAGCTCGGCGCGGTGCTCCGTCCCCACGTCAGCGGCGAGATCGCCAGCGTCCACCAGGTGTTCTCCGGCCCGGTCGCCGGCGACGCGCTGCTGGTGCTCGATCGATCGAGTGCCGAAATACTGAGCCAATTGCTCACCGACGAGATCCTGCTTCCGCTCGCCGTCGACATCTCGGCTCGCGAGGTGATTGCCGAAGTCGGGAACATCCTCCTCAACGCGTGTCTGGGCGTGTTCGGCAACCTGCTGCACGTGCAGGTGACCTTTGCGGTCCCGAGCGTGACCCTGGACGCGCTCGAGGCAGTGGTCAGCTCACTCGTGATCGGCAGCGAGGAGCTCAGCCACGCGATTGTCGTCCACGCGGAATTCCGACTCAAGGACAGCGGCGTGACCGGGTACCTCGTGATGGTGCTCGGGGTCTCGTCGATCGAGCGGCTGATGGCGGGGATCGACACCTGGATGGGGGAGCAGCAGCGGTCATGAGCGCGCCGGTCCCCGGGATGCTCGCCCACTGGCTCACCGAGTGCGCCGACCAGGGAGTGTTCACGACCGACCTCGACTTGCGCGTGACGAGCTGGAACACGTGGCTCGAGCGCTATACCGGCCGGAGCGCGGACAGCGTGGTCGGCCGTCCGCTCGTCGAGCTGTATCCCGAGCTCGCCGAGCGCCACCTCGATCTGCTGTATCGCGACGCGCTGGGCGGTCACGGCTCGATCGTGTCGACGGCCCTGCACCGGTACCTGCTGCCGATCGAGGACGGCTCGCCGGACAGCGAACCGTCGCAGCGGGCCCGGATCGTCCCGGCGATCGTGAACGGTGAACTGGTCGGCACCGTCACCGTGATCGACGATGTCAGCGAGCGGGTGGCCGCCGAGCGGCAGCTGCGCAGGCAGGTGCTGATCGAGCACGAGGCGCGCACCCGGCAGGCGCTGCTTCTCAAGCTCACCGACGCTCTGCTGACCGGGCGCCACGACGAAGCGTCGCTCGGACGGCTGGTGTTCGAGACGATCGGGCCGGCACTCGACGCGGATTTCGGCTTCAACTATCGCCTGGATCAGACATCGCGGATGCTGACCCTGGTGGCGAGCATCGGCGTTCCGCCCACCCTCCGCGACGGTGTCACCCAGCTGGCTCTCGACCAGGCATTCTGCGGCGCGGTGGCGGCCTCCGAGCAGCCGCTGATGGCCGATACCGAGTGCATCAATACCGATCCCCGCGGGAAATTCGTGCGCAGCTTTGGGGTGAGCGCGTATGCCTGCCATCCGCTGCGATCGCCGAACGGAGGCGTCCTCGGCACGCTGTCGTTCGGGAGTACACGGCGCGGCCACTTCAGCGACGAAGACGTGGCCTTCCTGCAGACCGTGAGCCACTTCGTCGCGCTGGCGTGGGAGCGGCGGCGCGTCCAGGAGGCGCTCGAGTCGAGCGAAGAGCGCTTCAGGACCGTCGCGAACGCGGCGCCGGCTATCGTCTACGTCTGCTCGCCAGGCGGCGAGATCACGTTCGTCAACGAAAAATGGTTCGAGTTCGCCGGGCCAGCCGGCGATGCCGTTTTCGGGAATGGCTGGGCGGGGTTCATTCACCCCGACGATCTCGGACCGGTGGCGGCGCAGTGGGCCCACTGCTGCGCGACGGGCGAGCCGTTCGACGGCGAGGTCCGTTACCGCCGCGCCGATGGAGCCTACCGCTGGCATATGTTCCGCGTCCTGCCCGAGCGTGCCACCGACGGCAGCATCCGCGCCTGGTACGGCTGCAGCGTCGACGCCCACGAGGCGAAGCTCGCCGAAGAAGCGCTGCGTGCGACCGCCCGGCAGAAGGACGAGTTCATCGCGCTGCTGGCCCACGAGCTGCGCAACCCGCTGGCGCCGATCCGCAGCTCGATGGGGGTGATGCGGGCGCGCAGCACCGGCGACGAGGTCGTCGATCGCTGCCGCGAGATCGTGGATCGTCAGGTCGCGCAGATGTCACGGCTGCTCGACGACCTGCTCGACGTCTCACGGCTCTCTCGCGGCAAGCTGACGCTGAAGCCGGAGACAGTGCGGCTGAGCGACGTGATCGAGACAGCAGTCGAAACCGCTCACCCGCTGATCGACGGCCGCGGCCACACGCTTCACGTGGTGGGCAGCGATCGCACCATCGTCCTCGACGCCGACAAGGCGCGGCTCACGCAGGTGTTTGCGAACCTGTTGAACAACGCCGCGAAGTACACAGAGCCCGGCGGCCGCATCGATCTGGTGGTCCAGCGCGTCGAGAGCGGCGTCAATGTGACGGTGCGCGACACCGGCATGGGGATCGAGGCCGACCTTCGTCCGCGCATTTTCGAGATGTTCTCCCAGGCCCGCCACGCCCGGGACACCTCCGGCGGCGGCCTCGGCATCGGGCTGGCGCTGGCCCAGCGCCTCGTCGAGATGCACGACGGCACCATCGACGTGCAGAGCCAGGGCCCCGGTCACGGGAGCGAGTTCATCGTCCACCTTCCGGTGACCGCGGTTCCGCACGCAACGGAATCAGCGCGTCCGCAGCTGTCGCGCGAGACCGCCGGTCTCGTCCGCCGTCGGGTGCTCGTCGCCGACGACAACGCCGACGCCGCCGATACCCTTGCGATGTTCCTCGAAGACCTCGGGTGCGACGTCCGGACCGTTTACGACGGCAACGCGGCGCTGGCCGAGGCCGAGCGGTTCCGTCCCGAATTGATGCTGCTGGATCTCGGCATGCCGGGGCTGAACGGTCAGGCGGTCTGTCACCGCGTCCGCGGCGAGAGCTGGGGCGCGGATGCGGTGATCGTCGCGATCACCGGGTGGGGCCAGGAGGCCGATCGCCGCCGAACCAAGATCGCCGGCTTCGACTATCATCTCGTCAAGCCGGTCGAGCCCGACGTGCTCGTCCAGCTGGTGCGCAGCAAGCACCGCGAAGTGAGCGGGCTGCGCTGAAGCCGTAAACGCGACGCCGGAACCAGTTCCATGATCCCGTCGAGTTCCGCCGCGTATGCCATCGCGGCTCGCCTGACCGCGGCCCACTCCGATCTGGCCCTCAAGTGGCTGGAGCGGCTCGCCAGCCTGCTGCCCGTCGAGCCGAACGACGTCTTTCCCTCGGACCACCTCCTCGACCACATTCCGACACTGATCCTGGAGATCGCGGATCACCTGCGAACGCCCGAGGATCAGATCATCGCCAGCACCACGGTGATGACCAAGGCCGCCGAGCTGGCGGTGCTCCGCCTGCAGCAGCAGGCCTCGGTGCACCAGCTGCTCCGCGAATACGAACTGCTCGGCGACGTCCTCGACGAGTTCATGCGGGCCGAGGTCAAGGACCAGGCCGGCTGCGACGTTGGCGAGTACATCGGCATCCAGCAACGGCTGTCGCGTTCGGTGCAGGCGCTGCAGCGGCACACGGTGGACACGTTCGTCACCAAGTACATCGAAACGATCGAACGGCAGGCCACTCAGATGCGCGGCTTCAATCGCCTCGTGAGTCACGAGTTGCGGCAACCGCTCGGCGTGCTGAGCTTGCTGGCCCGGATCATCCCCGCCACGGTGAAGGCCGACGGACTGACGCCGCTCGTCGACATGCTGGACCGCAACGTTCTGCGGTTGACCGAGATCGTCGGAAAACTCGAGCGGCTGGCGAGAGTCGACGGGTCGGCCGATACGCCGGTGACCCAGGTCGTTCAGCTCGATGCCCTGGTTCGCGATGTCGCCGACCAGCTGCTCGAGATGGCGCAGGCGCGAGGCGTGGTGATCGAGATCGACCCGCTGCCCGAGGTACGGCTCGAGCCCGCCCGGGTCGAGCTCGTGTTCCTCAACCTGCTCGCCAACGCGGTCAAGTACAGCGATCCCAACAAGGCCGAGCGCTGGGTCCGCGTCCGCAGGCAGGAGGACGGCAGTGCATTGAGTATTGCCGTTGCCGACAACGGTCTCGGTGTGCCTCGCGCCCGCCTGGCCTCCATTTTCGAGGCGTTCGTTCGCGTCCACGCGGATCGCGATGCGGAGCTGAAGACGCAAGGCCTCGGATTGGGGTTGAGCATCGTTCGGGACGCGATGGAGGCGCTCGGCGGCTCCGTGACCGTCGAGTCGGCGGAGGGCGAGGGCACCACCTTCGTCCTGTGCTGGCCTCTCGACGTCGTCACTTCATAGCCCGTCACCGCAGGGCACGGCCCGTTCTCGTGCCGCGCGGCTCGCGCTGTTCTGATCTATCCTGACCCCGGCGTCGACGATCCCGGGAGGAGATGATGCGTCTCGCGCGACAAGCGGCTGGAGTGTGCTTCCTGGGGCTGATCATGGCGGTGCCGGCCTGGGCGCAAATCACGCCCGAGGAGCAGCTACCCAAGGACGACATCTTCCGGCGCATCAAGCCCGAAGAGATGACGTCGCAGGCAATCACGCTCGACGTCCACCCCGAATGGCCGATCGTGGTCGTCAGCACGCTCGAGCAGCGGCCGATCAACCTCGGGCGGCCGATCTACGCCGTGGTGGCCCGCAATCGCTCCGTCGACGACGTGAAGTCCTACACCTTAGCAGCCGTCGTCGTGGGGAGAGACGGCAAGACCAAGGCGGTCCAGCGGTTGACGACCGTGAAGAACCTGAAGGCCGGTCAGGAGCGAAGGCAGGACACCGAGATTCGAGCTGCGGTGCCGAGCATCTCCGACCACATCATTTTTCTTGTCGCCGAAGTCGACGGGGGCGAAGGGGAGAGCTGGAAGCTTGACGAAGAGGCGCTGCGGCGGCTCGTCAAAGAAGCCATGACGGCGCCCGTTCCCCAATGACGGCTCGCCGCCGGCGTTCCAATGACGATTGAGGACTGACGATTGACGATTTATTGACGATCCGTCGATTTGGGGACTGCGCCATTCAATTGGCGATTGGGGCATTGGCGATTGACGGGATTTGGCGAATCACGATTGGTGATTGGGCGCGCCCAAGATCGCAATCGTCAATTCCAATCGCCAATTAATCTCCAATCGTGATTTCCACAATCGCTCAATCTTAGCAAATGCGGCGATCGTCACTCGAATGGCGCAATTCCCAAATCGACTGATCGTCAATAAATCGTCAATCGTCAGTCCCCCAATCGTCATTGGGGAACGGGCGGCGGAGACTCAGCGGCGGTCGTCGATATTGTTGATAGCCCAGCGGACGGCGCGCCGCACCGCGGGCGAGCGATCGTCGCGCACGGCTTCGAGCGCCGAGAGCGCCGACGCGCTCTCAATTTCGCCGAGCGCCCAGGCGGCGATGGCGCGCACATCGTCTTCCGGGTCGCGGAGCAGCGGCGTGAGGCTTGGCACGGCGGAGGATGACTCGATCTCGCCGAGCGCCCAGGCCGCCATCCGCCGGACGGACGCGTCACGATCCTTCAGCGCGGGCACGATCACGTCCACCGCGTCTTTGCCCTCGATCTCGCCCAGTGCCCACAGCGCGGTGAGACGGATGTCCAGGTCGGCGTCGCGGACCAGCGGCGCGAGCACCGCGATCGCCGCATCGCTCTCAATCTCGCCGAGTGCCCAGGCGGCCATGCGGCGCACTCGCGGATCGTGGTCCTTGACGAGCGGTGCGACGACGTCCACCGAGCTCCGATCTTCGATCTCGCCGAGCGCCCAGGCGGCCATCTGCCGCGTCTGCCAGTCGGCGTCGCTCACGATCCCGCGGAGCAGGGGGACGCCCTTTGGCGATTCGATTTCGCCGATCGCCCAGATCGCCATCTGCCGGACCTCGGGCGCCCGATCGCGGAGTGCGCGTTCGAGCGGGGCGAGCGCTTCGTCGTCTTCGATCTGGCCAAGCGCCCACGCCGCCCGGCGCCGCACTACCGGTGACTCGTCACCCAGGGCGCGGCCGAGCGCTGGAATCGCGCCTGTGTGTTCGAGCTCGCCCAGCGCCCACGCGGCCATCGCCCGCACCGCCGGTTCGCGGTCTCCAAGCGCCGTCGTCATGACGCTCATCGTCTGAGGATCCTCGAGCTCGCCGAGGCCGAGCAGGCCTGTCTCTCGAAGACCCGCGTCGGCCTGTTTCGCCAGGCCGCCGAACTCGGCCGCGGCCCACGCCGGCTTCGCGCGCGCCACCATCCGCGCCGCGATGTTCCGGATACAGCGGCTCGGGTCCTTGAGCGCGTTGCGGAATGCCTGGAGTACCTGCGGATCCAGCTCGTTGCGCCCCAATCGGCCGACGTGCGGGCTGGGGATGTCGATGCCGCCGCCGGCACGCGGCATTGGCGTGGGCGTCGGCATGGGCATCGGCATCTGCTGGGGCAGGGGCACGTCGCTGTCCCCGAACCCGCCGTAATTGGTGAGGGAACGGCCGGCGAGCTCGCAGACCGCCGGGTCGGCCGCGCGCAGCGAGGCGAGAAGCTTGTTCACGGACTCGACGTCGCGAAGGTCGGGCTGAAAGGACAACGCGGCGGCGAGGAGAAGGGCACTGATCATCGGTGGCTCCAGTTGAATGCAACCGATTTGACGGATCGGGCCCGCCTTGGGTTGGAACGCGACGCGGACCGTGTCGGGAGGGTGGCTGCGCCGATCGGGAGGGACTCACGACCCTGGGGAGTCGGGAGCCGGACGGCGGGAGGGACTGTCTCCGCACCGACAGCGTCTAACTTCCAAGCCCCAAGCCCCAAGCCCCAATCCCCAATCCCCAAGACCTAAAGACCCCAACACCGACAGCGGAGTACGATAGGCGCATGATGAAGGGCTCCGGACGTCTGTTGGTTCCTGGGATCGTGGCGGTCGCGCTTGCCAGCGCTGCATGCGGAAGCCCGGCGTCCGCGCCGGCCCGCGACCTAGCGAATCTCGACTCGCCCGAGATCAAATCCGCGCTCGCCGGGATTCGCGCCGGCGAGGTCGAGAAGCACATGCGCTTCCTGGCCGACGACAAGCTCGAAGGACGAGGGCTCGGGTCCGCCGGTTATGAAGAGGCGCTCAGCTACGTCGAGAACAACGTCAAGTCGTATGGCCTGGCGCCGGCTGGCGAATCTGGCGGCTACCGGCAGCGGGTGCCGCTGCGGAACAGCGTGGTCGTCGAGGACAAGAGCTCGATGGCGGTGCGCACGCCGGCTGGAAAGAAGAGTCTCACCTACGGCAAGGACTATTTGCTCGGAGCGGACGCGCTTCGCGAGGACGTCGCGATAGACGATGCGCCGGTGGCGTTCGTCGGGTACGGGGTCAGCGCTCCAGGGCTCGGCTACGACGATTACGGCTCTGGCGTCGACGTGAAGGGCAAAGTCGTCGCCTACCTGAGCGGCGCGCCGGCGATGCTTCCGAGCAACGAGCGCGCCTATTACTCGTCAGGCGCGGCCAAGGAGTCCGAGGCAATCAAGCGCGGCGCCATCGGCACAATCAGCTTCACGTCGGCCGACGATCCCCGCTTCCGCTGGGACGTCAGCGTCGCCACCGGCAAGCAGGGCAGCTACGCCTGGGTGGACGCGCAGGGAAGCCCCAATCGCGGCGACCCGGCTCTGCGCGGCTCCGCGTCCCTCAATCAGTCGGGGGTCGAGGCGCTGTTCGCCGGTGCGTCGAAGCCGCCCGCGGACGTCTTCGCCGCGGCCGCAAAGAGCACGCCGCAGGCGTTCGACCTGGCGGCCCGCGTGTCAATTGCCACGCGCTCGACGCATAAGGACGTCGAGAGCGCCAACGTGATCGCCCGTCTCGAGGGCAGCGATCCGGCGCTGAAGGGCGAGCACGTCGTCTACGTCGCCCACGTGGATCACTTTGGGCGCGGGGTCGCGATGAACGGCGACGACATCTACAACGGCGCGCACGACAACGCGTCGGGTGTGGCGATCGTCCTCGAAGTCGCGCACGCGTACTCGACGCTTCCGACGCGGCCCCGTCGCTCGGCGCTGTTCCTGTTCGTGACCGCCGAAGAGCGGGGCCTGCTCGGCTCCGACTACTTCGCGCGTCACCCGACCGTGCCCGCCGACAGCATCGTCGCCGACCTCACGCTCGACATGCCGTTCCTCTATCACCCATTGCTCGACATCGTCCCCTACGGGGCGCAGCACTCGACGCTCGTGGGACCCGTAACCAAGGCGGCCGAGCACCTCGGTATCGGGATCGGCACCGACCCCATCCCGGAGCAGGTGTTGTTCATCCGCAGCGATCACTTCAGCTTCGTCCGCCAGGGCGTGCCGTCGCTGTTCATCAAGAGCGGGTTCAAGACCGGCGACCCGAATCTCGATGGCGCGGCCATCAACGCGGGTTACCGCCGCGACGTGTATCACAAGCCGAACGACGACATGTCGCAGGCCTTCAATTTCGAGGCGGGCGCGCAGCACGCGCGGATCAACTTCCTGACCGGATGGCTCGTGGCCCAGGAGACGGCGCGGCCAGCATGGAATCAGGGCGACTTCTTCGGTCAGCTGTTCGGAAGCCCGACGAAGGAAAGAGCGGTGACGACGGGCACGAAAGAGTGAGCCGCAGCTGGCGCTCCTAGTTCCTAGTTCCTAACTCCTGGCTCCTAGTACGGCCAGCCCATCGCGCGCATCTGCTCGAGATGACGAGGGTCGGCCGCCAGGTTGTCGATGAGCGGCGACGTGTAATAGAACGGTGACGCGCCGTCTTCCTGCGCCCTGGCTTGCCACTCGAACGCCCGATCCAGATCGTTCAGCCCGGCATAGATGAACGTCCGGCAGTGAGGTGGAACGTAGCGAGTCGGCGCGAGCTCGTCGAGCTCGCTCAGGATCGCCTGCACCTGCTCTATCGACCCGCGTCGCGCGTGATAGTGGCCAAGCACGCCGACATAAAACGGCGCTCGCCCAGACATGGTCGCGGCGCGCTCCCCGAGCTCGATCGCGTCGGAGAGGCGGCCCTGGCAAGCCCGGCACATGCCGATGAGGTGCGTGCTGAGGATGAAGTTGGGATCGATCTCGAGACTGCTCTCGCATGCCGCGATCGACTCGTCGAACCGCCGTGCCAGGTAGAACGTGTGGCCGGCCCCGGTCATAACGAGCGGTGACAGCGGCTCGGCCTCCAATGCGGTGCGCAGTTGCACCATCGCGCTGGCGAGGTCGCCCTGGAGCACGAGCAGCCAGGAGTAGTAGATCCGCGTGAGGGCGAGTTGCGGGTCCAGTTCCAGGGCGCGAGCAAATTCCCTGGCGGCACCAGCCAGGTCCCAATCGTTGCCCAACTTGATGAAGCCCAGCGACGTGTGCGCCTCTGGCAGATCCGGGTTCAGCGCCAGCGCCCGTTCGGCGGCCGCCAGTGCCAGGGCGAGGGCCGTCCGCGGCCGCTGGACCGAATAGACGCCGATGAACGCGTAGGCGTCGGCAAGCCCGGCGAAGGCCAGCGCGTATCCGGCGTCTTCCTCCAGCGCCTTCTTGAAGTGCTCCAGCGCGGCGACGAGCCCGCCGTGCCAACGCCGCGTCCAGTAGAAGCGTCCCTTCAAATAGTGCTCGTAGGCCCGGGCGTTGTCGGTGTGCCGGTCGATCAACGGCCGTCGCGACACTTGGGGGAGAGACACTTTCAGGCGGTCGACGACTGCGCGGGCAATGTCGTTGACGGCCGCGAAGACATCGCCGGCCTCCCGGTCGTAGCCGTCGGACCAGAGATGGCAGCCGTCTGCCGCGTTCACCAGTTGCGCGGTGATCCGGACCCGCTCCGCCGACTTCCGCACGGTGCCTTCGATCACGGCATCGACGCCGAGGCGCCGGCAGAGGACCCGGATGTCCGATTCGATGCTGGCGGCGTGGGCCGCGGTCGTGCGCGACACGAGGCGAAGGCCGGGAACCTTGCCTAGTCCGGTGAGCAGTTCGTCGGCCAGGCCGTGGGCGAGGTACTCGGCGTCGCGATCGGGACCCAGGCTCGCGAACGGCAGAACCGCTATCGACGTGGTCAGGGCGGATCGCTCGGGTATATTGGCGGCCGTTAGCGGCGATTCGTACTGGTGTGCCACCTCCATGAGATCGCGCTGCATCTCGTCGCAGGTCCGGTAGCGGCGCGCCGGTTCGCGCTCCAGCGCTCGTTCCACGATCGTCGCGAAGGTGTCCGGCAGGTCTGGGCGGAGGTCGCCGAGACGGTATCGCTCTCGCCGTTCCTGCGCGGCCGCAATCTGCTCCAGCGACCCGCCTTCGACCGGATATCGCTTCGTGACGAGATGGAACAGCAGCACGCCCATGCTGTAGACGTCGCTGGCAATCGTCGCGGGACTGCCACCGAACAACTCGGGAGCGAGATATAGCGGCGTTCCTGCCGTGGGCGTTGGTTCGGATCGTTCCGTGCCGGCCCCGAAATCCATCAGCACGATGCGTCCCTGTCCGTCGCGCATCACGTTGTGCGCCTTGATGTCGCGGTGGACGAGGCCCGCCTTGTGCACCGCCGCAACCGCGCGGCACAGGTCGATGCCGACCAGCGCCGCCTCCCGGGGATCGAGCGCGCCGCGTGTCGCCAGGACGCGAGCGAGGGTGAGCCCGTCGACGAATTCCATCCACAGCCCGACGATGCCGTCGTGCCGATCGACTCCGTAGACGGTGACGACGTTCGGGTGCCGGACCCGGGCGAGCAGCCGGCCCTCCTGGATGATCTCTCCCGAACGCGCTGTCTCTCGCAGCAGCTTCAGAGCGACCGGACGCTGCAGCGCGCCGTCCCATGCGAGATACACGGTTCCGAAGTGGCCTTGCCCGATTCTGGCTCGCAGCACCAGCGGCCCCCACTTCGAAGGGGTCTCATTTCCGGCATCGGACGGTGAGGCGGCGGGCGGCGCCGGCGATTCGCGATGCACCGCGGCCAGGGCGGCAATTACTCGAAGCTCGCGGATCAGCCGCCGGGCGTCGGCGTGGCCGGTCGTCGACTCTGCGGCTGCCCAGTCCGGGCCGGTCGCGTCGACGATGGCGCTCGCCAGTTGGGTTACCAGCGCATCATCATCCGGCATGGTGAGTGCAGCCGCCGACTATAATACGGCCTCACCGCGCTCTGGCGGCGCAATGGACGAACGCGAATCCTCCTTTACGCTCGTGGAGCGTGCCTGCCAGGGCGACGAGCGAGCCCTCAACGACCTGTGCGCACGGTTTTTGCCGCGGCTGGAACGATGGGCGCATGGGCGGCTGCCGGCGTTCGCGCGCGGCCCGTTGGACACGCACGACCTGGTCCAGGAGGCCCTGGCCGGTGTCGCGCAGCGCATCCAGCGCTTCGAGCCTCACCACAAGGGCGCTTTTCAGGCGTACGTCCGCCAGGCCCTGCTCAACCGTGTGCGCGATCAGATCCGCCGCGCCAGCCGGCTGCCGGAGATATACCTCGATTCCGAGAAGATCTCATCTGAGCCCTCGCCGCTCGAAGCGGCGATCGGCGTCGAAGCGCTCGAGCGCTACGAAGCGGCACTGCAGCGGCTGTCGGCAGCGGATCGCAATGCCATCATCCTGCGCGTAGAACTGGGGTGTCCGATCGCCGAGGTCGCGGAGGCCCTCGAGAAACCGAGCCTGGCCGCCGCGCGAATGGCGGTCAGCCGCGCGCTGGTCCGGCTCGCCGCTGAAATGTCGAGAGCGAACCTGGCGCCCTGACCGCCAACGGTCACCTGGATACGGTGGGGCGGATGTGCCGCTCGATGGTCGAGAGCCCGGCCGCCGTCAGCACCATGGCGAGGGCAACCGTGGCAAAGAAAAGCACGCTCCCTCCGCCCTCGATCGCCCACGCGCCGATATACGTGCTGCCGATGGCGCCGACGCGGCCGATCCCGGCAGCGGTGCCGACTCCGGTCGAGCGAATTGCCGCCGGATACATCTGCGCCGCGAGCGCGTACATCGTCGTCTGCACCGCGTTGATCAGGCCGCCAGTGATGGCCAGAAGAGTCATGAGGACTCCGGTCGACGTATCCGGGCCGAGCGACGTGAAGGCCAGGGCCGCCGCGCCGGCCGCCGCCCCGCCGGACATCACGATCATCGTGGTCCGCGATCCGATGCGGTAGAAGGCGAGCGCACCGGCGATGGCGCCGATCACCCCGCCAAAGTTGAACATCGTGATGCCGAGGCTGCCGAGCGTTGGGCTCAAGCCCGCGCCGGTCAACATCGCCGGGATCCAGTTGAAGCCGAGGTACACCGCGAGCAGGCAGCTGGCGAATGCCGCCCATAGTCCCAGCGTGTCGCGGCGGAAGGAGGGCTCGAGCAGCGCCGACACCGTCGCACGGCCGGCGAGCGCCTCGGCACTGTCGCTGAACGAGGCGTCGGCGGGCGTGCTGTGGCCGAATCGCGCCAGAATCCGCTCGAGCTCGGGCCATCGATCCGGGCGTCGCGCGAGGTAGCGAGGGGATTCGACCAGCGCCCAC
>DATJFF010000031.1:0-4119 GCA_035495795.1 Vicinamibacterales bacterium
CGAGCGGGCGCTGCCGCCGTCACTGGTCTGTGGTGAGCCGTTGGTCGACCGAGACGGCCGGCCGGTGCTGGTGCTCGACGACGACGGCACGATCGTGGTCACCCACTCGGAGAAGGAACGCACCGCGGCGACGTTCAAGCATTCTCTGCACTAGACAAATCGAACATCCGGTGCGTTGGGGGGATCATCGGTTTGCCGTCTGGGTGGTGCTAACTCGGCCGGCGCTCTCGCCGAAGGTCGGCGTGTTGAGTGGCACGCGGCGGTGTCGGTCGGCGATCTGGTTTAGCTGCGCGAGTTTCTGCCGGGCACCGTCGAGGCTGATTTGGAGTCCGTCGACTTCGCCGAGCCAGCCGTGCTCGTGTGCTTCGGTGATGCGTGCGATCAGGTTGTCGCGGATCTCGACGAGCCGGTCGCGTTCGGATGGGTCGGGCCGTAGCAGCGGGCAGCGCAGGCAGGCGTGCTCGTGGATACACGGATTGGCGTAGGAGCGGCCGCAGGTGCCGAGAGCAACGCGGCGGCGTTGGAAGTGCCCGAGGAACTCTTCCCATTCCTCATCGGTCGGCACTCGGTATTCCTCGGCCGGTCGCATTGCTCGCCGTCGGGCGATGAAAGCGCGGTGCGCGTTGATGACTTCGCTCGGGTAGACGGCCTTGTAGCCCATGGTGGTGTTGATGTCGCGGTGCCCGACGACCAGTTGGGCGATGTGCGGCGGCATGCCGTGCATGACGGCATCGGTGATGAATATGCGTCGGAAGTCGTGCGGTGTGAACCGTAATGGCGTTCCGGCGGCGTCTGTCAGCCTGGTGCCGGTGAGCGCGCGCTCGAGCCATTCGCGGATGGTGGCGGCGGGGATGGCGCGATGCTCGAGGCTGAAGCGGCGCTGGAACAGCAGCGGCATGGGCGGGTTCCAGACGCGCTCGTGCTGGTCGTAGGAGGCGACGCAGCCGATGGCGCCGTCCTCGCTGCGGACGCGTTTGATGATGGCGGCGAGGACGTCGGCGAGTTCGGGGCTGACCACGAGCAGCCGCTCCGTGTCGGTCTTGGAGGGCACTATCTGCAGCAGCGGAACGAGTTCGCCGGTGCCCGGCAACGTGTATTGGATCAGGCTGTGATGGCTGAGCTCGGTGAGTTCTTCGACGCGAATGCCGGTGTGCCGAAGGGTTTCCACTGCCGCCCAGGTCCAGAACGCGCGGTCCTCTTCCCCTGTGAGGTCGCGGCGGTTGCCGTCGCCGCCGGGATTTTCGACCCAGATCCGTGCGCTGTCCTTCCCGACGGTGCAGCGGCGCCAAACGGCGTCGTTGACGGTGAACGTCGTGCCGGGCGCGGCGTGTTCGGCCTCGCGCAACAATGCTGCGCTGTCCACCCGGCGGGTGTTCGTGTGCTGCACGAGCATCGGCAGCACGGGTAGCCGCTCGCGGGTGCGCTGGTCCATGCGGGACTTGCGTGAACGGATGTCCTTCTGCCGGGTGAGGTCTTCAGCGCGGACGGGACACGGCGCCGCCCACGGTCCCCAGCGGCTCGGCTCTTCCATGGCCCATTGCGCGACGTCGAGGTAGAAGGCGCGCACCGCCGCCAGGTTGTTCATCCCGCCTGCGCGGCGCTGCCGCACCTCGCTGACCTGCCCGTCCGGTCCGACGAGCGTCCTGGTCTTGAGCACGATCCTTCGCTTCCACGCCGCCGCGACGTCGGCGGGAAGGTTCAGCGAGTCGATGCCGGGATGGTGCCGTTCAAGGTCCCGCCAGAACAGGCCGCCGAGCGCGGCGGCAAGGCTGGCCAGGCTGGTGTGGTCGAGACTTGGCTGCCGTTCCTGCAGGTAGGCGACGAGCAGATTCCGGATGGATCGGCATTCGATGCTGTGCCGGTCGATCAGTTGCGCGGGGCTGAGCCGGCCAGTCGTGGCGAACGCCCGCATCGTCGACGGTGCGTCCGGGCCGAAAATGCCCATGCCGTGCAGGAGTTGGTAGAAGCCCATAGCGGCGTTGCGGCGCACCGAGCGGACGTCGACTGCGGCCGATAGTTCCAGGCAGTCACCGACGCCGATGTCCTTCAGCCGTCCGCCTTTGACCGCGAGGATGGTGGCCGCTCGGCGCAACGCGGCGGTCTTCATCGTCCGGCCGGCCGGTGAGGCGTTGCAGCGTGTCGACAGTTCGGCGAAGCCGCCTGGGTCGCGGGCTTGCGCCATCAAGCTGACCAGGGTCTGCGGCACCCGGGGTGTCAGCACCCAGCCCAGCGTCGGCCGGATCACGTCAGCGGCGACGAGCATGACGGCGCAGACCCGCTGGTTGCTCGAGCCGGACACGCCGCAGTCGCTGCTGCCGCGCCGCGTGCGTGCGATCACCGGTCGCCACCACTCGGCGTTGCCCATCGCGTCGGCGCCGCTGGCCAGCCACCGCTGCTGCCAAGACTGGCCCGGCTGCTCGGCCAGCCAGCCGAGCAACAAGGTCAGCCCCCGCCGGCGGCGCAGCGTCGCCGGACGGTCCGGCTCGGCCGGGAACGGCGGCGCGAGCAGCCGCTCCACGATGTCCTCTGCGGACTGCAGCGTCGCGGACCAGCGAGACGCCGTCGCCCGAGATGGAAACGACCGGCGCAGGTGATCCATGTCTGGGCCGACGGCCCGCACGCTGCGGGTGCCGGTAGCTGCCCGTTCCGTCGTGCTGGTCGCGATCATCGCGGCCGTCCCGCGAACAGGACGTCAAGGGACTCGCTGCGATACCCGCTCGCTGCCTGCGCCGGCTGGGCTACCGCGGTCTCGCCTCGCCGGTGATGCGCGAGCAGCGCGGTGATCACGTCATCGGGCATCGGCGTCAAGTAGATCTGCGTCGTGGACAACTGGGCGTGGCCGAGGACCCATTGGACATCGGTCAACGGCAGCAACGGGTCGCGCGCCATCCGATACGCAGCCGTGTGACGCAAGTCGTGCAACGTCCAGTTCGCACCCAACGCCTCACCGGCGCGGGCGAACATCGCCCGCGCGGCGTGGTAGGTCAACGGACGTAACGGGCGGCGCAGCGTCAACCACAGCGGATCGTCCGCCCCAGCTGCTGGCGCTTCGGCGGGGCTGGCTTGATACAGCCGCAGCCACACGAATGCGTCCGGTGACGCCGGCAATTGCTGCACTGCACGGCTGCCCTTACGGATCACGCTGATCAACTGCTGACCCGGATCGATATCGCCGCGCCGGGCGCCGAGCAACTCCGCCGCCCTAGCACCGGTCGAGACCCAGAACGCGACCAGCGCCCGGTCTCGGTGCGAACCCAGCTCGGCGAACAGCCGGTTGAACAGCTCATCGGGAATGCAGCGTGGAATGCGTCTTGCCACCCGTGGCCGATACAAGCCCGACCGCTGCTGCCGGAACGGCTCCATCGGATTGTGATGGGCGTTCGCCCGACGCTCGCGACGCGGACGCGACAGCGGGAACGGATTCACCATCGGCCCCGTGCCGGCGTCGCGGTGGAAGTCGTAGAACACCCGCAGCACCGTTTCCGAATGCGCGCGCGTCGCCGCCGCGTACGTCACGGCAGGGGCAGGCTTCCCCGTCACCGGGTTCGGCGCCCAGGCCCGTCGCGCGGACACACCGCTCGCCCGCCTCGGCTTCTCACGCACAGCCAGCCAACGGCAGAAATCCCGCGCCTCGACGCGTGTCGCCTGATCCCACGCCACCCCGACCGCCCAGCAGAACCGCAACCATCGCAGCAGATCCATCGCATAAGAACGCTGCGTCGCCACAGACCGCCCAGCCGCCTGCAGATCAAGCAAGAACGCAGCGACCGGCCACACCGCCTCACCGGTCGCGTCGGTCAACCGCACCGGCTCCCACACGTCCTCGCCGACCACCACACTGCCGATGTTCGGCACGACCAGCGCAGCCAGATCCCGGTCATCCTCGATGCCTTCATCCACGGCACGCAACGTATTGGCGCGGCACGCAGCTTCCTGGCAACGCCACGACCGCAAGCCCCGGTAGTTCAGTCAACAGGTACACGTTCGGATATCATCCGCTGCTGTTGTTCTGTGACAACACCCGCGAGGCGCTGACGGGGATGCTGCGCCCAGGCAACGCTGGCGCGAACACCGCAGCCGACCACATCACGCTGCTCGATGCGGCGCTGGCGCAGATCC
>DATJFF010000032.1:0-17537 GCA_035495795.1 Vicinamibacterales bacterium
ACCATCGTGTCGCCGATCGGCAAGTGGGCGGATCTGGACGGGCCGAACCCGATGGTTCGAGCCCTGGGGGCCGAAGCTGCCCAGAAGGTAAACCTGAAGCGCATCCAGCTGACAACTGGAGCCGAGCAGACGGTGGTGTCGTTCGTGCCGGAGCTCAGCTTCGGCGCACCATCATCACCCAAACGCTGAACGATCGTCGGAAAGCGGCTGGCGCCGGGCGCGGGTTGTCCGTGTTCCCGGCGCAGTTGCCGGATGCAGTTCGCACCGATGGAGTCGTGCGTCAAAAAAACCCACGCCTGGCCCCACAGCAGTGACATGCTTCTTGCACGAAGGTCTGTATGGCAAGACACAAGGAACCGACCGAGGCTGAAGTCGCTGCCGAGGCGGCTGCAATCTACCCCGACACCAACGCTGGCCCGCCAACCGAGGACGAGATTGCGGTCGAGGCGCACGCGATCTACGTATCACGGGGCGGCGAGCACGGCCACGACATGGACGACTGGCTGGAAGCCGAGCGCCGCGTTCAGTCGCGCCGTCAGTCAGCTGGTAAGACCGGCACCTGGCAGGAACGCGACGCCGACCGTCGCGCGCAGGGCGCCGACGATCTGAAGGGCTAGCGCGGCTCAGCTGACGGCATCAGCACGTCGCCGACGAGGTCGAAGTCGCCGCCCAATACCAATTCCGGCCGACCGGTCCGCCAGCCGCCGGCTACGTCACGGACGAGCGGCGCCCCGTCGAGTCGATACCGGCGCACTACCGGCGGCGTTGGTGTGGGCTGCTCGATCAGCGTGGTCAGGATGCGCAGCCGCTCCGGCGGCGCATCGGGCAGGCTGGGCGGGGTCGCGGCCACGCGGACGCGGCCGACGACGCGCGACAGCGACTCGCGGCCGCTTTCGTAGTCGAGTGCGTGCAGTCCTGCCTCGCGGCCGAGGATGCGGGCGGCGCCGAAGCCTGAGACGATCGCCATCCGCGTACCGTCGGCGACCTGCAGCTCGTCCCACTGCATGTGCCGTCGCGAGGCCCACCGACGGTACATGTCGAAGACCTGCAGCGCCCACCGGCGGCTGACCGGCGCCTCGGGCGCGCGGTCGAGCACCGGCTGCACGGCCAGCACGACCTCGACGGGCGACTCGTCGAAGACATCCTCGACGCCATGGCGGACGACGTGCAGCTGCAGGGCCAGTCGTCCGACGAGATCCCGCGAGAGCGGCCGCGAGCCGGCAGCGGAGCGCGTCAATCGCGATTCCAGCGCAGTAGCGGTGTGCATCGCCGCGCGCACCCGATCGAGCAGCGCATAGCGGGCCAGGATGCCGAAGCGATCCTCGCGAGTCCAGAAGTCGGGCCGCTGCATCTCGGAGACGAGCGCCTGCTCGACCGCGTACCACGCGTCGTCGGCCAGCCGGCTCTCGGCGCGCCGCATTTCGGCGGTCAGCGCCGCGGCTTCGTCCGGCTCGCCGGCGGGATGAAGAATCATCTGGGCGAGCGTGAGTCGACCACTTGCCGCTGCGGGTGCCGCGGCCGGCTCCAGGCGCGCCGCCGGCTCGATCGCCGCGTCGGGATCGACGAACTCGACCTGGATCGCGTGACCGTCGCTTCGCACGAACAGGAACTGGTCGCCTTCGGGTGCGCGGTGCTCGACAAGGGTCGCCGCCAGCGGCGCGAGCAGGTAGCGGTCGATCGCTCGCTTGAGCGGGCGTGCGCCAAGGGCGGCCGAGAATCCTTTCTCCAGGAGAAAGTCGAGCGCCGAGGACTCCCACTCGACAGCCCACTCGCGATCGCGAAGTCCTCGCCGCTCCAGGACCGCGGCAAGCTCCTTCAGCAGGATCGTGCGCATCAGGGCGCGCGTGAACGGCCGGAAGACGATCACGGCGTCGAGCCGGTTGACGAACTCCGGCCGGAAGGTCTGGGCGACGGCGCGCAGGACCTGCCCGGCGGCGAAGCTGCCCGCGACGTCGGCGAATCCGGGGCTCGCGTGCTGCTGGATGGTCGAGCCCAGGTTGCTCGTCAGCACTACGATCGTGTGCCGGAAGTCGACGGTTCTTCCCGCGACGTCGGTCAGGCGCCCGTCGTCGAACACCTGGAGGAAGAGGTCCCAGGCGTTAGGGTGCGCTTTCTCGAACTCGTCGAGCAGGACGACCGAAAACGGCTGTTTGGCGACGCGATCAGTCAGGGCATTCGCTTCGCGCTCGCGGAACTGCGCGTCGCCGAGAATCTTTCGTGTCGACTCCACCGTTTGGAACTCGCTCATGTCGAGCCTGATCAAGCGGTCCGCCGATCCGAAGAGGAACTCCGCGAGCGTCTTGGCGAGCTCGGTCTTGCCGGTTCCAGTAGGCCCGGCGAGCAGGAACACGCCGATCGGCCGGCTCGGATCCGTCAGGCCCGCCTTGAGCATGGCAACGCGATCGATTACGGCGTCGACCGCCTCTTCCTGTCCGATCACCCGCCTGGTGAAGAACGACCGGATGTCGGCGAGGTTCAGCGGTTCGCGACTGTCGAGCACGAGGGCCGGCATGCCGGTCAGCTGCGACAGCGTTCCGACCACGTGCTCGCGGTTCATCGCGGTTGCGCCATTGGCGATGGCCCGCTGTGCGGCTAGTTTGAGAAGATCGAGTCCGGCGCCGGGCTGCCGTCCCGTCCCGAGATAATGCCGTGCCAGCTTTACGACGGTGTCGGTGACTTCGCCGCCGATCTCGATCCCGTGGAGCGCCTGGACGCGGCCGGCGAGCTGGCGGGCCACGTCGTCACATTCCGCATCGCTCAGTGCACGGAGGCGAACCAGCTCGAACAGGCTCTGCAGCGCCGGAAAGCGGTCCTGCACCGCGGTCAGCGCCGCCGGGGTCGTCTCGCTCACCATCACCAGGCGCCCGGCCGAAATTGCCGGCAGCACCTGCTCCAGCAGGCTCGCGGTGTGTGAGGTGTGCACGCCGCTCAATGCGAGCTGGAGTAAGTCGGGAACGAACCAGATCACCCGCTTCTCGATTGCCAGTTCGGCAATCAAGCGGCTCACTCGTTCCTCGAGCTGCCCGAAATACTGTTGCCCGGACAGGAGGCTCGCGGCGCCTGCCTCGAACACTGTCCATCCACGTTCGATGGCTCGTGAGACAAGCAGCATCACGAACGCCGTCTTGCCGCAGCGCGGTTCGCCGACGACCACTGCCGAGCGAAACGGCGCGGTCAGTACCGCGGCCTCGGCAGCCGCGAGCGGTTGCCGGATCGCCGCGTGCTCGAGGTGCAGGTCTCGATCGCGATCGCGTTCGACGAAACGGCCGATGGACTGCAGGAACTGGCGATCGACGGAAGCGCGGCGCCACGCCGCAAGTTGCTGGCGGAGGGCCTCGGCGTGGGGGTGATGGATCGTGCGCAGCAGCGTTTCTGCCGCCGACACTTCCTCGGGTTTAGCCTGCGGAAGCGCGTCGCCGAAAGAAGGTTCGTCACCGAGCGCGGTTCGGGCGGACAGATGCTCAGCGAGCATCATCGGGACGAGCGGATGCTCGGCCCAGTACTCGGGTGCCCCGACGATGAGCGCGCCGGTTGCGGGCCGTTCTTCGAGCGTCAGGAAATATCTCGCCGCGTAGAAGATCGGCCAAGGTCGAAGGTGGCGGAACTGGCGTGCGACGAACGAGGCCGCCCCCTGCCGGTCGGACCGCTCGGCCAGGGCAGCCAGTGCCGCCGCCGACAGCATCCAGTTGGCGCCGACGACGAGCTCGGTGGCAAGCGTAATCGGCTGGTTGCTCGACGCGAGCACGGCAACGGCTTCACGGAACGCAGGCGCGTTCGCAACATCCCGCGGGTGCGCGCTCGCCTCGCCTAGCGCGGAGAGCTGAGGGGCCAGCGCTTGCAGAGCCACGGCCGGATCAGCGGTGGCTGCGCCGGCGGACGGCGCGTTTGCCGCCTCGTTCGGTGGTTCGCCGGAACGAGACGGCCAGAACTGGCTGACTGCCCATGCCAGCGCAGTAACGATTGCAATTACGAGATAGAGTTCGAGCATCCAGCCGCGGTTCGCCCCGGCAGTATATCGGTCGAGCTGGACCGGGTGCGTATGGTTCCTGCAAGCCGCTCCTGGCGCGACGGCGATGAAGTTACCGGTCGTTCAGTGCATCGCCAGCTCAGGCCTTCGTCTCACGAACAGCCACTGCACATCCACGGCGAACGACCACGCGAGCAATGCGAGACCCGAACCGGCGATTGCTGAAGCCCATCCTGACGGCAATCCTGGAATCAGGGCGACGATAAGAGCGACGATCTGCACGACGCAAGCCGTCTGGCGCCGCCGGCTGGCGGGAAGCTCTTCACGCATCCACGGCAGCAGCCATCCGGCCGTAATGAAGGCGTATCGCATCAGCCCTGCAGCGACGACCCACGGTCCAACGCTCGCCGCACGCCAGGCGAGAAGCGACAGGACGAGGACGAGGAGGGCGTCCACCTCCATGTCGAATCGGGCGCCGAAACGGCTGGCCGTTCCGCTGCGGCGAGCCATGATGCCATCCAGCAGATCGGCGGAGGCGCCGGCGGTCGCCATCAGCACCAGCGGCCACGTCCTCACGGGTGTCTCGGGCGCAAGTGCAACCCCTGCGGCGAGCGCCAGGACCAGGGCGCGTCCGCCCGTGATCAGGTTGGCGGCGCCTATTCGCGCGTGCAGGTGCCAGCGGCCGAGACCGGCGACGGCAAGCACGAGAATTGCGCTCGCGACGGCAGCCACGCGCGCCGGATACATAGCATCGAGCGCCAGCCGTGATTGCGCGGCGATCGCCGCGGCAATTACCACCCCGACGCCGATCGCGGCCAAGGCTGCGCCGCGCCGGTAAAGGGCGGCGCTATGCTGATGAGCGTGTTCCGTCACGTCGCTTCGGTTCGCAGCATATCAGCGGAGTCGCGGGAGTGACGCCGGGCCATGCCGTGGTGTCGTCGCTCGTGCTGCTGGTTCCGGGTGACATCCATCAACGGACCGGCGGCTACGGCTACGACCGTGAAATCCTGGCCGGCTTGCGGCGGCTCGGCTGGGACGTATCGCTGCGAACGCTCGACGATAGCTTCCCCTTTCCGTGCGGTGAGGCGCGCGACGAGGCGGTTCACACCCTCGCGGCGCTCCCGGATGGTGCCTTGGTGCTTGCCGATGGGCTCGCATTCGGCGCGATGGCCGACGAAGCCGAGCGCGAGGCAGCGCGCCTCCGCTTCGTGGCGCTGGTGCACCACCCGCTCGCGCTCGAGAGCGGGCTCGATTCGACGGCCGCCGCCGCCTTGTTCGAGAGCGAGCGTCGCGCGCTGCGGACCGTCCGCGGCGTGATCGTCACGAGCCCGGCGACAATCCGATCGCTCGAGGCATACGGCGTTCCCGCGAATCGCATTGCCGTCGTGCCGCCAGGCACCGCGGTCGCGCCGCTCGCGAGGGGCAGCCGCGGATGGCATCCGGCGCGTGGCGGCATGCCCGTGGAATTGCTCTCGGTGGCCTCGCTGACACGGCGGAAGGGCTACGACCTGCTGTTCCATGCGTTGGCCCGCCTCTCGCACCTGGATTGGCACCTCACCGCCGCCGGCAGTCCAGATCTCGATCCCAGGACCGCAAAGGCGCTCGCGCAACAGGTGTTCGAAGCCGGCCTCTCGTCGCGAGTCACGTTTGTCGGCGAGCTGGACGAGCACCGGCTGGGCGCGGCCTACGATCGGGCCGACGTCTTCGTTCTGGCGACGAGGCACGAAGGCTACGGGATGGCCGTCGCGGAGGCGGTCGCGCGCGGCATCCCGATCGTCAGCACCGCGACCGGCGCGATTCCCGATCTCGTAGACGACGACTCGGGCGTGATCGTGCCGATCGACGACGTCGAGGCCCTGACCGCGGCGCTGGAAACGGTGATGAGCGACGATGCGCGCGCGCGCCTGGCCGAGGGCGCGCGCCGCCGACGCGGCACGCTGCCGACGTGGGCCGACTCGGTTCGGCAGATGGTTGCGGCCCTCGCCGCCTTTACTAATCATGGAATCGTTCAGCGCTGACTGGCTCGCGCTGCGCGAGCCGGCCGATCACGCGGCCAGGTCACAGGGCCTGACCGAGGAGCTCGGCGTGCAGCTGGCGCGCCGTGGTGTGACACGGGCGATCGACATCGGCTGCGGCACCGGTTCGAACGTCCGCTATCTGCTGCCGCGACTGCCGCGGGTTACCGACTGGACGCTCGTCGATTACGATGCGGGCCTGCTCGACGAGGCGGGACAAACGCTCGAACCGCTCGCTCGGGCACAAGGCGTCACTCTCCGAACGATGCAACTGGATCTTGCGGACCTCGACGCACTGCCCCTTGAACCCGGCGCGCTGATAACGGCTTCGGCCTTGCTCGACCTGGTGTCGGCCGCCTGGCTGGGCCAATTCGCGGACCGCTGTCGTGAAGTCGAAGCGCCCGTCCTGGCCGTGCTCAACTACGACGGCCGAATCGTCTGCAACCCGCCGCACCGGGACGACAGCTGGATTCGGGATCTCGTGAACACGCACCAGCGCACCGACAAGGGATTCGGTTCCGCTCTCGGCCCTGCAGCTGTCGGCGAGGCCCGAGCGTCGTTCGGGGAGTGCGAGACACGAGCGAGGAGCAGCGCCTGGCGGCTCGCGCCGGACGCGGCGGCGCTTCAGGAGCGGCTGATCGATGGGTGGGCCGACGCGGCGCGGGCGATCGCGCCAGGCGAGCTGTCGCGTGTCGACGAGTGGCGGCGGCACCGCCGCGATCACATCGCGGCCCGCCGCTCTTCCATCGTCGTCGGACATCTCGACCTGGCCGTCTTCCCGGACGTCTTCCGGCTCACGCTCGAGACGAGGTAAGATCTGCGGCTTATGGCGCGGCGAAACGCTGTAATAAGGGTGTTACTTGTTGCATTCTGTCTTCTGTCGAGCGGGAAATGGTCCGGCGCCCAGACCAATACGCCGCCGACCCGCGCCGATGCCCTGCACGCCGAGCGCGCCGCGAAGGCGCAGGCTCTTGCCCCGCACCATCCGAACGCGCTCGAAAGCGGCCTGAACTTCTTCGAAGACCGCGCGGTGTTCATCCTCGATCGCGAGGGCTTCTACCCGAAGCTCGGCAGCATCACCGTCGGCAGCGGATTCGCCTACGGCCTCGGGTTCCGTGACCGCGATCTCCTCAACAATTACGGCGCCGTTGACATGTGGGTGGCGGGATCCACGCGCGGCTACTTCGCGGCCGAAGGCCGGGTGCGATTTCCGGAGCTCGCGCACAAACGGCTGCTGGTTGAAGGGTGGGCAGGCCGCCGTGACTACGCCGGCGAGTACTTCTACGGCCTGGGGACCGATTCGCAGCGCGCCGACCAGTCCGACTACGGCCTGCGCACGACGGTGTTCGGCGGCAGCGCCGGCGTCCGGCCGTTCTCGAAGCTGATCGTCGGCGGCAGCCTCGAATACCTTCACCCGAGCGTCGGCCGAGGCAACGACGACAGCGTGCCCGACGTCGAGGATGCCTTCGGCGAGGCCGAAGCGCCGGGTGTGAGCCAGCGCGCGGACTTTCTCCGCACGCACGGCTATGTGGAGCTCGATTACCGGCAGCCGCGTTACCCGCGGCAGGGCGGCTTCGTTCGCGCCGACGTGTCGCATTACGAAGACCGTACCACCGGCAGTTATACGTTCAACCGGTACGACTTCGACGTGCGGCAGTTCGTCGGGTTCTTCGCCGGCCGTCGCGTGCTTGGACTCAGGGGGTTCGTCTCCACAACCGATGAACGCGAGGGCGGCGTCGTGCCGTTCTACGGCATGCCGACGCTCGGCGGGAACGACACCCTGCGCGGCTTCCGGATGTACCGTTTCCGCGGCCCGCACGCGCTGCTGCTGCAGGCCGAGTACCGCTGGGAGATCTGGAGCGGTCTCGACGGGGCGCTGTTCTACGATGCCGGCAAGACGCCGCTCGAGCGCTCGGACCTGAACTTCGACGGGCTGGAGCGCGACTACGGATTCGGATTCCGGTTCAACACCGACAACGGCATCATCTTCCGCGCCGACGCCGGCTTCGGCAGCCGCGATGGTCCGCACCTGTACCTGGTCTGGGGCGGGGTGTTCTAGTGCGTACGGGGTTCTCGGGGTTCGCGAGGTTCGCGGCAGTTCGAGCCGGAGCCGGCGTCGTCGTGGCGGTCATGCTGGTGGCCACCGATGCCGCCGCGCCGCGGTTCTATCCCGACGATCCGATCTGGACCGACGACGATCGCGCATTCGACGCCTCCGGTGTCGGCACGATCGAGGACAGCAACGGCTACGACTTCGTCGCCAACACCTTCTCGAACCCGGGTGAGCGGCGGGACGTGCGCGCGCCGAACGTCAATACCGTGGACGAGTTGCCCGACTCCAGCTGGTTCACGAACCGGATCGGCCGCCGCCCGATGAGCGTGGCAGACGTGGTGCGCGGGCCCGATCAGCGTGACGGCGTGGACATGGCGGGATGGGTGGTCTCGGGTGGGAAGAGCTCGGGCGTCCAGCCTGGCTTTCGCATGACCGACTCGAGCGGGCAGACCTACCAGATCGAGGTCGATCCGTCGTCGAACCCCGAAATGGCGAGCGGGGCGGAGATGATCGGTACCGCGCTCTATCACGCGATCGGGTACTCGGTCGTCGAGGTTTATCTGACCGAGCTCGATCCGAAAACGCTGGTGATCGCGGACACGGCGATGATGCGCGACCCGCTGAACGGGAAGCGGCGCCGGGTCCGGCCGCGTGACCTCGAGCTCGTCTTCGAGCGCGCGGCACGGCAGCCGAACGGACGTTATCGCGTGCTCGTGAGCCGGTTCGCAAGCGGGCGCCCGATTGGCAACTTCCGGTACTACGGCACCCGCCCGGACGATCCGAACGACGTCGTTGCGCACGAGCACCGGCGCGAATTGCGCGGCGCCCGGGTGTTCGGGGCGTGGCTCAACCACGACGACTCGCGCGGCGTGAACAGCCTCGACATGCTCGAAGCGGCCGGCGGCCGCAGCTGGGTGAAGCACTACATGTTCGACTTCGGGTCGATTCTCGGCAGCGGCACGGTGTTCGCGCAGCGGCACCGGGCCGGCAACGAGTACATCTTCGAGCAGCGCCCGGGCTGGCTCACGCTGGCCACCCTGGGCTTTTACATCCGGCCGTGGATGAGAATCGACTATCCAGACATGCCCCCCTCAGTCGGGCGAATCGAGGCCGAGGTGTTCGATCCCCAGCAGTGGCGTCCGGAGTACCCAAACCCGGCCTTCGACAACATGCGATCGGACGACGCATTCTGGGCCGCGCGGATCGTGTCGCGCTTCACCGACGAGATGATCCGCGGTGTCGTCGCAAAGGCCCAGTACAGCGATCCGAAGGCGACCGAATACCTCGGCGACGTGATGATCAAGCGGCGCGACAAGGTGGTGAAGGCCTTCATCAACGTGGTATCTCCGGTTGTCGACGCGGGCCTCGATGCGGACGGGACCTTGCGCTTCGCCAACGCCGCGGTGGACGCCAGGGCGGCCACGCCGCCGGCCGGTTACACGCTGCAGTGGTTCGCGTTCGACAATGCCACCGACACGCGCCGTGATGTCGGCGATCCAGTGCAAGTAACGTCGCCCGAAGGACGTGCGCCTGCCGAGCTCCTGACCGGCAGCGACTTCATCGGCGTGCGGGTCAGCGCGGCCCACCCTGACCACCCAGGTTGGTCGTCGCCGGCGAGTTTCACGTTTCGGCGCGCCGCGACCGGCTGGGATCTGGTCGGCGTGGAGCGCTGAATCGAGCGCGCGCACGCACTCCGGCTCGTCCCCCGGCGGCTCAAGAATCGGCACCGCTCAACACGAGCGGACACGACAGGCGGTTGCGCCGTCCCGCGCAGCGCCGTGCATCCATCGTCCAAACGGCACACTGGTGCTATTTCCAGCGCAGCCGTTCGCCTGTAACGTCTCAGACGTTTCGCTGTATGGCTCGGCTGAGGGGGCCTGGATGGCACTGGGGAGTTCGAATCGACGATCGGGTCGTGCTCGCGCCGTGATGGTGGCGTGCGTCGGCCTTCTGTTCGCTGCCCGGCCCGGGACGCAGGGACCGCGCGATCTGCCGCCGCTGCCGGAGCCTCGCATCGGGGCAATCGATGCGCCGGAGATGCGCGAGCAGTGGCACTCGCTCGCGCTCGCCGAGGGCGAGCCGCTCTCGTTCCGGCAGGAACCTCCGCTGCTGCTGCCGCGGGACGACCACGGCACACGCCTGTCTGATTTCTCCGTCGCTGGCGATGTGGCGCGCGTGCGGTTCGATCGCTGGAATCAGCAGACCCAGAGCTACGAAGCCGAAACGTGGGAACGTGACCGGACCGACACGATCGGCGGCCGACTGGTGAGCATCTTCAGTCCCACGTGGCCGCCGGCGGTGATCCAGTCCAGACTCGCGACCGCCCGAGTCGGCCTCGACCGGCCGTTCCTGTTCCTCGGCATGTTTCGCGGCCCTGCCGACGGTCCGAATGTCGATCGGGGTGTTTACCTCCGTGTCGGTAATTCGCTTGCGCGGCCGGTCGAGATCGTCAGAGTTGACGACACGGTCCAGTACTCAAGTCACGTCGTCAATCTCGTTGTGCCTGGGTTCGGCACCGAACGACTCGCCGCGGATCTCGATCTCGAGCCCGTCGCCCGGAAGTTCTACGAGCATTTCGAGGATTCATATGAAGTGCTCGCGGTCACGCCGGAAGCCGCGATCCTCGACAGGTATGCGGCCTTCCATCGCATCGTGCAGAATCAGGTGGATGGCATAGGAAGGCCTCGGACGGCTCGGTTTGCTGCCTATGGCAGCGCCGGTACGCTTCTTGGGGTGGAGTTGAACTACAACGCGTACCTCCTCACCAATGACACGTCTACACACGAACTCACCCATATCTGGAGCCACGCCTTCGACTGGGGCCGCATTGCCGGCATCGCGAGGGCGGGCCACGAGCCAGCGTCTCATGCGCCGCTGATGACCGGTGGCGAATCGCAGGTCGGTGCCGTACTCGAGGCCACCCGACGAGCCGTCGTGCGTGCCGATGGCACGGCGGCAATCGAGCGCGTGACTGGCCTTGGCCGCCAACACCCGCTCGACCTATATGCGATGGGTCTCATTGGGCCAGCCGAGGTGCCGGAGTGGTTCGTGTTCGGCGAGCAAGGCCAGTTCGATCCGTCGACCAGCAGCGCGCCGCCTCCCGGAACGTCGATCACGGGCCCGAGCCGTCGCGTCTCGATCAACGACGTCATGGCGATTCACGGGCCGCGAAGCGGACCGGTCCTGAGCACCCTGCGGCGGGCGAGCATTGTGGTGTCTCGTGACCGGCTGATATCAGGCGAGGAGATGGCGTACTGGAACTATTTCGCAGCGCGTCTCGAGGATCCGACCGGCAGCGGCATCCCGAGCTATGAGGGCGAGCCCTCGTTCGAGGTCACGACGAATCGACGCATCGACGTCCGAAGCGATATCCGTCCGCGGAACGGACCCGCGGTCAGCCAGCCGCACGACGTCGATCCTGCCGCATTCGGCACTACGGACTGCCGCGGCATCGAGTTGACGCAGGCGCCGCGCGCCCGGGTTCGAGTGGCGGAGCGCTTCACGGTGGCCGGCAGGGTCACAGCTCGGGACCGCTCCGATTTCGACGAAGTGCTGCTGCGGTTCTGGCCAGGCACCGGTGAGGAGTCGCGAGCGGTCAGGGTGTTCCGGGACGTCAGCCGCTCGGGGACCTTCAATATCGACGTCGAGATGCGTGATGGGCAGGACGGTTTCTATTCGGCCGAGCTGTTTCTCTTCTGGCCCGGAGCGGGCTCCCAGTACGCCCGCTGCACACTCTCGCCGATGGTCGTGCTCCCGCCGGCTCGTTGAATCGACACTTCGCCACGTTCCGACTGCGCGCTGAAGGGACGCGGCATCGACTGTGCCGTTTTGCACAGACGGGTCGCGGCAGCTCAGATACGCTGATACGGCTATGGAAATGAATTCACGGGACGTGGGCGGCGTAGCCGTGGTCGATCTCGTTGGACGGTTGACGTCCTCCGACAACGCGGGCGCTCTCGGCGCTCGGGTGGCCCGGCTGATGGCGGAAGGCCACACGCAGGTGGTGCTCAACCTCGCGAAGCTGAACTATATGGATAGTTCGGGCCTTGGGGAGATGGTGTCCTGCTACACCAAAGTGCAGAAGGCCGGCGGCTCGATCAGGCTGGCGCACACGACCGCGCGAATTCAGGATCTGCTTACGCTGACGCGGTTGGTTACGATCTTCGACAGTTACGACACCGAGGACTTGGCGCTCGCCAGCTTCGCGCCGGCGCCGACTGCCTGAATCGGCTCGGCGGCCGGCAGTAGGTCGCACCTCTGCGCCAGCGCTCGGGCGCTGACTCGCCCCGCCCCGATCTCCGCGAGACCACACCACATCTCGAGCCGCGTACCGTCGGTCAGGAACTCGAGGGCGCTCAGGCGCAACTCCGGCGGGCCACGGCGCAGGTCACGGAATGCCTGCGCAAGCACGCGAATGGCCAGTCGCCGGTAGGGCTGCAGCACCTCACCCGACACCCCGAAGTGCAAGTCTGACGACAATCGAAATGGGCGACGCGCGCTGGTCATCGTACCGACGTGAATGGTACGCTCGTCGGCTCTTCCCCGGCTGTGCACTTTGGAACACCTGGCGAAAGCCGTGCTAGAGTCCGGCAGTCTGCCTCCGCGAAACCGGCGGTTTTGATCGATGCCGCGAGCCTCGCGCAAGCCGCGCGCCCGTTTCAATCCACAGACCTACCTCGATGCGGTCGGCGGTGCCGCGCGGTCTTACCCCAGCGGCGCCACCATTTACTCCCAGGGCGACCTGGCGGACCGCGTGTTCTACCTGCGGTCGGGGCACGTCAAACTGGCGGTCGTGTCCAGTCGTGGCAAGGAGGCCATCGTCGGGATGCTCGGCCCGGGAGAGTTCTTCGGCGAAGGCTGCCTGGCCGGGCAGCGCCAGCGGATCGGCATGGCTATCGCGCGCGACCGGGTTTCGGTCACCGTGATTCCGCGCCGGACCATGCAGCGCCTCCTTCGCGAGCAGCATGAGATGTCGGACCTCTTCATCAGCAAGATCCTGACGCGGAACATCCGAGTGGAAGAGGATCTCGTCGACCTGCTGTTCAACAGCTCCGAAAAGCGTTTGGCGCGGGCGTTGCTGAGGCTTGCGGTCTACCAGGGCGCCGACGCACCGCCAATGGTGGTGCCGGCCATTTCGCAGGAAACGCTGGCAGAGATCGTCGGTACGACCCGATCGCGGGTCAACGTCTTTCTTCAGCGGTTCCGCCAGCTTGGTTTCATCGAGGGCCGGACGACTTTGCGGGTGAACGCCTCGCTGCTGAGCGTTGTTCTCGCGGACCCGATGTAGCCTGCGTTGCCGTTCGGATCAATAGACGCCTGGCAGGAGCCGGTAGCGCACCTGCTCGGCAAACGAACGATAGGACGGGTCGGCACGCAGCACGCGCTCCTCGGCCTGGATTCTGAGCACCTGCAGGATCAGCTCGAGGCCGTAGAGTCCGGCGTTCAACCACGCCGGCCGGGCGATCAGGAATCCGATGTGGCTCAGAATATAGCCCGCATACATCGGATGCCGGACGAGCCGGTACATCCCGCGCCGCTTCACGCCACGGTTGGCCGCCACCAGCCCGAAACTGGCGTTGAGGCTGAGTTTGGCGCCGACGTGCAAGACGAACCCCGCCAGGAGCATCGCTGTGCCCACACCAGGCAGGAACGGCGGAGCGGATGTCGTCACCAGCAGCGGCACGAACGAGCCGCCCGCGGCAATCAGCCAGTCCCACGGCCGAAGCGAGATCCGATCGGTCGGCCGCCTCAGGAGAAGGAACAGCAGGACGGCACTTTCGGAAACCACCAGCATGATGGACGACGCGTATTCGGCGCTGAACGCCGGCGGCCAGGAGCGGTAGACGAGCCAGACCCAGAGGACCGTAACGACGGCCTGTTCAACACGATCCGCGACCCGTCCGTCAATCCTGAGTGCCGAAAGTGATGTCACGCAGCCGGGCTCCAGCAGGAGTGTAATCCACGGCCGACTGTCAACAGTTCGTTACATTCCGGCCGCGCGGGTGTAGTATGTCCCCCACACATAGATAGGCCCCTCGAACAGGGGGGCTGCATTACCGAACGCGGAGTGCTTCGAGGAGCCCAGCGTATGTCACAGCAGGCAGGCCTGAATCGGAGATGGTTTCTGAAGAATGCGGGGTTGGGAGCGCTCGCTGCGGGCGCCGCCAGTGCGGGTGCGCCGCTCTCCGCCGCCACGCCCACGCCGTCCGCTGAGCAGATGTTCGCGCCCGGCGCGAACGGGAAGTACGACTTCGACACCCCCTACAGCCGCTTCGGAACCAACTCGGTCAAATACGACCAGCAGATTCGGGTCTTCGGCCCCAACAGCGTCGAAGTCGGCATGGGCATCGCCGACATGGACTTCCGGGCCTCTCCGTCCATTACCAAGGCGCTGACGGAACGCCTCAAGCACGAGAACTGGGGCTATCTCGATATGCCGGCCTCGTTCCTCGAAGGCGTCGCGGCCTGGAACAAGCGCCATTACGGCGTGACCTTCGAGCCGTCGCAAGCCGTCGTCACGATGGGTGTGCACCCCGGCATCATCGCCACTCTCAAGACGTTCTCGCCGAAGGGCACCAAGGTGCTGCTGCAGACGCCGACCTACAACGGCTTCTACGGCGACCTGACTGCGACCCAGACCCTCGCGGAGGAAGTGCCGCTCAAGTTCGAGAACGGCAAGTTCGCGATGGACTTCGATCAATTCGAGAAGCAGATCAGCCTCGATACCAACACCTACATCCTGTGCAACCCGCAGAACCCGACCGGCAACTGCTGGAGCGCCGAGGACCTGCTGCGGATCGGTGAAATCTGCCTGAAGCACCGCGTCGTGGTGCTGGCCGACGAGATCCATTGCGACTTCGTCCAGAAGGGGCAGAAGTACACGCCGTTCGCCAGCCTGCCGAACAAGGCCGTGGTCGACAACAGCATCACCTTCAAGGCCGCCAGCAAGTCTTTCGGTCTGGCCGCGCACAAGATTGCGTGGTTCTACTCGACCAATAAGGACTTCATGGATCGGATCAAGGTCAACCACCGCGCCGAGCTCAACACCCTCGGCGTCGTCGCCAACATGGGCGCTTACACGCCCGAAGGCGAGGAGTGGCTGAAGCAGGTGGTCGAGTACATCGACGGCAACCACGAGTTCGCTGTCGACTACATCAGCCGCAACATCCCGATGGTGAAGGCCTATAAGCCGCAGGGCACCTACCTGATGTGGCTCGACATGACGGCCCTGGCCGAGAAGCTGAACACCAAGCAGATGGTCGAGACTCACAACCGCAGCCGCGCCGAGGGCACGGCGGCATTGAAGCCGGAACAGATGATCGAACGCTGGCTCGTCAAATACGCGAAGGTTCACCTGAATGCCGGGAGCAGCTACGGCAAGGGCAGCGACAACCACATGCGCATGAACATCGCGACCTCGCGTAAGACGCTCGAAAAGGCGCTCAGCAACATGGCCAACGCCATGAAGCCGGCGGCGCTGTCCTCGGCGCTCTAGGGCCGCAGATAACACAGATAGCGCAGATAACACAGATAGCGCAGATAGGGCGCGACTTCCGCGTGGAGGCCGCGCCCTTCGTCTGTACCGGGGTCTTTCTGCCTTCTGCCTTTTGCCTTCTGCCTTGACATGGCACGGATCGTTCTCACCAGCTTCGGATCGTTCGGAGACTTGAACCCGTATATCGGCCTGGGCCTTGCCCTGAAGGCGCGTGGCCACACGCCGGTTCTGGCGGTGCCGCCGATCTACCGGGAAATCGTGAGCGCAGAAGGCCTCGAGTTCCACGGGGTGCGGCCGGACCTGCCGATCGACGATCACGACTTGACCCGCCGCATCATGGATCCGCGGAAGGGGACCGAGGTCCTCTTTCGCGAACTGCTGCTGCCGGGGCTCCAGCAGAGCCACGCGGATCTGACCGAGGCGTGCAAGGGCGCCGAGCTCCTGGTCACTCACCCTGCGACGATGGCCGGCCCGATCGTCGCGGCTGAGCGGGGCGGCGTGTGGGCGTCGAGTGTCCTCGCGCCGATGTCGTTCTTCTCGGTCACCGATCCAGTGGTGCCGCCGCCGGCGCCGTGGGTGTATTGGCTGCTGGCGCGCTCTCCCTGGCTCAGCCGGGTGTTTGTGTCGCTCACCCAGCGGATTACCCGGCCATGGGCCGAGCCCGTACTCCGGTTCCGCGAATCGCTTGGCCTTCCGCGAGCCGGCAACCCGATCCTGGAAGGGCAGCACTCGCCGCATCTCGTGCTCGCCTTGTTCTCGCGAGAGCTTGCCAGGCCGCAGCCCGATTGGCCGCCGAACGTCGCGGTGACCGGCCCCGTGCTGTACAACGGCGCGGCGTCGCCGGAATTGTCCGACGAGCTCGAGCGATTCCTTGCGGCGGGTCCGCCGCCGCTCGTCTTCACCCTCGGCACGTCGGCGGTGGAGGCTGCCGGCTCGTTCTACGAAGTGAGCGCCAGCGCCGCCCGTCACCTTGGGCGCCGCGCGGTGCTTCTCATCGGGCGCCACGCACACAACCGCCCCGCGGGAATTGGTGACGCTGCGCTGGTCCTTGAGTACGCGCCGCATGCGACGCTGTTCCCGCGGGCCGCGGCGATCGTGCACCAGGGCGGTGCCGGGACGACGCACCAGGCGCTCGCCTCCGGCCGGCCGACGCTGATCGTCCCGTGGGCGCACGATCAGCCGGACAACGCGATGCGTGCGGCGCGGCTCGGCGCCTCGCGGACGCTGTTTCCGCGACGGTACACCGAAGCGAACGTCGTGCGGGATCTTGGACACCTGCTGGGTGACGCTCGATACGCGACGAGGGCGGCGGAGGTCGGCTCACGCGTTCGGGGCGAGCACGGCGCGCAGGCCGCTTGCGACGCCATTGAACGGCTGCTCGCGCGAGCGGGAGGCAGGAAACAGGAACTAGGAACCAGGAACGAGGAACCAGGACGTGGCACTTCCTAGAGCCCAGAGCCTAAAAGCCTGGAGCCTGCCTTTCTGCAGGTGCAGTCCACGCAGCCGTGCTCAGCGCAGGTGCCGCACGATCGGACCACTTGCTTTCTCAGCGCCTCGCGGGCGCGGAATACACGGACGCCGGCGTTGGCCGCGGAGATCTGCTTCTCGGCGGCGAAATCCTTGACCGGCATGCCGTTCACGTCGATCATCCGCAGCGCCTCGGCGTACTCAGGCTTGAGCGTGTCGGCCAGCGTCCTGACGCAGCCGCAGATCTCGTTCTCAATCTCGGGCGGTGGTACCGCCTTGTCGAGCTCCGCGGCGAAGGTCTCGAGGGCGCGGCCGGCGGAAGCCTTGCGGCGGTAGTGGTCGATTACCGCATTTCGCAATACGCGGTAGAACCACCGCACGACCGACTCGTCGTCTCCGACGCCATCGAACTTCTCGAGGGAACGGCCGAACGCGTCCTGCAGGATGTCTTCCGCCTCCTCGCGCGAGCCGACCCGGCGCTCGAGGAAGCGCAGGAATGCGCGGTGGTTGTCCACCAGCGGCTGAAGCCGGGTCTCGTCT
>DATJFF010000033.1:0-5577 GCA_035495795.1 Vicinamibacterales bacterium
GCGCTCGGCGACAAGCCGGTCTTCGCCTACATCGCCAGTCTGCCCGAGCCACAGCGGGGCATCGCCGAACGTGTCGATGCCCTGGCGGCCAGGACGCTGCCCGGGCTCGAGCGCTCGGTGAAGTGGGGCATGGCGTACTACGGCGTCGGCGACGGCTGGTGCTTCTCCTGCGGCGGCTTCGCCGGCCACGTCAAGCTCATGTTCATCAACGGCGTGGCACTCAAGCCGGTACCGCCGGTGACGCCGACAGGAATGGGCAAGTCAACGCGTGGCGTGGAACTCGAATCCGTGGACGATCTCGACGAAGGCCTGATCGCGTCGTGGATGAAGCAGGTCGCGGCGGTGCCAGGCGCCGGGGGGAAGAAGCGGTAGGCCGAACCCGGCCGGTGCCTCAGCTGGGTGTCAGGCACCTCGCGAGCGCAGGCGCCAGAGCCCGAGGGCCGAGAGTATGACGGCGAGGCCACCGGTGACGCCCAGCGCCACCAGTGTCCAGATGAAGAAGAGTCCGCCGGGCGCCACGGCCACTGCCGGAGTGAAGCCATTGTGCCGGTGGAGGATTGGCATAGCCAGCGCAGCGAGGCCCCCGAGAAGCATGATGACGTGTCCCGACCGCCGTTCGGCCAGCAGCAATGCGCCGCATGCCAGGACAAGCAGGATCGGCACCACGATGAAGACCACTCCGGGCCCCCCGGCATCGAGGCCGAGACCGATGTCGCCGCCGATGTGGAACGGTATGAGGATGATCGAGAGCAGCGATACGATCGTCAGCAGGTTGGGCTTCATGGCGTCGCTCCGGTGGCGGGTGGTCGGGTGGCACGCCTGCGTCCGCATCTCAACAGTGGCGACCGCTTTACGGCCCTGACTCCCCGAGTCGCCTGACGATCGCGCGGACGTGAATCTCCGTCGTATCGAGAACCGGGAGGCCGGCCACCGTCGGATCCTTCAGGAGCAGGGGCAACTCGGTTCCGGCGAGAACCAGCGCGTCGATGTGGTCGTCGACGCGCATGCGGTCTGCCATCGCGACCACGCCGCGGCGACAGGCGTCGTCGAAGATCCCCCGCAGGAGCTCGCCAAGGTAGCGTTCGTGCAGCCACGCGCGCTCGGACCGGTCGGGTACCACGACCGCGATCCCCGATCGCTGGAAGGTATCCGGATAGAAGCTGCCCTCCATCGTGAACCCCGTGCCCAGGACCCCGACCCTGCGATACCCGCGCACGCGGGCCTCGTCGGCGCATGCCTGGACGATGCTGAGGAGCGGTATCGGCGAGCGGGCCACGACATCGTCGAAGACGATGTGGGGGGTGTTGGCCGCGAAGGCCGCGAATCCACACCCCGCTCTCGCGAGGCGTTCCACCGATGACGCGAGGTAGTCGATCAGTCCCGGCCTGTCCGTCCGGACCAGCTCGATCGCGCGATCGACGTCCAGGCTGTCGATGAGAATCGCGGGCGCGGAGCGCGGCTCGTCGGCGCGCCAGATCTCGATGATGCGGCGGTAGTAGTCGACCGTCGATTCCGGCCCGAGGCCTCCAACCAGGCCAACGGATGTGCTCACGTGGTTCTCGGCGCAAATCGGCTGGCGAATGCGGAACGCGCCGCTCCGGGTTCAGATGCCTCGCCGGTCTTCACTCCACCTCCTCACCACCCTTTTCGTTACGTCCAGCGCGTCCCCACTCGGCACCGTCCGATAACGCTCGTGCGCGGCTGACCACCGCTGTTCCCACTCGCAGCTCTCCGCCGCAAACGGCGCCCGATCGAACGGCTTGCCTTCGTCGATCGACTTGTTCAACCCCGCAAAGAACTCCTTCCACCGCGGCAGGAAGTATCCGCTGAACATCCCCTGCCACTGCTTGTACGCGTAGAGATTCAGATCGTCGTTCTGCCCCTCGGTGCACTTGGTGCCCCACAGCGTGATGATGTTCCGCGCGTTCCACTCGTACAGGTTCCGCTCGGCCGGCGTCCTTCCCCACGCCTTCGCGCTCTCGAGCCACGGCCCGAGCAGAAACTCGCGGCGGGTTCCCACCAGCGTGTCCAGGTCCGCGATCAGGCCGGTCACCGTTGCCTCGGCGCGCGCGAGCGCGGCGCGGTCCTTCGCTTCATACGCGGACTGGACCGCCTGCACCGCCGGGAGCCCGAGGTCCCCCACCACCTGCCGCGCGAGATTCACCACGTCGTACCGGTACGCGTCGCTCGCGCCCAGCTCCTTCGACGCGGTGAGTAGCGTGTCGAGCGCCGCCGCCAGGAGCTGCGGATCGTACGGCCGCCGCCGCGGCTCGGTGCGATACGCCGCCTTCGCGTCGTAGAACTGCGGCCGCTCGGCCACGAAGGTGCCGGTCTGCGCCGGCGAGCGGTACGCCGTCGCAAGCAGGATCTTCCACGCGGCCCAGGCGCGCGGGTCGTCCGTCCCGTAGCGCCGGCGCACCCAGGCGTGCGCCCACTCCTCGATGGGCGGCGCGTCGTCCCGCCACGCCAGGTCCATCACGTAGTCCGGGACGATCGGGTTGTAGCCCAGCCCTTCCATCATCATGCCGAGCCCGGCGAGGCGCCCGCGGGCCGGGCTGGTCACGGCATCGTGCACGTTGGCGGCGATGTGGGGGAGATCGCCGTTGAGCGCCACCCGCCCGCCGAAGTTGTAGAGCACGTTCCAGATCCACGGCTTGCCGAAGAACGCCTGGCGCTCCTTCCACACCGGATTCCGGTCTCCATAGAGATCGAGCACCAGCATCCGATCGTCGGGCACGGCGCCGAGGAGTGCTTTGGCCTGGGGATCCCGCCAGAACTTCGCCTGATAGTAGAGGAACCAGCCTTGGAGGACCCAGATCGCCTCGGGATCGGCGGCGTGCATCGACTCGTAGACGGTGTGCCCCATCCCCGCGAGGAACGTCGAGTCGTCGGTGGGCGGATTGATCTCGTTGAAGCTGTCGGCGGCGTAGAGGTGATCGGTGCCGAAGAGCTCGGTCTGCCGCCTGACGAAGAGCGTCCCGATCCGCTGGAAGAGTGGATCGAGCGGGTCGAGGAACCAGGTGCCGCTGAACCCGGCGGACCAGTCGCCGGTCTGGTGGATCTTCGCGTTGGGGAACACGTCCCTGATCGACTCGGGAACATGCCCGGTAAACCCCTGCAGCACCGGCTTCATGCCGAGCGCGCGCTCGCGCGCGAGGATGCGGCGCTCGAGCGCGACGTGGCTCGCGATCCAGCTCTTCGGCAGCGGCCCGCCCAAGCCGTCGATGTTCCCCATCCAGCCCCACGGCAGATACGCAGGGCCCACGAGGAACTCTCCGATCTGCCGATCGCTGAAGCCCAGGTCGCGGAGGACGAGCTGCCAGGTCCCTTCCTGTCCGGTGGCGGCGAGCGGCAGGTTGATCCCCTTGAGCGCCATCCAGTCGATCATCCGCTGCCAGTCGTCCCAGCCCCACCACGCCATGCTGTACGAGAACGTGCAGTAGTTGAAGAAGTACCGGTACGTGTACGGCGTCACGACGTGGACCGCGTGGGCGACGGGCCTCACCGCCTTGAGATGGATCGGAACCAGCGGATTGGCGACATTGACGCCCGCGACATTCTCCAGATACCAGTTGAGTGCCGACGCGATGGCGACGCCGCTGGAACCACGCAGCACGATCTTGCCCGACCGGCTCTCGACCTCGAAGACGTCGTGACCGGCGGAGTCGGGGATCTGCGCAACGACGAACGAGCCGGCGTTGCCCGGCACCACGCGGGCCACGAGCGCCTTCGCTGCGGCGAGGTCAGCCTTCGCCGCGCGGGGGACCGGTGCCGCGGCGAGGAGCATCGTGAGTGCGAGCGAAGTGATCACGTGCCGGCCCGGCCGCTGTTGCTGATGTCGCGGATGATCTTCCAGGAGCCGTCGGCCTGCCGCTGCCAGACGGTGACATAGCTGCCCTTGTCCGGCATCGCCCTGCCCTTCTTCGGCTGCACTGTCCATTCGTAGGTGCCGGTCTCGACCGCGAGATCGCCTCCCACGAGCACGTCCTCGATGTGGAACTTCGGGTCCTTGAGCGTCATCTGCGCCATCATCGCGTTGAGCGACCTGGTCATCTCCGCTCGCCCATGCAGCGGGGGAGTGCCCGGCATCATCATCACGGCATCATCGGCGTAGGCGGCGTACATCCCGACGGTGTCGCCCTTGCCCATGGCGGCGGCCATCTGGCTGTCCGCGGCCTCGATCTGCCGGCGCACGGCGGCCCGGTCGGTCGGGGCGGGAGTGGAGACTACCGCCGAGGTGGTGTCTCTGGCCGGCGGCAGCTTCGTGGGGGTACACGCAGCGAGCAACACAATTGGAACGGCGGCGATCGCCAGGTGAGGACGGGACATGGCGCGGCTCCAGTGAGGGTGCGGAAACCGGCGGAAGTGGGGACAGCATACCGGCTGCGGGACGGGGCGGCAAGACCGACTCTGGCGCCGCGCGCGACCCCCGTTAATCTTGCAATGTCCCCCCATTGAACGGCCCGCTCCCGCTCCGTTCCGACCAGGGAGAACCGCGATGAACCGCCGCGCTCTGCTCCGCCTCCTCGGCGGGGCCGCCATACCCGTCTCGCTCGGCCTCACGGCCGATGAGCTGCTCGCTGCGGGGCGCCGACTCGGCGCGCAACCGCTTACGCCGACGGGTCCGCTCGGGCCCTTCACCGCGCACCAGCGCGCCACAGTCGCCACCCTCGCCGAGGCGATCCTGCCAGCCACCGACACTCCCGGCGCGCGCGCGGCGCGGGTCGACGAGTACATCGCGCTCCTGCTCGACGAGTGGTATCCCGCCGAAACCCGCACGGCGTTCATGAGCGGACTCGAGGCGTTCGACGCCCGAAGTGCGCGCGAGATGGGCAAGCCCTTCATCGCCCTCACGCCCGCGCGGCAGACGCGATTCCTCACGACGCTCGACGCCGAGGCCCGTCAGCCGCAGGCGCCGGGTGCGCCGAAGCCGTTCTTCCGGTGGATGAAGGAGCTGACGGTGAGCGGCTTCTACTCGTCGAAGGTCGGCTCCGAGCAGTTCCTGCACACCGTCATCTGGCCCGGCCGCTACGACGGTTGCCGCACCATCGGCGCCCGGCCGCAGGGAGCACGGCCATGACGCGCGCGGCGACGTATGACGCCATCGTCATCGGCTCGGGCATCACCGGCGGCTGGGCCGCGAAGGAGCTGACCGAGCACGGCCTCCGCACCCTCGTCCTCGAGGCCGGCGGCCCGATCGATCCCGCGAAGGATTTCGTCGAGCACGTTCAGCCCTGGCAGCTCCACTTCCGCGGCAAGGGCGACCGCCGCACCATGGAGAAGAACCAGTTCATCCAGAAGAACTGCTACGCCTGCGACGAGTGGAGCGGGAAGTTCTTCGTCAACGACAACGAGAACCCCTACACCTTCGACGCCGACAAGCCGTTCCACTGGATCCGCGGGCGCCAGGTCGGCGGCCGCTCGATCATGTGGGGCCGGCAGGTGTACCGCTGGAGCGACCTCGACTTCGAGGCCAACGCGAAGGACGGCCACGGCGTGGACTGGCCGATCCGCTATGCCGACATCGCGCCGTGGTACTCCTACGTCGAGCGATTCATCGGCGTGAGCGGCGAGCGG
>DATJFF010000034.1:0-19981 GCA_035495795.1 Vicinamibacterales bacterium
TGCGCCGCCGCCGCCGTTGCACAGCGCGAAGTGGATTGAACAGTTCAACGAAGTGAGGGACTTCGGCGGGAACACGAATCCGAACACCGCGCAGACCGCGACGGCGCTGTTCTGGGTGGCGAACGTGATCCGTCAGTACAACCGTCTGGGCCGGGATCTCGCAACCGCGGGTGCCCTCGACGTCCTCGACACCGCGCGGCTGCTCGCGATCATCAACGTCGTCGGCGCCGACGCCCAGATCGCCGACATGCACTGGAAGTACACGTTTCTCTTCTGGCGGCCGGTCACGGCCATCGACCCGTGCAGTGTCACGAACGATGGCTTCGGCCCGGCGGCGTGCGATCCTGACGACCTCGATAGCGACCGCAACGCGGCGACGCTCGAGCACGTGGGGTGGCGCCCGCTGGTCGCCACGCCCAATCACCCGGAGTATCCGGGGGCCCACGGGTCAATCACCGGCGCCATGTCGGAAGTGCTGACGTGGTTCCGTGGCACAGACCGGATCGACGTCGATGTTCACGGCACCGCGACGCTGACCGCGGTCCGCCACTTCGATACCGCGGAGCAGTTGCGCGAAGAAATCGTCAACGCGCGGCTGTGGGCCGGCTTGCATTACCGCGGGTCGAGCGAAGCCGGCGTGAAACTGGGGCAGAAAGTGGCGCGCTTCGATCTGCGGCACGCGTTCGGGACCGAGCGCTGAATCGCGCTTCGACACCGGCGGTTCTCGGGCAGGGCATCGTCCCTGCCCGGGGACTGTGCCCGTCGAGCCTCTGCCAGCCGCCGGCTGCTCAACGATCGGTATTTCCGAGCGCCAGCAGGTTGGCCAGAAGGCGATAGGCGCCAGGCACGCCGTAGGGCAGCTGACGATGGAACGCGTACGCGAAGTAGGTGTAGTGTCCTTTCCCGACCTTCGCCCACAGCCAGCCGCCCTGCTGCGGCGCCTGCCCCTTGTCATACGTCGCGACGATCGAGGTGTAGGCCTTGTCCCAGGAGCTCCAGAATTTCGAACCGCGCTGCTCGACCCACCCGTCGAAGTCAGCCTTGGTGATCCTGTTCGGGACGTTCAGCATCGGCGCGCCGGGCGCGAGGATGTCCACCGGCGAATCCTCCTCTGACACTTCCTCGGCCCTTGCCGTCAGCTCTCCCGGAAACGGCGCGAACTGGTTGGGGACGAGCTCTTGAGTGTTGTAGAGGACGATCAGGTTGCCGCCGTTCTTCACATAATCCTGCAGCCGCTGGTTGTAAGTCTTCAGGTCGTCGCGCACGGCATAGGCGCGTGTACCGGTCACGATCGCGTCGTACTGCTGCAGATTGCCTTTGGCGAGGGCGGACTCGTCGAGCAGCGCCACCTCGTAGCCAAGCTGAGCGATCCCCTGCGGCACCAGGTCGCCGATGCCCATCACGTAGCCGACTTTCAGGCCGGGAACGACGGTGACGTCGATGCCGCGGACTGAAATGGTGGAAGGCCGGTAGAGATATCGGGTCTCGAGATCGCGGAAGTCGAGCTCCTCGAACCCTTCGGTGTAGTCATGCCCATCGACGGTGGCGACCGCACGCACGTCGTAGGTCCGGGTTTCGATCGCGGGCATCGTCACGGCGAAGCGAAACGAGGCGCGCTCTCCGGCTCGGGCGAACGCGAACGGCGCCTGCGCGGGCTCGGCCTTCCAGCCTTGCGGCAGGCGAAGCGACAGCGAGCCGGCGCTGCCCGTGTCGCGGTTGTTCAGGACGTCGACGGTGATGCCCACCTGCTTGCGCGCCGCGGCGAGGGGTACTACCGCCGCTGTCGGCGCGACGGAGAGCGATACAGCGGGTACCACTCGCAACTCCCGCATCACGTAGCCGAACGGCGCCTTGGCTTCGCGACGGCGTGTGATGGTTTCGGTCTGCACGACAATCTCACCGACCTTGTAACGCACGACGAACACGGGCGATGCCCGGCTCGTCGGCCTACCGAACTGGGCCTGGTCCGCGATTCCGTAGCGCGATTCCTGAATCGAGGCGCGCGTGAAGTACGGGCGTGAGTCGATCGAGGCTTCACCAGCCAGCGTGACGTCGTAATTCCGGCGCAACAGCTGCCCAGGTGAGAGGGCACCCCCGGCGGGCGCGTCGTCGCGATCGGTCAGGTGCCAGCCCGGTTCGATGGCGGGAACGATCCCATCCACACTGATGGGCGTTTTTCCGCGGTTACTCAGCTGGACGATCACGGAGAAGGCTTGTCCGGGCACCACCGGGCCCATCACCGGCGGAGCAGCGAACGCCGCCGCCGGCCCGGTTGGCTCCGGCGTATTCGCGGGTTGCGCGATTGCCGTGAGCTCTATTCCCAGGGCGGCGCTGATCGCGCGCTCGAACTGCGCCACCTTGCGCCCGAGGATCGGGCCGGCATCGGCGTCAGCAGAGAACCGGTCCCAGCCTTCTCGCGCGGCGGCCAGGCCGTGCGCGAGCGCCGGGGCCACTGCCGACGGGTCGCGTGGGTCGAACACCTGCATTGCGTCTCGTACCGACCGGTCAATCCGCTGCAGCACTGCCGGCATTCCGTCAGGTTCGGGCCGCCCGAGCATCGCGAAGAGCGCAGGAATGGACGTGTCGATGCCATCGAAGAAGCCGCGCTCCTTGACTCCCGCTTTCGCGCCTCTATCCATCCGCTTGTAGTAACCAAAGGTCGATCCCGCCGCGCGAACGAGCCGTCCGCTGTTCTGCGAGCGCTGGAAGCTGAGCCCCTCGCGGGCGACGTTCTCGAACGAGTCGCCGAGCCAGGGACTGTACTGGCCCGTGTCCACTCGCACGGTCCAGTCCTCGTCCTCGCGCATTCCGCCGATGTAAAGGCGCTTCGCCTGCCAGGGGCGCAACCCGTCCGCGATCTGCTCGGGAAACATCTGCGGGTTCGCGGCCGCTTCGAACGCCTGCTCGGTGAGCAGGCCCGCCGTCTGGTGGTTGCCATGACCATCGCGCGCGTTGCCCTGGAAGCGCGACACGATCACCACCGGACGCTCGGTGCGGATGATCCGCACCATGTCGCGGAGCACGTTCTCGCGCCCCCACTTGTCGAAGGCCTCCTCGAGCCGCTTCGAGAAGCCGTAGTCGATCACCGAGGTGAAGTACTGCTGATCGACGCCGTAGTGGCGATCGGCGACCGCAAGCTCCTCGGTGCGGATCAGGCCGAGCGCGTCGAAGAGCTGCGGCCCGAGGGCGTTGTCGCCGGCTTCACCGCGCGTCAGGGTCAGGAGCGACACGCGCGCGCCCCACCCGCGGCTCGCGAGCGTCAGCATGCCGCCGTGCTCGTCGTCTGGATGCGCGGTCGTGTGCATCAGGCTCGCGGTCGTGGCGAGCTTCTGCAACCAGAACCAGGTGGCTGCGGCTCCCGTGGCTGGCGGTTCCCAGCTGGAGCGCGCGGACGTCAAGGCAAAAGGCAGAAGGCAGAAGGCAAAAACCAGACAGCATGCCGCCAGCAGATCGGATGACCGGGGCGACCGCCCACATTCCGAGTTGCCCATCTGAGGTTTCTGCCTTGTGCCTTCTGCCTTCTGCCTTCTGCCTTGTGCCTTTTGCCTTGACGTGCTCTTAGAAGCGGAAGAGGGGCCTTGCGTGGGCGAGCCAGGGCCAGGGCGAGGCGAGAAGCACTGCGATCAGTGAGAGGCCGTAGAAAAGTGCCGCCTGCGTGAATCGGGTCGTCCCATCAGTGGCCTTGCGAATGCGAACGGTGCCGACGTGGGCCAGGGCAATCGCAATCAGCATCCCGGTGACGTGTTCGACCAGCCAGAAGCGGATCGCCGGGTTGGCCATCGCGCGGCTCATGTCGGCGCGGGCCACGGTGAGCAGATCGCTGAACACGAAGTAGAGCAGCAGCCCGAGCAGCATCTGGACATCGAGCGCGATCGTGTAGAACCGGCCGGCGCTTGCATCTGAGGCCAGCCACGGGCGGCCGCTCGCCCGTCCCGCCACCGCGCGCGCGACGGCGAACAGGCCGAGCAGGATGATCAACCATCGGAGCCAGGAATGCGCGAACAGCGTCGCTGTATACATGGTGCCGACGGTAGCAGAACGGCCCGACCCGGTCCAGCAAGCGCGCGGACGTGCTAGAGTCGCGCAACCGTGTCCGACGCCGCCGCGCCACCGCGACTCAGCGACGCCGATGCGGCGCTCGTCCGGGGCATCGGCCTCTGGGGCGCCACGCTCCTCGCAATCGGGAGCGTCATCGGCTCCGGCATCTTCCTCACCACCGGCAGCATGATGCAGACGCTGCCATCGTCCACCCTCGTGATCGCCGCCTGGGTCGCGGGCGGGATGCTGGCGATGGCCGGCGGCCTCACCTACGCCGAGATGGGATCGATGTTCCCGCGTTCGGGAGGGTTGTACGTCTTCCTCAGCGAGGCCTATGGGCCGGTGTGGGGGTTTCTGTTCGGGTGGGCCTGCCTGCTCGTAATCCTGACGGGCAGCGTCGCCACCGTTGCCGTCGGCTTCGCCGAGTATTTCAGCTATTTCTTCCCTTCGCTCGGCACGGCTCACGTGCTGATCACGCTCGCGATGCCGTGGGGGCCGTGGAGCATCAGCGCCGGGCAGCTGGTGGCCGCAGCCTCGGTGATCGTCATCACCGTCATCAACTACGCCGGCATCGAGCAGGGCAACCTGACCAACGCGGTGCTGACGGTGGCCAAGGTCGGCGGCCTGATTGCCATCCCGCTGCTGGCCCTGGCCTTCGCGACCGTCGATCCGGCATGGACGCCGGTCGTTCCTCCTGCGGTCGCGCGCCCTCTCGCGTCGTTTGGCGTGATCATGATCGCGGTCATGTGGACCTACGAAGGCTGGTACTACGTGGCCTTTGCCGCAGGCGAGATCGAACGCCCCGCCCAGACGGTGCCCCGCGCGTTGATTCTCGGCACCATCGCGCTGACCACCATCTACGTCAGCGTGAACGTCGCCTACATCCTGACGCTGCCGGTGGCGGAGATTGCCGGTGTGACGCGGATTGCCGAAAAGGCGGTGACGGCGCTGGTCGGACCGATCGGCGCCACCCTGGTCGCCGCCAGCGTGGTCATCTCGACCTTCGGGTGCAACGTTGCAGGCGTGATCGCTTCGTCGCGGGTCTGCTTCGCGATGGCCTCGGATGGGCGCTTCTTTCCTGCCGCGGCGCGAGTCCATCCGGTCCATCGCACACCGCACGTCGCGCTCCTCATCACCAGCGTATGGTCGGTGCTGTTGACGCTGACCGGCGGCTACGAGGCGCTGTTCACCTATGTCACCTTTGCCTCGGTGCTGTTCGGGACGCTCGGGGGGCTTGCGATCTTCGTGCTGCGATGGCGGCGGCCCGCCGTACCGCGTCCCTATCGGGCGCTCGGCTATCCTGTGATCCCGGCGCTCTACGTGCTGGGCTCGTTCGCGCTGGTCTGGAACACGCTGATGGAACGGCCGACCGAATCGATCGCCGGGCTGGTCCTGGTGGCGCTCGGCTTGCCGTTCTACCTGCGCTGGTCGCGTCTTGCGCGGCAGGCTCCGGGACGGGTCGAGTGAATTAACTGCGCATGGCACGATCGGTTCGATTTCTGACGTTGGTGGCGGTGGGGATCAGCGTGATCGCCCCGCGCGGGCAGGCGCCCCCGCTGCCGTTCCCGCTGCTGACGAGCACCGTCGAGATCCAGCGCCTCGCCGCTGCCTGGAACAGCGATCTGCCGTACGTGCCGGGCGAGGTGCTCGTGAAGTTCAAGAGCGGCGCATTCGGCCGCGCCGAGAGCCGCGCCCTGTCGGTGTTGCGCGGCTCGGTGGACAACTCGGCGACGCGATGGGCCGGAGATGCGCTGATCGTCGCGACCCCGGACGAGCCCGATGCGGCGCTCGCTGCGGATCGGCTCGCGGCTCAGCCGGAAGTCGAGTGGGCGCAGCCGAACTACCTGCGCTCGATCCACGCCACGCCCAACGATCCCTCGTTCCCGAGACAGTGGAACTTCGAGCTGATCGACCTGCCTCGCGCCTGGGACATCAATCCCGGCGGATCCGCCGATGTGGTCATCGCGGTGATCGATACCGGTGTGACGACGGTGTCAACGACGTATGAGCTGCCTCTCTGGACCGGCAGCGCGATCGAGGGCGTTCCCGTTCCGTTCGCGGCCAGTCCCGATGTGAGTGCGGGTCGCATGCTGCCGGGGCGCGACTTCGTGTTCTGGTCCGGTCCCCCGGTGGACATGGTCGGCCACGGCACTCACGTCGCGGGGACCGCACTCGAGGAAACCAACAACGGTCTCGGGCTTGCGGGCATCGCCTATCGGTCGCGGCTCATGCCATTGAAAGCGTGCTACGGCTATTGGGAGATCCAGATCGCGCAATCCGCCGCCGGTGTTCCCGGGTACGTGGACCCGCGCGAAACCGGCACCTGCCCCGATTCGGCGGTGTCTGAGGCGATCCGTTATGCTGCCGACAACGGCGCGCAGGTGATCAACCTGAGCCTCGGCGGTCCCGCCGAGTCGCCGATCACACGCGAGGCGCTCCAGTACGCGGTCAACCACGGCGTGTTCGTCGCCATCTCCAACGGCAACGACGCACAGCGAGGCAATCCCGTTCAGTACCCCGCCGCCTATGCGCCGGCTTTCAACGGCGTGGTCTCGGTCGGCGCGGTCGGCGCGAACGGTACCCGCGCACCGTACTCCAGTACCGGCGCTCACCTCGAGCTGTCCGCGCCCGGAGGCGACGTCACGCTCGGCGCCGCGGCCGCCATCTTCCAGGTCGGTCTCATCTCGAGCGACTTCAATGCCGTCACCGTCATCCGGCCCCGCTTCGAGCGCTACGCCGAAGTGGCCATGCAAGGGACGTCGATGGCCACGCCGCATGTTGCCGGCCTCGGCGCGTTGCTCTACTCGCAAGGTGTTCACTCGCCTGCAGGCATCGAATCGGCGTTGCGCAAGACGGCGCGCGACGTCGGCGCGCCGGGCCGAGACGACGAGTACGGCGACGGTCTGATCGATGCGCGGGCCGCGCTGCGCGGCCTCGGCCTGGCGCGCTGATCGCCGATCGGCCCGACAAGTCGAACTCGACGCGGCTGCTTCGGACAAAAGCCACCTGACACCCAGACTTCGATTCCCGCCTTCGCGGCCGGGCCGCTCCGCTATGCGCTTGAGCGCACGCGAGTTATCGAGTCGAGATCGATCGTGACCGGGGCATGGCGAGGCGCTTGCTGAATGACGCCGGCGAGTCGATTGTCTCTTCCACTAAGGAGAATTCACGCATGAATCTGCATGTCACCCGGCAGCTGCTTACTGGAGTCTCGCTGGCCGGCGTCATGGCGCTGGCCGCCGCGTGCTCGGGCACGTCGCCCTCGATGTTGCCGACCGCGCCGACTGCCAGCACGGCCTCGGCGAGCGCCAACTTCAGCCCCAACCCGGACTGCCAGGCGTTCCCCGAGTCGCCCGAGTGCCAGCCGCCGAGCGGCGGTAATGAAGGCTGCACGCCGGGTTACTGGAAGGGCAACGCCAAGAAGGGCGGCGATCAGTGGCCGCCGTATTCGCCCGGCCAGACGGTCGGCAGCGCCGGCTTTGCGGCTGGCTCGTACAACAGCCTGACGCTGCTCCAGGCCCTCGAGCTCGGCGGCGGCTCTGGCGTGTCCGGCGCCACCCAGAACCTGCTCCGCGCCGCGGTCGCAGCGCTGCTGAACGCGGCCAACGGCGACGTGGACTACCCGTTGTCGGCGGCGGCGATCGTGACCGAGGTGAACCTGGCGATTGCGGGCGGCAACCGCGCCAACATCCTCAGCCTCGCCTCGCTGCTCGACGGCAACAACAACCTCGGCTGCCCGATCGACAACAGCACCGTGACCCCGTAGAGCGGGGCGTCGAAGACAAAGAGGCTCCGGGCCATGGGCTGGAGCCTCTTCTCTTTTTTATTATCCTGGGGCGCGTGACGACGCGCTGTGTGGAGTCTGCCAGTCCGCGTTCACCGAGACATTAGACATCTGAGAGGAAAACAAACGCACGTAATAGACGCGGTAGTGGTAAATGGCCTAAACCGTGGGCCGTCATTGGTTTGGTCGGATTTCGACAAGTGCGAAACGGCGTGGCGGCAACATTGCTGCGATTCGCGTGGATCTGTCTGCTGGTCCCTTTCCAAGGAGAATCGCGAATGACCTTGACCTACACTCGGCTGCTCACCGGCGCCATTCTTGCCACCGCGCTGGTCGTGGCGGCCTGCTCCGGTACCTCGCCGTCCATGTCTCCGACCGCACCAACCGCGTCCGCCAGCTCCGCATCGGCCGGCGCCAACTTCAGTCCGAATCCGGACACATGCGATCCCGCGACGGACACATGCTCGTGTACCGACTTCCCCAGCCAGCCGCATTGCCAGCCGCCGCCGCCGGAGGGCACGCCGTGCTCGCCCGGTTACTGGAAGACGCACGAGACCGCGTTCGCGACATCCTGCTCGGCGGCTGCCGCTGTACCTGGCGATCGGTTCACGACCTGCGACCAGCTGTTCGCCGCACTCACTTGCAAGGGCAGCGACGCAAGCTGCGGCCGCCACGAGGCGTCAAGCGCTCTGAACACGGTGTCGGGCTGCGTCGAGACCGACTAGATCGGCGCGATCGTCTGTCGGAGGCGCGTCCACGCGCTCACCGTCACTCACAGGAAGAGGCTCCGACCCGTGGTCTGGAGCCTCTTCGTGCGTACAGATACAGCTGCGGGATGCGGCTCGGTTACGTCAACGGGCCGCGGCTACCGTCTCCCGCGCGCCGGTCACGACGGAGCTGACGGCGTCGCCGACGATGTCCACCAGGCGATCGATCTCGGCGTCGGTGGAGCAGAGCGGCGGCGCGATGCAGATGCAGTCCATCACGACGCGGGTGTAGAGACCGCGCTCGAGCATCGCGTCGGTCAGCTTCGGCGTCACGCCTGCTGCCGGCGGGAAGAGCTGCTTCGTCGCCTTGTCGGCGACGACTTCGACCGCCGCCATCATGCCCTGGCCGCGGACGTGGCCGACGCCGTCCATCGACTCGAGCCCGCGCAGCTTCTTGATGAGCCGGTCGCCGCTCGACGCTGCCCGCTCGACGAAGCCTTCCTTCTCCATGATGTCGATGTTGGCGAGCGCCACCGCGCAACAGGTTGGATGGCCCGAGTAGGTGAACGCGTGCATCCAGCGCTGCGCCGGCGGCACGCCGTTGATGACCTCGCGCAGCCTGTCGGAAACGCCGACGCCGCCGAGGGGGATGTAGCCGCTGGTGATCCCCTTGGCAAACTGCATGATGTCCGGCTGGACGCCGTAGTGCTCCAGGCCGAACCACCGGCCGGTCCTGGCGAACCCGGTGATGACCTCGTCGGAGACGAGCAGGACGTCGTACTTGTTGCAGATCTCCCGGATCCGGGCAAAGTAATCAGCCGGCGGGACGATGACGCCGCCGGCGCCCTGGACCGGCTCGGCGATGAACGCCGCGACGGTGTCCGGCCCCTCACGAAGGATCGCTTCTTCCAGCTTGTTCGCCGCTGCGACGCCAAGACTCACTTCGGGCGTGGCATTGACGAACCGATACGGATCCGGCGCATCGATGTGCAGGAAGTTCGGCACGCGCGGCTCGAACATCGGCCAGAACACCGACAGGCCGGTCGCGCTCATCGCCGCCAGCGTCAGGCCGTGATAGGCGCGCTGGCGCGAAATCACCTTCACCTTGTCGGGCTTGCCGACCGCCTTGAAGTAGAAGCGCGCCGTCTTGATCGACGTCTCGGTCGACTCGGCGCCGCCGCTGGTGAAGAAAAACGTGTTGATTGAGGGATACGCAATCTCGCTCATCTTCTCGGCGAGCGCGATTGCCTTCTCGTTGGTGCCGCCCGCGTACGCGGAGTGGAACGCCAGCGTGTCCATCTGCGCCTTGGCGGCGTCACCGAGCTCGGTCCGGCCGTGGCCGATGTTGACGTTCCAGAGGCCGGAGAGGCCGTCGATGTAATCGCGGCCCTTCGAGTCGGTGATGATCGCACCCTTGCCCGAGACCCAGATGCGGGTGGCCGCATAGGCCGACGGGTGGTGCAGGGGGTGCATCAGGTGAGCCTGGTCCGTGCCGAGGTCGGGACGCGTAGTCATAGCCGCCTATCGTAACAGCGTCTTCACGAGGGTGTACCAGTACTCGCGCGCCCGGTAGATCGACGCGACCGGGACCCGCTCGTCCAGCCCGTGGCTGCGCGACTCCTCGGGCTGGATCTCGATACCCGACGGGCCGAACACCGGGATGTTGGCATTCCGCAGATACAAGCCATCGGTGGCGCCTGCCGACATCTGCGGGATCACGACCGCGTCTGGCCAGAACGTCGTAGCGACTTTTTCGATCGCGGGCAGCAGGTCGTCGCGCAACGGCGACGCCGGGCTGGGAATCATCGGATACGTGGTCGAGACCGCGATCGTCGAATCGTTGACGACCTTTTCGAGCGTGCGCTTGATCTCGTCGGCGGGGACGCCGGGCATCACGCGGCAGTTCACCGTGGCAGTGGCGGATTGGGGCAGCGCGTTCTCGGCATGGCCGCCGGACAGCATCGTCGCCACGCAGGTGGTGCGGAGCCCGTTGTTCAAGTACGGGATCGCCGACAGCCGATCGATGGCGGCGCCGCTAGTCTCGCCGCGGCCGGCGGCGGCCATGTCCTCGGCCAGTGTTCCGGTCTCGAGGGTGGCCGTGCGGGTGAACGCGGCCTGCGACACCGGGTTGAACTGCACGGGGAAGCGATAAGCCGCGACCCGCTGCAGCGCCGCGGCAAGCGCGTAGATCGCGTTGTCCGATCTCGGCACCGAGGAATGGCCGCCTTCGTTCTTCGCAGTCAGCGCGAACGTCACGTAGGCCTTCTCCGCGGCCTGCACCTGGAACGCCACCTTGCCCGAACTGCGGCGGCTGACGCCGCCGGCGTCGGTGTTGAGCGCGTAGTCGGCGGTGCCGAGCCGCGGCCGCTCCTTGAGCAGCCACTGGATGCCGCCGGTCGCGTCGGTCTCCTCGTCGCAGGTGAGCACCATGATCGCGTCCCGTGACGGCGTGTAGGCTTCGCGCTTCCAGCGGATCATGTTGGCGATCAGGGCGGAGGCGCCGGCCTTGTTGTCCATCGTGCCGCGGCCGATGAACCAGCCATTCTCCTCGCGCAGCACGTAGGGGTCGTACTTCCAGTCCTCACGCTTCGCGGGTACCACGTCGAGGTGGGCCATCAGCAGGACCGGCCGCGCCGCGCTGTCCTTGCCGCGTAAGGTGGCGACGACGTTGACACAGGTGGCAGTCGGACCGATGGTCTCTACGTCGGCGGGCGCGAACCCGGCGGCGGAGAGCCGCTTCGCCACCGCCTGCGCGGCCGGCGCCACGCTACCGCCGGCCGGCGACGTATTGATCTCGACCAGCTCGCGGAAGATCTCGCGCTGCTCCTGATCGAGTGGAGACCGAGCGGGTTGCGCCTCGGCGCGGACCAGCGCGGTCAGCACGCAAAGGGTGAATAAAGGGAAGGCGACGCGTCGGGCCAATCGTGCCACCCGTCGATTTTACCCGGCGCCTCAGTGACGAGGTGGAACCTCGAATTGAGCCTCGGCGGCGGCCATGGCACGGGGTCATCCCGGCACGGTCACGGCCGGTGTATCCTCTTCGACACCGTGCCTGGTGTGTCGCTCGAGCCGCATTTCATCCGGCCCGCTGCATTCCTCAATCCAGTTCGCCTCGTTTCGCCTGCCAGCTGGGTGTCGCATATCCCGTTTGCATTCTGGATCGTAGACGTAACCCGGCCGCAGACCCTCGTCGAGCTCGGCACGCAGTCGGGCAACAGTTACTCGGCGTTCGCGCAGGCCGTCCAATATCTCGGTATCGACACCGGCTGCTACGCCGTCGACACGTGGCGGGGCGACGAGCACACGGGTCCGTACGACGAGCAGGTCTTCGCGGACTGGTCGGCCTTCCACGACCGATACTTCGCGCGCTTTTCCCGGAATCTCCGGATGACGTTCGACGAGGCGCGCCAGCAGTTCTCGGACGGATCGATCGACCTGCTGCACATCGACGGGCTGCACACGTTCGATGCCGTCCGCCATGACTTCGAGACGTGGCGAACGGCCATGACCCGGCGCGGCGTGATGCTGTTCCACGATGTCAACGTCCGGCAGGGCGACTTCGGGGTGTGGCGGTTCTGGGAGGAGCTGAAGACCGTTTATCCGTCCTTCACCTTCCGCCATGGCCACGGGCTCGGGGTCCTCGCCATCGGTCCGGATCGTGCCACCGAGATCGAGTGGCTGACCTCGCTCGAGCCCGGTTCGAACGCGTTCACGACAGTGCAGTCGTTCTTTGCCGCCCTCGGGGAGGCCTGGCAGGTGCGGTTCCAGTTCGACGAGCAGTCCGCGCGAGTGGCCCGCACGGAAGGCCTCGCAGCGGAGCTCGACAGGGCTGAGGGGACTCGGAGCCGGAAGGAGGTCGAACCTTCCCTGAACGAACACGCCCAGGAAACCCAGTCGCACGCTCCCGTGGTGAATCACGACGAGGCACTGCCTCGCGGCGACGGCGCGGTCGCTGGGCTGACCGGGGAGGCCCAGGAGCTCGCTCGGCGGCAGGCGGCGGATGTGGACGACATGGCCCGGAGTGAGGTGGCCAGGGCGCGGGAGGAGGAATTCCGGCGCGTCACCGAACTCCTGTACGAAGCGATTCGGCGAACCGCGACGCTTTCGTCCACGCTTGATCAGGTGCGCCGGGACCGTGCCCAGGCCAACGATGAGAGCCGCCGCCAGGCTGCCGCAAGGGAGTCGGCGGCAGCCCGCGGCGCGGGGGCCTCGGCCGCGCTCCACGTCGCGCGTCGGGAGTTGGCGGAGTTGCGCACGAGCCGAACGTGGCGGATTGCGGCGCCGCTGCGATGGGCACAGTGGACCAGACGGGAACTACGCGGCAGCGGGGGCGACTCGGATGGTCTCGGTGCGGCGATCGCGCTCTGGGTGAGGCCTCGCACCGCGCGCCGGGCCTACATCATCGGCAACAGTCCGTGGTTCGACGAGGCCGGGTACGCCGCACGCGTGCCCCGGCTCGCACGGGGAAGGCTGCGGGGTCTGCGACACTACCTGAGGTCCGGCGAAGCGGCCGGGATCCCACCCCATCCGCTCTTCGATCCGAGCTACTACCGCTCCGGCAAGACCGGCTGGCCCGAACTGCACGTGCCCTCGCCGCTGGTCCATTTCATCCTCGAAGGGCAGTTCTCGGATCGAGCGCCGCACGTGTTGTTCGACGCAGCCAGGTACCGGCGTATGAACCCGGACGTCGAGGCCGGCGGATTCTCACCCCTCGCTCATTACGTGGGGAGTGGATGGAAGGAGGGCCGGTCGCCGCATTCGCTCTTCGATCCCGCGTTCTACCTGGCGTCGAACCCGGACGTGGCGCGCGCCAAAGTCGAGCCGTTGGCCCACTACCTCATTCACGGCTGGCGTGAACTGCGGGCGCCGCACCCGTTGTTCGATCCCGCCTTCTACCTGGCAACCAATCCCGACGTCCTCCGCAGCGGGGCAGAACCGCTCGCGCACTACCTCCTCTACGGGGCCGCCGAGGGGCGCCACCCGCATCCGCTGTTCGACACCCGGTTTTACCTCGCGTCGGTGCCAGGGCTCGAGCGATCGTCAGTCAATCCGCTCGCTCACTTCCTCGATCACGGGGCACGCGAAGGCCGCCGGCCGCACCCGCACTTCGAGACCGCCTGGTACCGCGAGCGCCACCGGATCGCGGGAGGTGTAAATCCTCTGGTGCACTTCGTGACCGAGGGCTACGACTTGGGCTTCGCGCCCAATCCCTGGGACTTGCCGGTCCCCGAACTCGATATCGTGCGGCTGCTTCGAGCCGACCGACGCTGGCTGGCTCGGTCCGCGTCATGACGAACAGACCTCCGGTGTCGGTGCTGGTGGCGGGCTCGGCGTCGGATGCCGGCGACCAGTTCAGGCTCGAGCGAATCCGCGACACGCTCAGCCCCGGCGACGACCTGCTCCTGGTCGATCCGGGGCCGGACGGTCGAATGGACATCGCCGATGTCCGCCCAACCACCACCCGGCCGCTCCTGGCTTTCGTCAACGATCACGTACTGCCGATGCCTGGATGGATCGACGCATTGACCGCGGCATTGTCGGCAGACGACGCCCTCGCGGCGGTCTCCGCCGAGATCGAACCCGTCGGCCATCTGGCGTCTGATGGATGCACCTGGCGGCCGATGCCCGACCCGCGCGTCCAGCGCTGTGCTCCCGCCTGGTCGTGCGGCATCGTCCGGTGGTCGGATGCTCGCGGCACCACCGCGTCTGCGTCACTGCGCGACCGGGTGGGCGATCGCGCGTGGGCGCTGCAGCCGCGGGCCCGGGCACTGGCGTGGGATGGCGCGCCCCGGCCGGAGGCGATCGAGCCGTGCGGGCCGGTCGCGCTCGTGCTCGACGCCTGCACGCCCACCCCGGATCAGGACGCCGGCTCCGAATACGCATTTCTCTACATCAAGCTGCTGCGACAACTCGGCTGGCGCGTCATGTTCGTGCCGGTCTCGAACTACAGGTATCTCGGACGGTATACCGACGCGCTCGCCGACCTCGGGATCGAAACGCTGCACGCGCCCGGCTGCCATGACGTCGAGAGCCTGTTGAAGCGGCGAGGCGAGGACATCGACCTCGTGATGCTGTTTCGCGTCAAGACCGCGAACGACCATCTCGACGAGATCCGCCGCTGGTGCCCCCGCGCCCGCACCATGTTCATGACCGTGGACCTTCATTTCCTGCGCGAGCGGCGGGAATCGGAGCTGACCGGCAACCCGATGGCACGGCGCACGGCCGAGCGGACCGCAACCCTCGAGCTCAGCATCATCGACGCCTGTGACATGACGACGGTGGTGAGTGATTTCGAGGTCCGGCTGCTTTCGACGCTGCGGCCCGATGCGTGCCTGCGGCAATTGCCCCTCATTCGCCACGTGTCGGGTCTGTCGAGCCCCTTCGAGGAGCGTCGCGACGTGGCCTTCATCGGCGGCTTCCGGCACACACCGAATGTCGATGCGGTGCTCCATTTCGTCGAGCGCATCTGGCCGCGTGTAAGAGCGGCGCTCCCCGACGCTCGATTCCATGTCGTCGGGCCCGACGCGCCAGAAGTCATCCGCCGGCTGGACGCGCCCGGGGTCGTGGTCCGCGGCCAGGTGGCAGACCTGGCGGAGGTGCTCGACGTCGTCCGGTTGACGGTCGCGCCGCTGCGATTCGGAGCCGGACAGAAGGGCAAGATCGTGTCGAGCTTCTGTCACGGCGTCCCGGTCGTCACTACGAATCTCGGCGCCGAAGGCATGTCCCTCGAGAATCGCAGGCAGGCACTGCTGTGCGACGACCCCGACGCATTTGCGGATGCCGTTGTCGATCTTTACAACGATGCGGTGCTGTGGCGGCAGTTGTCGGAGGGCGGTCTCAGCCACGTCGCCGCCCACTTCTCGATCGAGGCCGGGCGCGAGCGGCTGTCCGACGCTCTCCAGACGCTCGGCTTCGGTCGTCCGGTCGTCCCGTGACGGCGCCGGCCCGCCGACCCGTGCTGCCGCCGCGGCTCGCGGTCATCTACGTCCAGCACAGTCCCGACCGCTATCCCGGCGCGCTCGAGACCCTCGAGGGCTACCTCGAGCGGTTTTGGTACTGCCAGCCGTACTTGCTGGTCGTGGACAATGCCGCCGAGTCGACCCCCTACGAGATGGCGGGGCCTGGCCGCGGCTTCGTCGGCGGCGACAACGGCAGTCGCGAGTTCTCGGGCTGGCAGCGGGGACTCGACGTGCTCGCGGCGCAGGACGTGCCGTGGGACATGCTGCTGATGACCAACGAGGCGTTCCTGGCGCCGGGCCCCAGCTTCCTTTCCCGCTACCCGACGCTCGACGACCTGCTCCGCTGGCATCGATATGGGCTGGCGGCTGGACGCGTGGACTTCCTGCCGCGACGGGTCTCGGTCTTGGGCCGCCGGATCTCGTCGTGGATCTGCACGAACGCGATCTTCGTGCCGCGGTCGGCTATCGAGGCCATCGGAAGCGTCGTGTCGGTCACCGAAGAGGACCTGGATCGGTTGCTCCCGTCCGTCTGTCCGCGGCAGATCTCGACCACCCACACCGTGAGGCTGTCGCGGGCGGAGGCTGAGGCCGGCGCGAGGTACGAATGGCCGCTCGGCGCCGATGGCAACGTACTCGTCGCGATCGAAAGCGCCCACCCGTTCGTGCCGCGCGACATCGGCTTCGGCTCCGACGCGCGTACTCTCGGCCTCTACGTCAGACAGCTGAAGGCCGGCTCGCGAAGCTTGGCCGAAGCGGTCTCGACGACCGGCTGGTATCCGGATGGAAAGGGCGGCTGGACGGGCCCTCGCTTCGGCGCGACGTTCGCAGGCGTGTCGGGACGGCTGCAGCTGGCGGTCTGGGTGCCACCCCCGATGATGGCCACGGCCCCGGAGCACTTCGAGGTGGTCGTCACGATCGTCCGGGATCCGTTCCTGGCCGAGGCGCCGATCTCGGCGGAGTACCGGCTGCTGCTTCTCGAATGGGTGAGCCTTCGGTGGCGGCAGCAGTTCGCGCTCGGTCCCCGCACCTGGGTTCTGTTCCGGGACAAGGTGCGCGCCATCCTGAACGAGGCAATCCTGTCGAGCCGGTTGACCGACGCCGGCTTCGAACTGGTGCCCTACGGGTCCGAACGCTTCTACTGAGCCGGCTTCACGGCGTCGAAGACAAGGGCCTGTCCGACGATGCCGCACCACGGCAGGTGCGGCCGATAGATCCGCGGCTCGAAGCCGATCCGCGCCAGCCGCACGCACATCTCGAACGACGGCTTCAAGAAGACGAGGATCCCGGCGTCGGGGCGGACCGGGTCGCCGTGGAGTTCCGGCGGCAGCAGGTGCCGGATCTCGCCGGATGGCGACGCCTCGGCCCGGCGCTCGTCGAGCCACCGGTCCCAGAGGAATGGGACGGTGAAGACGTGCCGCCCGCCGGGCTTCAGGATCCGGAACACCTCGGCATGTGCAAGGTAGGGCTCCGGAATGTGCTCGAACACGTCGGAGGACATCAGCACGTCGAGGCTGGCATCTCCAAACGAACACCGGGTGAGGTCCTGGTGCATCACGCCGTTGACGAGAGCGCCGCTGGCATGCTCGGGACCGAAGTACTCGCTGAACGTGTACCCGGTGTTCGAGCGCAGCGCGTCGTGCACCGCCCCGGAGGACTCGGAGTTGTGGATTCGAACGGGCTCATCCAATGCGGCCACATCGCCGAGGGACAACAGTCTGGCCGGACGCATCTCCTCGAGCACGCGCAGCAGCACGAAGGCCATCTGCCGCTGCCGGTTCGTCGAGCGGCAATGTTCGCAGAAGCAGCTCTCGCGGAGGTTCTCGGTCGCATCCATGAAGCGCGTGAGGCGCCCGCAGATCGGGCACCAGCCTTCCACCGGCGTTCCCGACAGGAGGGCCCGCTCGGCCTCGCCGAGGTCGCGAGGCAGCAACGGGTAGAGCTGCATCGAGGTCAGGCTCATGACTGGACCTGATCGCGCAACCAGCCGCGCGGCACGCGAAGGGCGGCCGCGTAACTGAGCGCGATCCCGCCGTCCGGCGGCCCGTCGGCCGCGACCAGCGGACGCACCCGGAGGACGGCATCGGCGCCAGCCGGGATGACCGCGCGAAGCAGGACCGCCTCGCTCATCGGACGAATCTCGGGATCGCGAGTCACCGAGTGCCGCGTGAACTCTCCGAGCACGGGCGCCAGGATGCCTGTCAACCGAGGAGTCTTCGAGGTGTGCATGCGCGTGGCGGGCGGCGAATCGGGGCGGACGGCGTCGGCGAGAATAGCACAGCGGCCGCGGTCGTTCCTCCATGTTACGCTGCACGTCGAGGAGTGTCCGAGCGGTGCCCACGCGATCAACCTATTTGATGGATCCCCGGTACGTCGAGCGATGCCAGCGCGTCTTCGGCGTGGCTCCGGACAAGCCGCGCCTCGAGCTGTACATCCCCGAGCAGTTTGGAACAACCGACCTGCTGAACGGCGTCTATGGGCCGATCTGGCGCCTCGAGTACGACGTGGTATGGCCGCTCATGGCCGAAACGCTGCGCCGAGACGGCGTGAGCGGCGACCTCGTCGAGTTCGGGGTGTTCGGCGGCGGTAGCTTCCGGCGGCTGATCGAAATCTTCCGTCCGCTCGGTATCATCGACCGCTTCTACGGCTTCGACGGCTTCAAGGGGCTGCCCAAGCCCGACACGGAGCGTGACCATCCGATGTTCTGGGACGAGGGTGCATTCGCGAACACGTCACGCGCGGCCGTGGAGCAGTACCTGATCCAGTCGCTCGGTCACCTCAACGACGTGGAACTCGTGGAGGGGTGGTTCAGCGACACGCTGCCCACCATGCTCGAGCGGATCTCGCGGGTCGCTTACGCGCGCGTCGACTGCGACATGTACAGTTCCACCGTCGATGTGTTCGCGTTTCTGACCGGCCGGCTCGTCGACGGATCCATCATCTACTTCGACGACTGGACGCATGACGCCAGCACCGGAGAGACGGGCGCCTTCTTCGAGTTCGCGGAACGCGAAGCGGCGCGCTACCGCTTCGAGCGGATGTTGACCGTGTCGGACGGAGCCCTGGCCGTCCGAGTGCGGCTGGCGAAATAGGCAACCAGCCTCACTGCGATGCCACTCTCGCGTTCGGGTTGGATGACCGTCTGTCTCGTCACCACCAGCCTTGCATTGCAGGCTACTCAGCCGGCCGCGGATCCAGCCTCGCAATCGAGTTTCCCGTGGGTGACCGATGGACCCGTCGGCGCGCTACTCGAGCACAACGGCGTGCTCTACGTCGGAGGCCGATTCTCGCGGGTAGCGCCTGCGACAAACCTGGTTGGCGGTCTGCTTCGTATGTCGCCGACTTCCGGAGAGGTGAGTGCCGGATGGCCTGTCGTGAACCAGCAGGTTACGGCGATCGAGCCCGATCGCACTGGGGGTGTCTATATTGGTGGCACCTTCACCACCATTGACGGCGCGCCGCGGGGGTATCTGGCCCATATCCTCTCGAACGGCACTCTCGATACTGGGTTCACACCGGCTCTCAGCGGGCCGGTCAGCCAACTGGCACTGGGGTCGACTCGCCTGTTCGTGCGCACCAACTTCAGTGTCGCCGCACTCGATCCCGGGACCGGCGCGGCCCAAGCCTGGTCGCAGGCGGCCCTTTTGGACGTCGGCGCAATGCGACCGGCCGGCGATCGTCTCGTGATTGCCGGCCCGCTGAGATCGGGTTACCTTGCCGCCGTCAGCGAACTCAACGGCGCCACGTTGTGGACAACCGATCTCGGCTTCAGCGCTCCGACATTCGGCGGCATCAACGATCTGCGGGTCAGCGGTTCCCGTGTCATCGTCGGCGGCGACTTCCGTAGGGCTGGCGCGCCCGCGCTCAACAACCTCCTCGCGGTCGATCTCGCGACCGGCACGCTCGATCTCACGTGGGCGCCCTTTGGCGACGCCTCGCCGTCTTCTGCCCGCGTCGCGACCATCGACGCACAGGGCACCACGCTATACATCGGAGGCTACTTCACTTCGGTAGGCGGGCAGCCGCGCCAGCACGCGGCAGCAATCGACATTCCTACCGGCGCCGTGTTGCCGTGGGACCCGCGTCCCGATTCGGCAGTAATCGATCTGGCGGTGGCCCCGGACGGCAATGTCTACCTCCTTGGGGTGTTCCAACACGTAGCGGGCCAGCGCCGGCCGGGTTTGGCGTCGGTCGACGCGAACGGACAGCTCCGGCCGTGGGTGCCGGGTGCGTCCTCGTATCGTGCCGCTGTCGCGATCGGCGTCACGGCCGACAACTCAGTGCTAGTCGGAACGGAGTCGGCGGTCAACGGCGGCTCGGTGCGACACAACTTGGCCGCGTTCGATGCGTCCAACTACGCATTGCTCGACTGGGCTCCGGTGGTCGACGTCGCACCTGATGTCACGCCGAGCCTCGGCGTCGGCGCGATCGCGGCGCAGGGCACTTCGTTGTACTTCGCCGCCCCCCTCGCTGCGGTCAATGGAGTCCCGAGATCT